>JAJZYS010000021.1 GCA_021797925.1 Bacillota bacterium
CCGCGCGGTAGCGCTCCAGCGCGGAGCGCAGCTCCGGGTCGTTCACGCCGGTCGCGGGCGAGGAGCGGCGGTATCCCAGAAGGTGCAGCCGGCTCTGCAGCGCCGCGAGCTGTGGACTCGGTGCGCACCCCTCACCGCGGCCGCCCAGGAACGCCCCGAGATTCAGGCGTCCGAAGCCCTGGACCCACGGGCGCTCGTCGAGCGCGGTGGCCGTCTCGTGGAGCCTCAGCTTCACCTCGCCCGGCCGCGCGCCACGGTGACGCGACAGGAACACGGCCACCGCGGCGCTCACCACCGCGGTGGCCACGCTGGAGCCGGTCTGCGCGAAGCCGCCGGTGTCCAGCCGGTGGTGGGGATACAACTCGTCGAGGAAGGAGCCCTGGACCCGCAGGGAGACGATTCCCACGCCCGGGGCCACGAGATCCGGCTTCACCAGTCCGTCCGGGGAAGGGCCGCGGCTGGAGAACGGAGCCACCCGGCCCCCGGGGCCCAGGGCTCCCACGGTGATGCAGGCGGGGCAGGTGCCTGGGGTGCGGATGGTGGCGGGTCCGCGGCCGCCCTCGTTGCCGGCGGTGGCCACCACCACGATCCCCGCCTCCCAGGCCACGCAGACCGCGCGGCACAGGGGGTCGGTGACCCACGACCCCTCCGCGAGGCCGCCCAGGGAGACGTTGAGCACCGCCACGGGGGACGTGCGGTGCTCCGCGAGGACCCGGTCGATGCCCTCGATGATGGTGGACTCCCGGCCGACGCCCTCGCGGTTGAGGACCTTGATCGCCAGGATCGAGGCGGCGGGCGCGAGCCCCGGCGCCTTCGCGGCCCCGGGGCGGGCGCAGATGATCCCGGCGAGATGCGTGCCGTGCCCGTAGTCGTCATAGGGTTCGTCGCGCCCGGCCACGAGGTCGTGAAAGGCCCGCAGGCGGTCGGCCACCGCGGGATGGGGGTCCACCCCCGAGTCCAGCATGGCCACCGTGATCCCCTCGCCCCCGCCGGCCCCGGGGGAGAGGTGCACCGGCCGCACCGCGCCATGGGGCACGTTGGCGGCGGCCACCAGCCGGTCGGGCCACAGCCCCGCGACCGCCGGGGACGCGCGCAGCCGCGCGAGCTCCTGCGGGGTCACCCGGGCGGCGACGGCGCCGATGCACGCGAGGCGCCGGGGACGAGGATCGCTCAGGGGCACGTCGAGCCCCCCCGGCGCCCCGATGATCACCGGCAGCGGCCGGGATCGGGCTTCGGCGGCAAGGGGACCCGGGGCTTCCTTGTTCCAGCGGCGCACGGTTGTGCCTCCTGCCTTTCTCCCCCGACATCGTATGGGCGGGCGTGAGGCCCGGTGATGTCATTCCCTCGTGGCCGCCGGTGGATATTGATATAATGGACCGGCAAGGGGGGCGTCCCGGGTGGTCCGCATCAGGGAGCTGTCGGCGGCGGCGGGTCAGGTGGTCTCGGTGGCGGGCTGGCTCCACCACCGGCGCGAGGGCGGCCGGGTCCGGTTCCTCGAGGTCCGCGACGGCACCGGCGTCGTGCAGTGCGTGGCTCGGCGGGAGGCACTCGCCCCCGAGGTGTGGGACGTGTCGGGGGAGCTGGGGCTGGAGACCTCGCTGCGGGTCGTGGGCCCCGTGCGCCGGGACGAGCGGGCACCGGGCGGGGTGGAGCTCGTGGTCCAGGAGCTTGTGCCCGTGCACCGGACCGCGGGGTATCCCATCACGCCCAAGGAGCACGGAGTCGACTTCCTCATGGACCACCGCCACCTGTGGATCCGATCGCCGCGGCAGGCGGCGATCCTCAGGGTGCGCGCCGCGCTGATGCGGGCGGTGCGGGAGTTTCTCGACGCCCGGGGCTTCGTCGAGGTCACGGCGCCCGTGCTCACCCACACGGCCTGCGAGGGGACGAGCCAGCTCTTCGAGACGCGTTACTTCGACCAGCCGGCCTTCCTGAGCCAGAGCGGCCAGCTCTACAACGAGGCGGCGATCGCCGCCCTGGGCCGGGTGTACTGCTTCGGCCCCGCGTTCCGGGCGGAGCGGTCCAAGACCCGCCGTCACCTGCAGGAGTTCTGGATGGTGGAGCCGGAGATGGCCTTCGCCGGATTCGAGGAGAATCTCGAGGTCCAGGAGGCCCTGGTGGTCCACGTGGTGGAGCGGGTCGTGGCGGCGTGCGCCGAGGAGCTCGCCCGGGTGGGCCGTGACCCTGAGGCGCTGGCCCGGGTGACGGCACCCTTCCCGCGGCTGAGCTACGACGAGGCCCTTCGCCTGCTGCGTGCGCAGGGGCTCGAGCTGGCGTGGGGCGAGGACCTGGGCGCGCCCCACGAGACGGCCATCGCCCGCGCCTTCGACCGGCCGGTGTTCGTGCACCGCTATCCGGCCCGGGCCAAGCCCTTCTACATGCAGCCCGACCCCGACCAGCCCGAGCTCGTGCTCAACGCGGACCTTCTGGCCCCCGAGGGGTACGGGGAGATCGCGGGCGGCAGCGTCCGGATCGAGGAGGTCGAACTCCTCACGCGGCGCATGGCCGAGGCGGGCATCGACGCGGCGCAGCTGGAATGGTACGTGGATCTTCGTCGGTACGGATCGGTGCCTCACGCCGGCTTCGGCCTGGGCATCGAGCGCACCCTGGCGTGGATTCTGGGTCTCGAGCACGTGCGCGAGACCACCGCGTTTCCCAGGCTCCTGTACCGACTCTACCCGTAGCGGGGAGGCGCGAGTCCATGGAAGTGGGCCGGACGCTCAGAGAGGCGCGCGAGGCCCGCGGTCTCTCCCTGAGAGAGGTCCAGATGGAGCTCAAGATCCGCCAGCGCTACCTGGAGGCGCTCGAAACCGAGAACCTGGACCTTCTCCCCGGGCGGGTGTACGCACGGGGGTTCCTGCGCTCGTACGCCCGGTTCCTGGGCCTGGACGCCGAACCGCTGGTGGACGCCCTCCTGCCGGTGGAGCCCGATCCCATCCCAGCGCCCGCGCCTAGGCCCCCCAGCATCGACGCGCCCGTGTTCCGCAAGCCCAGCGCCGCCCCGACCCCCCAGCGGGGGTCGCGGCGGGCCGCGACCTCGCGGACGTGGGGCTGCCTGGCGGTCATCCTGGTGGCGGTGGTGGCGGTGGCGGTGGTGCTGGGCACCATCGGCAGCTCCCACCGTCCGTCCGTCGCCACGGCGCATCCCAAGGTGAGCGCGGTCCCGAGGCCCGAGCATCCCACCCGTCGCACGCACCGCCACACCGTCTCCCACGCGGCGGCCGGGCGCCCGGTGCTGGTGCGCATCGCCGCGGCCTCGCACACGGTGGCGTACCGGACCCTTCGCAGTCCCATCGTCATGGCGGTCACCTTCACCGGCCGCTGCTGGATCAACGCCGTGGCCGACGGCCGGGTCGTCGTGAGCCACACCTTCACCGGCGGCACGGTGACGATCACGGCCCGGCGGCTCCTGGCGGTCCAGTTCGGCAACGCGCCGGTGGCCCAGGTGAGCATCGACGGGCATCGGCTGGGCACGGCGGGCGGCAACGTGAACGCGAGCGTGGTGTGGACCTGGACCGTGACCGCCCCCTGAACGGCGCGCCGGCGTATACGGTTCTTCGGGCCCGCGGCACCCTACCGGCATGCTTCCCCGAGGAGGATGCCCGGGTTGCGCCCACGGAGCGCGCTGGTGATCGTGGCCCTCGGCGGGACGCTCCTCGCACCGGGGACGTGCCGGGCCCAGGGCCCTTCGGCTCACGCCTACCTGATCATGGACGCGCGCACGGGCTGGGTGCTTTCGGAGCACAACGGCTTCGAGCGCCGCCCGCCCGCGAGCACCACCAAGATCCTCACGGCCCTGGTCGTCATCGAGCGCGGACGCCTGGGCCGGGTGGTCACGGTCAGCCCGCGGGCCGCCGCCACCCCCGGGTCCAGCGCGCACCTCAGGGCGCACGGGCGCTACCGCGTCCTGGACCTGCTCCGCGGGCTGCTGCTGCCGTCGGGCAACGACGCGGCCGTGGCGCTGGCCGAGGCGGCGGACGGGTCGGTGTCCGCCTTCGTGCGGCGGATGAACCGGCGGGCCAGGGAGCTTGGCGCCGTGGCCAGCCACTTCGTCAATCCGCACGGCCTCACCGCTCCCGGCCATGTCACCACCGCGTACGATCTGGCGGTCTTGACCCGGGCGGCGCTGCGCCATCCGCTCTTCCGGGAGCTCGTGACCACGCGGTCCGCCGACTTCGGCGAGGTGGGCGGACCGGTGCGGCGCCTTTACAACAGCAACCGGCTGCTGGCGACCTATCCGGGGGTGCTCGGCGTCAAGACCGGGACCACCTCGGCGGCGGGCCGGTGCCTGGTGGCGGCGGCCCGCCGAGGGGAGCTGACCCTCATTGGCGTCGTGCTCGACGATCCCGACCGCTTCGCGGACATGGTGCGCCTCTTTGACCGGGGGTTCCGGGAGTTCGCCCGCGTCCGGCGGCGCCCGGCCGCCGTGCGGGTGCGGGTCCGGGACGGCGAGCGACCATGGGTGCCCGTCGTCGCGGCGCGGGAGCTCGACGCCCCCGTGCCGCGCGCACAGGCGGACGGGGTGCGGCTGCGGGTGTGGGTGCCGCGCCAGCTCCTGGCGCCGGTGCGACGTCACGAGGTCGTGGGCACCGCGGCGCTGGTGGCGGGAACCCAGGTCCTGGATCGAACGGTGCTGCGCACCCAGGCGGCCGTGCCGGTGGACCGCAGCCTGAGCGCCGCTCTGCGCCGAGGGCTGAGCCTTCTGGCGACCATCTGGCGAATTGCGCATCCTTGACCGGATTTTGGACATCTACCTATAATGAACCCGCGCGCGGACCGTGATGGGACCACCGCCGCGACGGCGCGGGTTCATGCAACGTCCGCGCCGGGCATCCGGGCTCGGTCGTTGGGGCGATGGCGCTGCCCAGCGGTGTCGGGTGTCGCCGGCACACGCGGCGCTCGGCCTGAAGGGCCCATGGGCAGACGTCGACACAGGACGGAGGGATTCTCGCGTGGCCAAGATTCTGGGAATTGACCTGGGGACGACCAACTCGGTGGTGGCCGTCATGGAGGCGGGCCAGCCCCAGGTGATCGTCAACAGCGAAGGCAGCCGCACCACGCCCTCGGTGGTGGGCTACACCAAGACCGGCGAGCGGGTCGTGGGCCAGATCGCGCGCCGCCAGGCGGTGCTCAATCCCGAGAACACCGTGTTCTCCGTCAAGCGGTTCATGGGGCGGCGCTACGCGGAGGTGGAGTCCGAGCGCCAGCGGGTGCCCTACATGGTCAAGCGCGGTGCCCACGACGAGGTGCGCATCGCGCTGCCGGCGGCCGGCAAGGAGCTCACGCCCGAGGAGGTGTCCGCCGCCATCCTGCAGAAGCTCAAGGGCGACGCGGAGAAGTACCTGGGCGAGACCGTCAGCCAGGCGGTGATCACCGTGCCCGCGTACTTCAACGACGCCCAGCGCCAGGCCACCAAGGACGCGGGCCGCATCGCCGGGCTCGAGGTGCTGCGCATCATCAACGAGCCCACGGCGGCGGCCCTGGCCTACGGCCTGGACAAGGCCGCCAACGAGACCATCCTGGTCTTCGACCTGGGGGGCGGCACCTTCGACGTGTCCATCCTCGAGGTGGGCGAAGGCGTGTTCGAGGTGAAGTCCACGGCCGGGGACACGCACCTGGGCGGGGACGACTACGACCAGCGCATCGTGGACCGCATCGCGGACGAGTTTCTGCGGGAGCAGGGCATCGATCTGCGCAAGGACCGCCAGGCCCTCCAGCGGCTCCTCGAGGCGGCCGAGAAGGCCAAGATCGAGCTGTCGCAGGTGCCCGAGACCACCATCAGCCTGCCGTTCGTGACCGCGGACCAGACCGGCCCCAAGCACCTGGAGATGAAGCTCAGCCGGGCCACCTTCGAGGAGATCACCCGGGACCTCACCGAGCGGTGCATGGGTCCGTTCCGCCAGGCGCTGAGCGACGCGGGCCTCACCGAGAAGGACATCAACGAGGTGGTGCTGGTGGGCGGATCCACCCGCATGCCCGTGATCCAGGAGCTGGTCCGGCGCCTGACCGGCAAGGAGCCCCACCGGGGCGTGAACCCCGACGAGGTGGTGGCCGTGGGCGCCGCGGTGCAGGGCGGGGTCCTGGCCGGAGACGTCAAGGACATCGTGCTCCTCGACGTCACCCCCCTGTCGCTGGGCCTGGAGACCATGGGCGGGGTCATGACCCGCCTCATCGAGCGCAACACCACCATCCCCACGCGCAAGACCCAGGTGTTCACCACCGCGGCCGACGGTCAGACCGCGGTAGAGATCCACGTGCTGCAGGGGGAGCGGGAGATGGCCGCCCAGAACCGCACCCTGGGCCGGTTCCACCTGGAGGGGATCCCCCCGGCGCCGCGCGGCGTGCCCCAGATCGAGGTCACCTTCGACATCGACGCCAACGGCATCGTGAACGTGTCGGCCAAAGACCTGGGGACCCAGAAGGAACAGCGGGTCACCATCACCGCGTCCACGCAGCTGAGCAAGGAAGAGATCGACCGCATGGTCAAGGAGGCCGAGAGCAACGCCGAGGCCGACCGCGCCCGGCGCGAGGCGGTGGAGACCCGCAACCGCGCCGACGCACTGATCTACTCCACCGAGAAGACGCTCAGGGAGCTTGGGGACAAGGCCGCCTACGACGACAAGGTCGCTTGCCAGAAGGCGATCTCCGACCTCAAGGACGCGCTCAAGACCGAGGACATGGAGGCCATCCGCAAGGCCACCGCCCAGTTGGAGACGGCCTCCTACAAGCTGGCGGAGCAGCTGTACAAGAGCCAGGCGTCCCAGCCCCCCGGCCCCGAGGCTGCCGCCGAGGGTCCTGTCGTCGAGGGCGACGTGGAGGAGGGGCCGGCCGCCTCGGTGTGACGGCCCGCCCCGCTGCATGAATCCCTGACCCGCCGGCCACCCTTGCGTGGGGGGCTGAGCATGCCGGTCAGGCTCAAGAGCTGGGGAATCGGGACCCGTCGGGGCACGGCGGGGGGCCGGGTGCACCGGTCCGGCTCCCGTCGCGAGCTGGGCGTCCTCGAGGTGACGCTCATGACCGTGGGCGGCATCGTCGGCTCGGGGCTCTTTCTCGCCAGCGGGCAGGCGATCCACGACGCGGGGCCCGCGGTGGCCGTGGCGTACGTCATCGGCGCCACGGCCATGGCCATCGAGCTCATGGCCCTCGCGGAGATGTCCGCCGCCGACCCCGAGCGAGGGTCCTTCCTCACGTACGCCCGCAGGGTGCTCGGACCCGGGGCCACCTTCGTGGGCGGCTGGATCTTCTGGTTCTCCAGCGTGCTCAACATGGCCGCGGAGGCGACCGCCGCGGCGACCTTCGCCCGGCTGTGGTTCACCCACGTCCCGGTGTGGGTGTTCGCGGTGGGGTTCTCCCTGTTCATCATCGGCATCAACTTCCTCGCCGTGAAGGGCTTCGGCGAGGTCGAATCCACCATGTCGGCGGTGAAGGTGCTGGCCACCCTGGGCTTCGTCGCGGTGGCCGCCCTGGCGATCTTCGGCGTCATCGGGCACCGGGGACCGGCGGGGACGGGGCTCGGCGTCTTCACCCGGGCCGGCGGCTTCTTCCCCCACGGCGTCCGCGGGGTCGGCGCCGCCATGATCCTGGTGATGTTCTCCATGGCGGGCACCGGGGTGCTGGGGCTGGCCTCGCCCTCGATCCGGCGGCCCGAGCGGACCATGGGCCCCTCGATCCTGGCCACCGTGGGCACGGTCTACCTCATCTACACCGCCAGCGCCCTGGGGATCGTGGGCCTGACGGTGTGGAACCGGGTCCCCGCCCACACCAAGAGCCCCTTCATCTCGGCCCTGCACACGCTGCCCTTCCCGTGGCTCGCCGACGTGATGAACGTGGTCATCCTGTTCGCGGTGCTCTCCGCCATGAACGCGGGGCTGTTCGCCACCGACCGCGTGCTCAGCTCCCTGGCCCGGGCGGGGGACGCTCCCAGAAGGCTGGGGCGGGTGTCGGGGGGGGTCCCGCGCACCGCCAACGCCGTCACCGGCGCGGCCCTGGCACTGGTGAGCGTGCTGGCGTACTTCCTGCCCAAGACCGCGTACCTGTACCTCGTGACCGCCACAGGCTTTCAGGCGATCTTCGTCTGGATCCTCATCGTCGTCACCCAGATCTACTACCGGCGCCACATCCTGGCCGCAGGGCGGCGCCCCCGGTTTCTCCTCCCGCTGCACCCCTACCTGTCGTGGTTCGAGGTGGCCCTGCTCGTGGCCATCATCGCCACGGCGCCGCTGGCGCCGCGCCAGATCCTGCCGCTCGGGCTCGGGGTCTTCGTGTCCCTCGTGTTCCTCGGCGTCTACCTGGCGCTACGAGGCCGGCGCCGGGCGGCCGCGGCCGGCTAGGTCACGGGGCCGCCGGGCCTGCGAGGCTGAGCAGTTGCGCGAGCGTCACGAAGCGGTAGCCGCGCTGACGCAGTCCCGCGATGATGGCGGGCAGGGCCCGGTCGGTCTCCTTGCAGGTGTCGCTGCTGTGCAGGAGCACGATGTCGCCGGGGTGGGCCCTGGCCAACACCCGCTTGACGATGGCGTCGACCCCGGGATTCATCCAGTCCAGCGAGTCGGTTCCCCACAGGACGATGCGGTAGCCCAGGCTGTGGGCCACCTCCAGGCTCGCGCGGCTCCAGTCGCCGTTGGGCGGGCGGATGAACCGAGGCGTCACCCCGGCCACCTCCCGCAGGATGGCCCCTGCCGCCTGGATGTTGCGTGCCACGCCCTCCCGGGAGAGGCCCGAGAAGTTCACGTGCGCCTGGCCGTGGCTCTCGATCTCGAATCCGCCCCGACGCACCGCGCCGACCAGCTCGGGGTGGCGCAGCGCCCAGGGGCCGGAGAGGAAAAAGGTGGCGGGCACCCGTTCGCGCTCCAGGATCGCCAGCACCTTGGGCCCCATCACCGTCCCCCAGCTCCAGTCGAACGTCAGGGCGATCACCTTCTGGTCGGTGGCCACGGTGCGCAGCGGCCCCGGCGCCGCCGTGGCGGGGGCCAGCCCCGCGGCTCCCGCCGCCAGCGCCCCCGCCAGCATCACCCCGAGGCCCAGCGCCCCGGCTCCCCAGCGCAC
Organism: Bacillota bacterium; assembly: GCA_021797925.1. Lineage (GTDB taxonomy): Bacteria > Bacillota > Sulfobacillia > JAJZYS01 > JAJZYS01 > JAJZYS01. The sequence goes on from JAJZYS010000021.1 coordinate 9,043, forward strand.
CGTCCATCGCCTCCCGGCGATGAGCTTATGCGCCGCCGCTTCGTTTAGGCGGGCTCGGGACGAGGCGCCCCGTCAGGCGGGCGATGCGGTGGTCGACGGCGTCAAGCTGCCGAGGGTCCGGGGGCCGGCCCGCGAGGCGGGAGCGAAGGAGCAAAAGCTGCCGGGCGCGGCTCGCCGCCGCCAGGGCCCGGGCAAGGTCCCGCTCGCGGTGTTCCGCGTCCTTGGCGATGGCCACGAGCACCGCCGGGTCCACGGGACCGGGCGCCCGGGCCAGCTCCTCGAGGAGTTCGCGCCGGCGCCGGGGCTCGCCCAGGCGCCACAGCACCCGGGACCACTCGCGGGCGAGGCGGACCCGGCGCACGGGGTCCAGGTCGGCCCAGGCCTGGGCGAAGAGGCGGTCCGCCTCCGCCAGCCGGCCCTCCTTCGCCCGGATGCGGGCCAGGGACCAGCGGTCGGTGGCCCGCACGAGCCCCTCGCCCCGGTAGTGGCGCAGGAACCTCAACGCCAGGGCGGCCATGGTCGCCACGTCGGCGGCGTTGTGCGCCAGCACCGGCTCGAGGAGCGTGGGGTCGCCGCTCGCGAGGAACTGGCGGTAGCGGGCGGGCACCTCGGCCGACGGCACGTCGAGCTCCCGGCGCACGCCGAGGAGCGCGCCTTCGAGGAACCCCAGCGCCCGGGACGGGAAGGTTTCCCCCAGGAGCCGGCGGGCGGTGGGCAAGAGGTCCCAGTGGACGGCCTCGGGCCGGCGTACGGCCAGCCCCTGTCGCCGCGCGCGGGCCATGAGCCCGGGCAGGTCGAAGCTCAGGCCGTTGAAGGTCACCAGGGCCTCGCTCCGGGCAAGGCGCTCGTGCACGCCCTCGAGGAGGTCCACCTCCGCCAGGGGCGAGGGAGCCAGGTGCTGGCGCACCTGCAGGCGTCCGTCGGGAGCAAGCTGCCCCAGGCCCACCAGGAAGACGGCGCCGCCGTCGGCGGTCTCGATGTCGAGGAACACCGCCCGGGAGAGATCCACCGGCCGGTCCGCGCCCGCCAGCCGGGCGGCGTCCACGGGGTCCGACGACCCCAGGCCGGCGAGGTCCTCGCCCCCCCAGCGCGCGTACCGCTCGGTCCGGGTGATGACGCCGGCGTCCACGGCGCTAGCGCGCCTCGGAGCGGCGCGGCGGCGCGAAGGACCAAGCCGTGGCCATGGCGGGCCTCAGCCGCCCACGACCCCGGGCATCCGCGCGTCGCCGGTCCCCAGGGCCCCGATGAGGCGGACCACCGCGGCCTTGTCCCCGCCCTCGAGCGATGCGCCCACGCACGCGGGGCATCCCAGCTCGCAGGCGCAGGTGGAGACGGCCTCCCCGGCCGCCGCGAGCAGGGTGTCGCACAGGGCGTAGGCCCGGTCCGCGAGTCCGATGCCGCCGGGATAGCTGTCGTACAGGGTCAGGGCCGGGGTCCTGGAGAAGGGCGACCTCACCTCCACCGCCAGGCCCAGGTCCACGGGATCGCACATGAGAAACAGGGGCGCAAGCCGCCTGAGGAGGTTGCCCAGGCCCGCGAGCGCCGCCCCCAGCTGGGCGACGCCCACCTCGGCCACCGCGGCGGGCAGGATCTCGATGGTGAAGGCCTGGGTCTGCAGCTCGTCCTCCGGGAGCCGGATGGGGCCCGAGCCGATGTTCTCGTGGGTGTGGAACCGGATCTTCTTGAACAGCGTGGCCATGCGCGTGACCCGCACCGCCCCGCGCCGCCGGCGGATGCGGTCGCGGGTCTCCTGCTCGTCCACCGTCAGGACCCTCAGGTCCACCATGAGCTCCGCGTCGGTGTAGTAGTCCACGTCCACGGGCCGGACGAACGCCTTTTTCTCCGCCAGGTCCAGCGTCTCCACCTGGAACGTCTGGCCCCGGTGCAGGTAGATCGCCTCCTCGTGGACCAGGAGCGGGGCGGAGAAGCGGTCCACCTCGCCGATGACCGCGCCTCCCTGGGAGCGGTCGACGATGATCACGTTCTCTCCCGCCGCCGAGCGCAGGGAGATCTCGTGGGCGGGGAAGGTCTCCGCGACCCAGTGGTAGCGCTGGGCCCGCCGGCGCACGACGCCCTGCTCCTCGAGAAAGCGCAGGCTCTGGCCCACCGTGGCGGGGCCGAACGCGTCGGACTCGTCGAGCGGCAGTTCGAAGGCGGCGCACTTGAGGTGGTGCATGAGGATGTGCAGGTTGTCCGCGTTGACCTGGGCCTGCTCCGGGTCGCCCTCCAGGTACTCGGGATGGCGGGCCAGGTACTGGTCGGTGGCCGAGGAACTCAGGACCAACAGCGCCAGCGAGGGCAGCAGCCGCCGCCCGGCACGCCCCGACTCCTGGGCCGTGCTGGCCAGGGTTCCGGGATAGCCCACCATCACCACGGCGTCGAGGGAACCGATGTCCACCCCGAGTTCCAGGGCGTTCGTGGAGACCGCGCCCCGAAGGCGCCCCTCCCGCAGCGCCTTCTCCACGGCGCGGCGCTCCCCGGGGAGGTAGCCGCCCCGGTACGCCGCCACCTTGCCCGGGTGGCGCTCCTCGAGGTAGGTGTAGAGCACCTCCACCTCCAGCCGGCTGCGGGTGAAGACGAGCGTCGAGACGCCCTGGCCGATGAGGGTGGAGGCCAGGTCGCGGGCCGTCAGCAGCGTGGAACGCCGCAGGCCCAGCGCCCGGTTCACCACGGGGGGGTTGTAGAGGAGGAAGTGGCGCTCGCCCTGGGGCGCCCCGTTCTCGTCGACGACCCTGACCGGCCGGCCCACGAGCCTCGAGGCGTGCTCCCCGGGGTTCTGGATGGTGGCGGAGGTGAGCAGGAAGGTGGGATCGGCGCCGTAGAACGCGGCGATGCGGCGCAGCCGCCGCAGCACGTTGGCCACGTGGGAGCCGAACACCCCCCGGTAGGCGTGCACCTCGTCGATGACGACGAAATCGAGGTGCTCGAACAGTTCCACCCAGCGCGTGTGGTTGGGCAGGATGCCCGAGTGGAGCATGTCGGGGTTGGTGAGGATCACCTGCCCGCCCCGGCGGAGGGTGCGCCGGACCTCGGGGGGCGTGTCCCCGTCGTACGTATGGATCCTGAGCGTCTGCCCCGCCGCCTCGGAAAGGCCCACCAGGGCCGACCGCTGGTCCTGGGCCAGGGCCTTGGTGGGGAACAGGCACAGGGTGCGGCGCCGGGGATCGGCGGCCACGCGCTCCAGGATGGGAAGCTGAAAGCAGAGGCTCTTGCCGGACGCGGTGGGGGTGACCACCACCACGTCCTCGCCGTTCAGGGCCCGGGCGCGGGCCTCGGCCTGGTGCGCATAGAGCGCGTCGACGCCCCGGGCGCGCAGCGCCGCCACGAGGCCCGCGGGCAGCTCCGGCGGCAGGGGCCGGGTGCGGGCAGGGCGGGCGGGAGACGTCCGCCAGGTCACGTGCTCGAGAAAGTGGGGGTCCTTGCGCCAGCGGTCCAGGACCTCCGAAAGATTCACCCGTTCGCCCCCAGACCGCCGGCGGCTTCCTTGGTGCCTGCCAGCATGGCCATATTATCGGGATCATCCCATGGTCGATCAAGAACCACGTCCACTATATCACACGAGTGGGCGGCGACGTCCTCGGCGCCCGGGCGGGGTCGGGCGCGGACGATCCCCTGCACGAAGCGCGCCGCCTTGTGTAGAATGGGTGGGCCGTCATGGCAGGTCGAACGCGGGAGGTTGGTGCCTGTGGAGGACGTCACCCTTGACCTCCTGGCGGTGGGTGCGCACGCCGACGACGCCGAGATCGGGGCCGGGGCGACCCTTGCCCTGGAGGCGGATCGGGGGCGCCGGGTGGGGATCGTCGACGTCACCCGGGGGGAGCGGGCCACCAACGGCACGCCCGCCGAGCGGGCGGACGAGGCCCAGGCGGCGGCGCGGGTCCTGGGGGTGAGTCTGCGCGAGACGTGGGATCTGCCCGACGGGGACGTGGGCGCGGTCGCCGACGCGCCGCTGCGCATCGCCCAAGCGCTGCGGCGCTACCGGCCGCGGGTCCTCCTCGTCCCCTTCCCCGGGGACCGCCACCCGGATCACGCGGCCCTGGGGCGGTTCGCCGCGCAGGCGCGGTTCCTCGCCGCCCTTGCGGGGGCGCCGCTCTCGGGCGCCCCCCACACCGTCGAGTCCCTTTTGCACTACTTCGTCAACGACTGGAGCATGCCCAGCCTTGTGGTGGTGGCCGGCGACGCGTACGCGCGCAAGGAGGCGGCGCTCGACTGCCACCGGAGCCAGTTCCAGGGCGAGGGGAGGCACCCTTCGCGCCTCAACAGCGGTTTTCGCGAGCTCGTCCGCGGAAGGGACGCGGGGTTCGGGTCGCTCGTCGGCGTGCCGTTTGCCGAGGGGTTTTACCTCGACCGTCCACCCCGGGCCTCGTCCCTGCTGGGGGTCTGATGGGCGCCGAGCCACGGCAGTGGCGCCTGCGGCGCGCTCTCGCCGGGATGGGTGAGGGCGTCCAGGCGGATCAGGGCCGCCTGGATGCGGTGGACGGCCTCGCTGATCGCGCGGGGATCGGTGGCCCAGTTGAAGAACTGGTAGGCGGCCTCGAGGTCGAGCCGGGCGGATTCGATCTCGTCCGGCTTCCCGGAAGCGGGCATGCGCGATCCCTCCCGGCCCCAGGCTATGCGCCCGGGCCCGGGCGATGTGCGGCCCGGGGGCCGTCGTGACGCGGGAAGGGGCGGTTTCGCGGTGAACATTGCCATGATCGGCTACCCCACGTACGGGGGCTCGGGCGTGGTGGCCACGGAGCTGGCCAAGCAGCTGGCCGTGCGCGGCCACGACGTGCACTTCATCTCCAGCGAGGTGCCCGTGCGGCTCAGCCGGTTCGAGGAGCGCCTGCGGTTTCATCCGGTGGACACGCCCAGCTACTACCTGTTCAAGCACCCTCCGTACACCCTGGCGGTGGCCAGCAAGGCCTTCGAGGTGTGGAAGAACGAGGGGATCGACATCCTGCACGCCCACTACGCGGTCCCCCACGCGATCTCCGCCGTGCTGGCCCGGATGATGGCCGGGGCCGGCGGACCCAGGGTGGTGACCACCCTGCACGGGACCGACATCACCCTCGTGGGCCAGGAGCCTTCCTTCCGCCCCACGGTGGAGCTCGGACTCAGGTGCTCCGACGCCGTCACCTCCGTGTCCAGTGCGCTCCGGGCCCAGACCCTCGCCGCGTTCGACGTGCGCGACCCGGGGCGCATCCGGGTCATCCCCAACTTCGTCGACACCACGGTGTTCCGCCCCGGGGCCGCCCACGAGCTTAGAGCGCGCTTTGCCGATCCCGCGGAGGCGCTGCTCATCCACGTGTCCAACCTCAGGCCCGTGAAGCGGGTGGACTGGGTGCTGAGGATCCTGCACGGGGTCAACCGCACACGGCCCGCACGGCTGCTTCTGGTGGGCGACGGCCCGGAGATGGGGCGGCTCATCGCCCTGGCCGACGAACTGGGCATCCGCGAGCGGGTGCACTTTCTCGGCAGCCAGAGCGACGTGGCCGGGCTCCTGGCCGCCTCGGACGTCTTCCTGCTGCCCTCGGCGCAGGAGAGCTTCGGCCTGGCGTCCCTCGAGGCGATGGCGGCGGGCGTGCCCGTGGTCGCAAGTCGCGTGGGCGGCATCCCCGAGGTGGTCGAGGACGGGACCACGGGCATCCTGGCCGACGATCTGGAACGGATGATCGAAGCGGTGCAGGAGCTTCTGGCCGACGGGGCGCGGCGCTGCCGCATGGGCCGTGCCGCCCGGCGCGTGGCGGTGCACCGGTTCGCGCAGGAGCTCATCGTCCCCATGTACGAATCGCTTTACGAGGCGACGATGGCCGGTGAAACGGTCGCGGCAGGATGATGAAAGAATAGAATTCTAACTTGCGAGCCACATGGAACGCCATGCCCTGCACTTTCGTGCTACGTCTTGTGGTACAATGGACGAAGCGTGCGAAGGATGGGGGTCTTGTCATGCACGACGGACGATGGAGTCGCGACGTCCTCATCGCCGGGGCGTCGTTCGTGGTGATGCTGGGCGTCCTGTTCGCGGGGGCGTGGGTGTTCCGGCTGGCGTCGGTCAACCGTCCCGTGGCGGTGGCGCTGAGGGGGGCCGGGGAGGTGCTCGGCCACCGGCTGACGGCCGTCGGGGGCACGAACCGGCTGACGGTGGTGCTGCGGCCGGGGACCGACCTGGCCTTGGCGGACCGTGACCTGCGGGCGCGGCTTGCGGCCGCCGGGGCGGCGGGGGTCGACCTCAGGTTTCGCGCCCCGGTGGGCGATCCGAAGCTCGAGACGGTCTTCGAGGCGATGGGGGCGATCCTGGCCCAGGGCATGGCCACCGGCCGCTTCGTGCCCATGGTGGCCGCGGCCCAGCGGCTGGCCGCGGCGCACGGGGACCGCGTGGGCGTCGTCGTCACGACGCGGCGCGTCTACGTGACGCTGACCCGGGGTCGCGCGGCGCTCTATGAGGTGCTCCAGCGCACGGGGGGTGCGGGCGCATGAGGATCGCGGCGCTTGTGGGCGCGCTCCTGGCCGTGCCCGTCTTCCTGGGGCTCAGCGGCGTCGATCCGGTGCCGGTGCTGGTCCTCATGGGCCTTCTCGCCGTGGTCGTGAGCATGCCGCAGGTCCGCGGCGCCGCCCAGCGGGTGGGCGAGCGGCGCCACGCCCCGGCGATCCCGGAGGTGGCGTTCGACGACATCGGCGGGCAGAGCCGCGCCAAGAAGGAGCTCATGGAGGGACTGGAGTTTCTGGCCCAGGAGGCCCGGGCCCGGCGGCTGGGGATCCGGCCGCTGCGCGGGATCCTCCTCGCCGGGCCCCCCGGGACCGGCAAGACGCTCCTGGCGAAGGCCGCCGCCCACTACACCCGCTCGGCCTTCGTCGCGTGCGCCGGTTCGGAGTTCGTGGAGATGTACGCGGGGGTGGGCGCCCAGCGCGTGCGGGAGGTGTTCGACCGCGCCCGGCGCCTGGCCCGTCAGGCGGGGCACGGGAGCACCATCGTGTTCCTCGACGAGATCGAGGTGCTCGGGGGCAAGCGGGGTGCGCATCACTCCCACATGGAGTATGATCAGACTCTGAACCAGCTCCTCATCGAGATGGACGGGATCGGCAGCGGAGACGACGCCCGGGTGCTGGTGGTGGGAGCCACCAACCGCCCGGATCTTCTGGACGATGCGCTGTTGAGGCCGGGGCGGTTCGACCGGGTGGTCCGCGTGGACCTTCCGGACCGCGAGGACCGCTTTCAGATCCTGCGGGTGCACACCCGCAACAAGCCGCTCGCCGAGGGCGTGGATCTGATGCGGGTGGCGCGGGAGACCTTCGGGTTCTCCGGGGCGCACCTGGAGAGCCTGGCCAACGAGGCGGCCATCCTGGCCATGCGCGCATCGGCCCCGGTGGTGGAGGAACGCTTCTTCCTGGAGGCGATCGACAAGGTGATGCTGGGGGACCGGCTGGACCGGCGGCCCACCTCGGCGGAACTGCGGCGCATCGCCGTCCACGAGACCGGACACGCGCTGGTGGGGGAGGTGTACCGGCCGGGGTCGGTGGCCACCCTGACCATCACGCCGCGGGGCCAGACGCTGGGATACGTCCGGCGCGCGCCCGCCGACGACGTCCTGATCGAGACGCGAGCCGACCTCCTGGCCGACATCGCCGTGGCGCTGGCGGGCGGCCTGGCGGAGGAGATCCTGCTGGATGGCCGCTCCACCGGAGCGGCGCAGGACCTGGAGCAGGCGCTGGCCGCGGCCCGGCGCATCGTCCTCGTGGGCATGTCCCCCCTCGGGGTGGTCGACGAGGAGCTCGTGCCCCGCGAAGCCCTCCACCGGGCGGTGGGGGAGATCCTCGCCGAGGTGGAGGCGCAGGTGCGCGCGGTGCTCCTTTCGCATCGGGAGCGGATCCTGGAGGTGGCGGAGCGGCTCATGACCGAGGAGCGGATGGACGGGCAGGCGCTGCGGGCGGCCCTGGGGCTCGGGGGCGGGCGCGGCCTCAGGGTCAGCTGATGCGGGCCGCGATCCTGTCGGTGGGCACCGAGCTCACCGTGGGCCGGGTCCAGGACACCAACAGCCGGTTTTTGGCCGCGGAGCTCACGGGCGCCGGGGTCGACGTGGTGGAGGCGCGGACCGTGGGCGACGACCTCGGCCAGATCGCCCAGGCCATGGGCGCGCTCGCCGCCGTGGCCGACTGGGTGCTGGTGACGGGAGGGCTCGGGCCCACCGCGGACGACCTCACGCGCGAGGCGCTGGCGCGCTGGACCGCTCGGCCGCTGGTCGTGGACGGGAGGGCGCTGGCCCACCTCGAGGCCTTCTACCGCGATCGCGACCGCCCCATGCCCCCGATCAACCGCAAGCAGGCCACGCGGCCCCGGGGGGCGCGGCTGATCGCCAATCCCCACGGCACCGCGCCGGGGGTGATGCTCAGGCTCCCCGGCGGGCCGGTGGTGGTGCTCATGCCGGGGCCGCCCCGGGAGATGCAGCCCATGTTCCGGGAGCGGGTGCTCCCGGCCGTCCGCCGGGCCAGCGGCCGGGTGATCCACTCCCGCTCGCTGCGCCTGGTGGGGATCGGCGAGTCGGACATCGAGACGCGGATCGCGGACCTCATGGGCTCGGATCCCAGCGTGGCGCCGTACGCCGGCCTGGCCGAGGTCGAGTTGCGCGTGGCCACGAGCGATCCCGACGCCCGCCGCGCCCGTTCCCGGGTCGACGCCCGGGTGGCGGCGATCCGGGAACGGGTGGGGCAGTGGATTTACGGCGAAGAGGATGATACTCTGGAGGCAGTGATCCACCGGCTGCTCCTTCTGAGACGCGAGACGGTATCGGTGGCGGAGAGCCTCAGCGCCGGGCGGCTGGCGACGCGGCTCACCCGCGTGGCCGGCAGTTCAGAAACGTTCGCGGCGGGAATCGTCGCGTACGCGACGCGGACCAAGGAGACGCTGCTCGGAGTGGACCCCGATCTTCTGCGGCGCGAGGGGTCCGTCCACCCCGAAGTGGCCGTGGCGATGGCCCGGGCCGCAAAGGCCCGGACAGGGACCAGCTGGGCGCTGGCGACCACGGGCGTGGCAGGCCCCACGCCCGGTGACGCGCGCCGGCCGGTGGGCACCGTGTACCTCGGTCTCGTGGGCCCCGGCGGCGAGGTCGTGCGCGAGGCGCACCTGTTCGGAGACCGCGACGCGATCGCCGATCGTTCAGCACAGGCGGCACTGGTGCTCCTGTGGCAGTGCCTGACCGGACGAGACCCGGATGTTCCTACCCTCCCATCAGCTTCCCCGACGGGAAGACCATGAAAGGGGCGACGCCTGGCGCGGGAGGGAGCCCAAGGGCCAGCCAGGAAACCATGAGCGAAGAGTTGACGAGAACCGCTGCATCCGGCCCGGATCCGACATCGGCTCCGGTGGAAGGCGTGGAGGAGGAGCCCAGCACCTTCGTCTCCCTGGGGCTGAGTCCCAAGGTGCTCAAGGCGCTGACGGAGATGGGGTTCGAGGAGCCCACGCCGATCCAGGCGCGCACCATTCCCATGGCCATGACCGGACGCGACATCATCGGCCAGGCCCAGACCGGCACCGGCAAGACCGCCGCTTTCGGCGTGCCCATCGTGGAGCGGCTCGATCCCCGCAAGAACGCGTGCCAGGCGCTGGTGCTCACCCCCACGCGCGAGCTGTGCATCCAGGTGGCGGCCGAGGTGACCCGCATCGGGCGCTACCGCGACGTGAAGACCCTGCCCGTGTACGGTGGCCAGGCCATCGAACGCCAGCTGCGCGCCCTGCGCCACGGCGTGCACGTGATCATCGGCACCCCGGGCCGGATGATGGACCATCTCAACCGGGGGACGATCCGCCTCGACGAGGTGGCCACGGTGGTCCTCGACGAGGCCGACGAGATGCTCGACATGGGCTTCGCGGAGGACCTCGAGGCCATCTTGGGCCACGTGCCCGAGGTGCGCCAGACCATGCTGTTCTCAGCGACCATGCCCACGGAGATCCTCCGGCTGGCGCGGCGCTACCTCAAGGATCCCTTCCGGGTGAACGTCTCGCCGGAGCGGCTCACGGTGCCGCTCACCACCCAGGAGTACTACGAGCTGCGCGGGCACGACCGCGTGGACGGGCTCTCGCGGATCCTCGACTACGAGAACATCGACCGGGCCATCATCTTCTGCCGCACCAAGAAGGGCGTCGACGAGCTGGCCGAGGCGCTCAAGGGCCGGGGCTACCTGGCCGAGGCCATCCACGGCGACCTGAACCAGGCGCAGCGGGACCGGGTCATGAAGCGCTTCCGCGACGGCGCCATCGAGCTGCTCGTGGCGACGGACGTGGCGGCGAGGGGGCTGGACATCGAGGGGGTCACCCACGTGATCAACTACGAGCTCCCCCAGGACGCCGAGTCGTACGTGCACCGCATCGGGCGCACCGGCCGCGCCGGCAAGACCGGCGTGGCCATCACCCTGGTGCATCCCCGCGAGTACCGCCAGATCAAGAACATCGAGCGCATCGTGCGCACCCGGATCCAGCGGCGGGAGCTGCCCACCCTGCAGGACCTGGTGGAGAAGGAGCGAGAGATGCTCCGCGCGCGGCTCGTGGGGGTGGTGCAGGAAGGGAACCTGACCGAATATCGCGAAGTCATTGCCGATCTCCTGGAAGAGTACGATCCGGTGGACCTGGCGGCAGCCGGCCTGAAGCTTCTCAGCCAGCGCGAGGCGCCTCAGACGCCTGACGAGCCCAGCGACTGGGGCGACACCGGCGCCGAGAACGGCATGGTGCGCCTGTTCGTGAACGTGGGTCGTGCCCAGGGGGTCGGCCCCGCGGAGATCGTCCGCTCCCTGGCCAGCGAGAGCGGGATTTCCGGGAAGATCATCGGTGTCATCGACATCTACGACCGGTTCACGTTCGTGGAGGTGCCGCGGGAAGTGGCGGGTCAGGTGCTACGCGGCTGGGAGAGCATCAACGGTCGTGTCGTCAGCGTGGAACCGGCTCGACGGCGGTAGCGCGCGCCTGTTCGTGGCGCTGGGGGTCACTCCGGCCCGCGAACTCCTGGCCAGGGCGCAGGGCCTCGTCTGCGAGCGCTATCGTGGCGCCGTTCCCACCGGCGAGCGCGACTGGCACGTGACGCTGCTGTTCATCGGCGCGGTTGCCGCGCGGGCGGTTCCCGGCCTGGTCGAGACCCTGGCCCAGGTGGCGGCGCAGTCGCGGCCCTTTCCCATCGGCTTCGGCCGGCTCGGGGCTTTTCCCTCCGCCCGCCGGCCACGGCTTGTCTACCTGGCCCCGAACCGCGTCGGCCCCGAGGCCGCCCGGCTCCACCGGCGGCTCGCGGCGGCGGTCACGGCGCTGGAGCTCGTGCCCGACGCGCGGCCCCGCTTCGAGCCGCACGTCACCCTCGCCCGCCTGACGCGTCCAGGACCGCCGCTTTCCCCCTGGGAGGCGGACGGCCCGCGGTGGCAGGTGGAATCGTTCGCCCTGGTGGAGACCGTCTCGTTCCATGGACCCTCGCGTTACGTCGAGCGTCAGGCCTTTCCGCTTCAGGATCGGGATCTGATAAAATGAACGCGTAGCATGGACGAGGAGGACGAGATTGGACCGGGAGCGTTCCCTCGACCTGGCGCTGGCCCAGATCGAGAAACAGTTCGGCAAGGGTTCGGTGATGCGCATGGGGGAGGCGTCCGCCCACATGCAGGTGGACGTCATCCCCACCGGCGCCATCACCCTGGACCTGGCCCTTGGCGTCGGCGGGGTGCCCCGCGGCCGGGTGGTGGAGATCTACGGGCCCGAGTCCTCGGGCAAGACCACCGTGGCGCTGCACATCATCGCCGAGGCCCAGCGCCGCGGAGGCACCGCGGCGTTCATCGACGTGGAGCATGCGCTGGATCCCACCTATGCACAGCATCTGGGCTTGAACGTCGACGACCTGCTCATCTCCCAGCCGGACACCGGCGAGGAGGCCCTGGAGATCACCGAGGCGCTGGTGCGCTCGGGGGCCGTGGACGTCATCGTGGTGGACTCGGTGGCGGCCCTGGTCCCCAAGGCGGAGATCGAGGGCGAGATGGGCGACAGCCACGTGGGGCTGCAGGCGCGGTTGATGTCCCAGGCCCTGCGCAAGCTCACCGGTGCGATCTCCAAGTCGCACACCGTGGCCATTTTCATCAATCAGATCCGGGAAAAGGTGGGGGTCATGTTCGGCAACCCGGAGGTCACCCCCGGGGGCCGGGCCCTCAAGTTCTACGCCTCGGTGCGGCTCGAGGTGCGCCGGGCCGAGACCCTGAAGGTGGGGACCGAAGTGGTGGGCTCGCGCACCCGGGTCAAGGTCGTCAAGAACAAGGTGGCGCCTCCGTTCAAGCAAGCGGACTTCGACATCCTGTACGGGGAGGGAATCTCCCGCGAGGGGAGCCTTGTGGACCTGGGGACCCAGATGAACATCATCCAGAAGAGCGGTGCCTGGTACTCGTACCAGGAGACGCGGCTGGGTCAGGGCCGCGAGAACGTGCGCGACTTTCTCAAGGGCCATCGCGAGATGGCCCAGGCCATCGAAGAGGAGATCCGCAGCGTGCTGAAGCTGGGCACCTTCAAGGCCCAGCCCGCGGTCGCCGAGGCCGACGAGGAGTAGGTCGCCGGATCCCCGGACGGGAACGTCCATGCAAGATCCACACCGGGCCCTGAGGGCCCTGGCGCTGAAGAGTCTGGCCCGGCGGAGCCTCACGGTGCACGAGCTCCGCCAGCGGCTGCTCAGGACGGGAGCGGAGGAGCCGGGCGTGGAGGCCACCCTGGCGTGGCTGGCCCGGGAGGGACTGGTCGATGACGCGGCGCTGGCCGCCCGCCAGGTGGAACTGGCCGCGGAGCGGGCGGAGGGCCCCCTGAGACTTGTCGCCTCGCTCCGGGCCCGGGGAGTCGACCCGGACACGATCCGGGCGGCGCTGTCGGGCGCGCAGCCCGAGGCCGAGGCCGCCGCCCGGGCGGCGGAACGCTACCTGCGGACGCACCCGGGGCTCGACGATGGGCTCCGGCGGCGGCGGCTGGGCGGGTTTCTCCGCCGGCGCGGGTTTCACAGCGACGTGATCGCCGAGGTCGTCGGCGAGGACGATTGATCATCTGCAACGAGGGGGGTGGGGTCCGATGGATCTCTCAATCGGGCTGGTCGCGCTCGGGTCGCTCCTGATCGGCGGAGCCATCGGGTACCTGATCCGCCGTTTGGCCGCCGAGGCCAGGATCGGCTCCGCGGAACAGGAGGCCCAGCGGATCGTCGAGGCGGCGCGTCACGAGGCCGAGTCGGTGGCGCGCGAGGCGGCCGTGGAGGCCAAGGAGCGCGCCCACGCCATCACCACCGACGCCGAGAACCAGGCGCTGCAGCTGCGGCTTGAGACCACGCGCGTGGAGCAGCGCCTTCTGCAGAAGGAGGAGGGCCTCGACCGCAAGGCCGAGGCCCTGGAGGAGCGCCAGCGCCACCTGGACCGGCGCGAGCAGGACATCGAGCGCGAGCGCGCAGAGGTGAACCAGCTGAAGGAACAGCGGCTCTCCGAGCTGGAGCGGGTGAGCCACCTCACCATGGAGGAAGGCCGGCGCATGCTGCTCTCGGGCCTGGAGGAGGAGCTCAGAGGCGAGACGGACCGGCGGATCCGCGAAGCGGAGGCGCAGATCAAGGAGGAGGTGGACCGGCGCGCCCGCTCCCTCATCTCCCTGGCCATCCAGCGCTACGGCGGCGAGCACGTGGCGGAGACCACCGTGTCGGTGGTGGAACTGCCCAACGACGAGATGAAGGGGCGGATCATCGGCCGCGAGGGCCGCAACATCCGTGCGCTGGAGAACCTCACCGGGGTGGACCTGATCATCGACGACACCCCGGAGGCGGTGGTGCTCTCGGGCTTCGACCCCATCCGCCGCGAGGTGGCGCGCATGGCGCTCGAGCGTCTGGTGGCGGACGGCCGGATCCATCCGACGAAGATCGAGGAGACCGTCGAGAAGTGCCAGAAGGAGATCGAGACGCGCATCCGCGAGGAGGGGGAGCGGGCCTGCTTCGAGGCCGGCGTGCACGGCCTGCACCCCGAGCTGGTGCGGCTGCTGGGACGCATGCACTGGCGCACCAGCTACGGGCAGAACGTCCTGCGCCACTCCATCGAGGTGGCGCACGTGGCCGGGGTCATGGCCGCGGAGCTGGGGCTCGAGGCGGGGATCGCCCGTCGCGGCGGGCTTCTGCACGACATCGGCAAGGCCGTGACCCACGAGGTGGAAGGTCCCCACGTGGAGATCGGGGTGAACCTGCTCAAGAAGTTCAAGGAGCCCCAGGAGGTCGTCTGGGCCATGGAGTCCCATCACGGGGACGTGGAGCCCAAGACCCTCGAGGCGGTGCTGGTGACCGCGGCGGACGCCATCTCCGCGGCCCGTCCGGGGGCGCGCCGGGAGGCCCTGGAACTGTACGTGAAGCGCCTGAAGAAGCTCGAGGCCATCGCCGACTCCTTCGAGGGCGTGGAAAAGTCCTTCGCCATCCAGGCCGGCCGCGAGGTGAGGATCCTGGTGAAGCCGGACCGGGTGGACGACCACGGCGCGGCCCGGCTGGCGCGCGACATCGTCAAGCGCATCGAGCAGGAGGTGGAGTACCCCGGCCAGATCAAGGTGACCGTCGTGCGCGAGACCAGGGCCGTCGACTACGCGCGCTGAGGGAACGGTTTCGCGTCCCGGCCCGGCGGCGGCAGGATTCGGCCCCCCCGCCCCGAACAACACAGCTGCGAAGCGGGGAAGGGGGTGTCGCTCAGTGTCGAGTCGGCTTGCGGATGGCGCTGTCGGCTCGGTCCTGTCGGCGTTGCTCCGGTGCCCGGAAGTGATGAAGCTGCGCTACGACGCTGCAAGCGGGTCGCTGGTGTACTCGCTGGCGGTCGAAGGCGACGTGAGCGCCCAGTGCGAGCGGGTGCTCAGCAAGCGGGTGCGCGGGGCGCTGGACGCACTCTTTGCGCTGGACCGGCTGTCGCCGTCGGTGGTCGAGTTCCGGCAGGAGCGCCTGGGGAAGGTGTCCCTGTTGCACATGGAGCGGGATGTGGCCACCATGAGTCCGGAAGAGGTGTACCTGACGGTGGACCTGGTGTCCGAGCTCATGGGCGAGCGGCTGGTCATGGAGAGCGGCGGAACGGATGAGGACGGCGTCGAGGAGGACATGCTGGGATCGATGCTCGAGGCCCTGCACGAGGGCAAGGCCCTGGGCTCGAGGCTGATGGCCTGCCGGGAGTCGGGCCGGGTGCTGCTCTTTCACAAGTAGGCCTCCTTTCCGGAAGCACGGGCGCCGGGCACGGAGGAAGCGGCGCCCGGCGGCG
>JAJZYS010000196.1 GCA_021797925.1 Bacillota bacterium
CGGGCGAGCTTGCCGAGGCGATGGCGTCGGCCCCCCAGGCGCAGCCGTGGCGCGAGGCGGCCCGGCGCCTGCAAGAGGACCTGGCCGCCAAGGCACGCGGCCTCGCGCGCACGGCGCAGGGGCTGGAGGAGGACCTGCGCCGGCTGCGGCTGGCGCCCGCGTCCACGGTGCTCGACCTTCTGCCCCTCATGGTGCGCGATCTCGCGCGCGAGGCGGGCAAGGAGGTGGAGCTCGTCCTCGAGGGAACCGACCACCTCCTGGACCGCCGGGTGCTCGAGGCGCTCAAGGATCCCCTGATCCACCTGATGCGCAACGCCGTCGACCACGGCATCGAATCGCCCGGGGATCGCGTCGCCCGGGGAAAGCCCGCGCGGGGGCGCATCACCCTCGCGCTCGCGCCCCGCGAGGGCGGCCAGGTGGAGATCCGCCTCGAGGACGACGGCGCGGGCGTGGACCTGGACGCGGTCAGGGCCGCGGCGGTGCGCGCGCGGCTCGTCACCGCCCAGGAGGCGGGGGCGCTCGAGGACGAGCGCGTGCTCGAGCTCATGTTCCGGTCGGGCCTGAGCACGAGCCCCGTCATCACCCGGGTCTCGGGACGGGGGCTCGGCATGGCCATCGTCCGGGAGCGGGTGGAGCGGCTCGGGGGCAGCGTGCGCCTCACGACCCGGCGGGGGCGCTTCACCGCGGCGACGATGCTCCTGCCCGCCCGCATCACCGCCTTCCACGGCCTGATGGTGCGCGAGGGCGCAGAGCCCTTCCTCGTCCCGCTGGCGGCCGTCGACCGCGCGTGGCGGCTCGATCCCGGAGCGGTGGTGACGGTCGACGGCCGGCAGGGGGTGCTCCAGGCGGGGGTGTTTCTCCCCTGCGCCCGGCTCGGGACGCTCCTGGGCCTGGGGAGCGCGGCCCCGGGGGCCGAGGATTCCCCCGCCGTGGCGGTGGCGGTGCGCTCCGGCGAGCACCCCGTGGCCGTCCTCGTGGACGAGGTCCTGGGCACCCGCGAGGTGCTGGTGAAGGAGTTCGAACCGCCGCTCGTGCGCGTGCGCCACGTGGCCGCGGCCGGGGTCCTGGGCACGGGGGAGCTCGTGATGATCCTGCGGCCGGCGGACCTGGTGCGCGCGGGGCGGCTCGAGCGCCCGGCGCCGGCGCCCCCCGCCGAGACGCCCCGGCGGCGAGTCGTCCTGGTGGTCGACGACTCCATCACCACCCGCACGGTGGAGAAGAGCATCCTCGAGGCGGCGGGGTTCGAGGTGCGCGTGGCCGCCGACGGCGTCGAGGCCCTCGAGTCGCTGGGGCGCTCCCCGTGCGACCTGGTGGTGGCCGACGTGGACATGCCGCGCCTGGACGGCTTCGCGCTGACCCAGCGCATCCGCGCGGACCCCGCGACAGAGGACCTGCCCGTGGTCCTCGTGACGGCCATGGAGAGCCGCGAGGACCGCGAGCGCGGCGTGCGCCTGGGCGCCAACGCCTACGTCTTCAAGTCCCGCTTCGCCGAGTCGAACCTGGTGGAGATCATCCGCCGCCTGATCTAGCCCGAAGGAGGACGGCCATGCTGCGCGTGCTGGTCGCGGAGGACTCGCCCGTGGTGCGCGAACTTCTGGTCCGTCTCCTGGGCCGCGACTCGGAGCTCGAGGTCGTGGGGGTCGCCGGCGACGGGGCGCAGGCGGTGGCGCGGGCGCTCGAGCTTGCGCCCGACGTGATCCTCATGGACGTGCACATGCCCCGCATGGACGGGCTCGCGGCGACCCGGGAGCTCATGCGGACGCTGCCGACCCCCATCGTGATGATGACCGCGGCGTCCGGGGAGGAGGAGGCCCGGATGACCTTCGAGGCGATCCAGGCGGGGGCGCTCACGCTCGCGGACAAGCCCTCGGTCCACGACGGCGACGCCCGCGCCCGTCATCTGGTGCAGACCGTCAAGTCCATGGCCGAGGTGAAGGTGGTCCGGCGCTGGGCCCGGCGGGAGGTCTCCCGGCCCCCCGTGGTCCCGCCCGCCCCGCTGCCCCAGCTGCGCCTTGTGGCCATGGGGGCGTCCACGGGCGGCCCGCCGGCGCTGCGGGCGATCCTCGAGGAGCTGCGCCCCGATCTCGGGGTGCCGCTTCTGCTGGTGCAGCACATCACCCCCGGCTTCGCGTCGAGCCTCGCCGGCTGGCTGGGCGAGGGCACGTCCGTCAAGGTGAAGCTGGCGCAGGCCGGGGAGGAGCTGCGGGCGGGCACCGGCTACCTGGCGCCCGACGGGGCGGACATGGCGGTGGACCGTTCGGGCCGCATCCGGCTGGACCCGCCGCCTCCCCATCACCACCACTGCCCCTCGGTCGACGGGATGTTCCTGTCGGTGGCCGAGGCGTACGGGCCCCGGGCCGTGGGCGTCATCCTCACCGGCATGGGCGCCGACGGGGCCGCGGGCCTCGGCCGGCTCCGGGCGGCGGGGGGCGTCACCATCGCCCAGGACGAGTCGACCTCGGCGGTGTTCGGCATGCCCCGGGCGGCGATCCGCAGGGGGGCCGCGGCCCGCGTGCTCGCGCTCGACGACATCGCCGGTGCGATCAACGCGATGGTCACAAGGAATCCGTAAAGGAGGGAGCGTCACGGAACACGCAATCCTGCTCGTGGAGGACAGCCCGACCCAGGCGGAACGCCTGCGGACACTGCTCCAGGGCGAAGGCTACCGGGTCACCGTGGCCGCCAACGGCCGCGAGGGCCTGGAGCGGCTCAAGGCGGAGCGCCCCGACCTCGTGATCAGCGACGTGCTGATGCCCGAGCTCGACGGGTTCTCCTTCTGCCGGGCGGTCAAGTCCGACGAGGCGACCCGGGACATCCCGCTGGTGCTGCTCACCACCGAGAACTCGCCGCTCGACGTCATCATCGGCCTGGAGCGCGGGGCGGACAACTTCATCACCAAGCCCTTCGACCCGCCGTATCTCCTGCGCACCGTGGAGCAGATCCTCGAGGACCGACGCCGGCAGCAGGCCGGGGAGATCGGGGCGCAGAGCGTGCTGCACGTCGGCAACCGCACGGTCGCCGTCCCCACGAGCCGCCAGCAGATCATCGGACTCCTGGCGGCGCTGACCCAGAGCGCCAGCGTCAACCAGGCCGTGGAGTCCCACCGGCTGACCAGGAGCTACGACGAACAGCTGCGCCAGATGGACCGCATCCGCAGCGCACTGGACCACGGGCGCTTCACCCCGTACTTCCAGCCGATCCTCGGCGTCGCCGACGGCCAGGTCGTCCAGTACGAGGTCCTCCTGCGGATGCTGGGCGAGGACGAAAGGGTCATCGCCCCCAGCGAGTTCCTGCCCGCCGCCGAGGCGTCGGGCCTCATCAGCCGCATCGACCTCGAGGTCCTCGCCGGCGCCATCGAGCTCCTGGACGAGCATCACGCCAGGGGCCACGAGCTTCGGCTCTCGGTGAACATCTCCGGGCGGTCGCTCCTGCGCCCCAGCGTGGTGGAGCGCATGGCCGACGCGCTGGCGGTGATGCGGGTGAACCCCTCCTTCCTCACGATGGAGATCACCGAGACCGCGGTCATCGACAACATGACCCAGGCCGCCCGGGCGATGCACGTCCTGCAGGACCGCGGCTGCCGGTTCGCGCTGGACGACTTCGGGGTGGGCTACTCCAGCATCGACTACCTGAAGCACCTGCCCGTGAACTGCATCAAGATCGACGGCAGCTTCGTGCGCGAGCTCCCCTCCCGGCCCACCGACCAGCGCCTGGTCATGGCCATCACGCAGATGGCCCACGACCTGGGCAAGGAGGTGGTGGCCGAGTTCGTGGGGGACGAGCTGACGCTGGAGCTTCTGCGCCGCTTCGGCGTGGAGTACGCGCAGGGCTACTTCACGGGCCGGCCCATGCCGGGCCCCATCCCCGTGCCGGTCTGACGTCGCCTCACGCCCGCACCGGGCTCGCGACGCCGCGGGCGACGGCGGGGCGGCCACAGCGGCGGGCGGCGGCCAGGGCGTCGAGGACCGGACCGAGCCGCTCGTGGAACACCACCACCAGGTCGCCGGGGACGGCGAGGTTGACGGCGGCGCGCACGGCGTCCACCTCCCTGAGGATCACCGTGACGCTGCGCTCGCCGAGCCCCCCGGCACGGAGCCCCTCGAGGAGCAGCGCCGCCACCTCCCCCGGGCGGCGGCCCCTGAGGTCCTGATCCTCCTTGACGATCACGAAGTCGCACCGGCGGGCCGCGATCCGGCCCAGGGCCCGGGCGTCCTCGTCCCGGCGGTCCCCCGGCAGGCCCACGACGGCGATGACCCGCCCGGGGCCGAGGGCTCGGGCCGCCGAGAGCACCGCGTCGCAGGCGGCGACGTTGTGCCCGTAGTCCACGAGCACCCGGACCCCGCCCACCTCGTGCAGGTTCATGCGGCCCGGGTTGGGCTCCCGCTCGCCCCCGAACGCCGCGAGCCCCCGGCCGATGGCCTCCAGGGACACGCCCAGGGACCACAGCGCCCCGGCCGCCGCCAGGGCGTTGCCCACCATGAACCCGAGCCGTCCCTCCCAGGTGCCGCCGATGGCGCGCACGGGCATGACGCGCTCCTCGCGGGCGCCCGTGACGGCCACGAGCTGGCCCGCGCGCACGATGAGGGCCCGCCCGCCCGCGAGGCGGTGGCGG
>JAJZYS010000022.1 GCA_021797925.1 Bacillota bacterium
ACGGTGTTGGGCACGGCCACCCGGGAGCTGGCGTGGGAGGGCGCCGCCATCGCGGCCAGGAGCAGGGCCAGGATGGGATCGCCGTGGGAGACCGCCAGCAGGGTGAAGGGCGCCGGGGTGGCCTGAGCCATGCGCATGAGGGCCGCCTGCATGCGTGCGGCCAGGTCGGGCCATGCTCTCCCCCCCCGGCGGCGGGTTCGTCCCGGGGTCCTCGTGCCACGCCCGGTACGCGTCGCCGTCCTCGGCCACGACCTCGCGGATGCGGCGGCCGTCCCAGCGTCCCATGCGGGTCTCCGCGAGGAGCGGCTCCACCACCACGGGGACGAGGGTCAGGGCGGCGACGGCATCCGCCGTCTCCCGAGCCCGTCGAAGCGGGCTGGTGTAGATGCGCGTCAGCCCCAGCCCCCGGGCCCACCGGCCCACGCGCCGCGCCTGCTCGCGGCCCCGATCCGTGAGGGGGGCGTCGATGCTTCCCGAATCAAAGATTGCCGCGACATTGGCCTCGGACTCTCCGTGGCGGACGAGATGGATGACCCTGCGCGGGGGCATCACCCGGTCGACGGGCGCGTTGGGCAACCGTGAAACCTCCTTGGACCGGGTCACGCCCGGCCGCGTGATCGCCCGCGGCGACAGCGAGACGCCTAGTCCGTGATCCGCGTGACCTTGCCGGGGGGGATCACCGCGGTCACCCGGCTGTCGCGGGCAAAGACCACGCCGGGATCCGCCTGGCCCTTGAGCCTCAATCCCGCGCCCAGCTCCAGCACGTAATCCATGCGCTCGCCCATGAACACCGCGTCCACCACCCGGCAGACCAGCCGGTTGACCCCGGGGTCCTCGCCGGCCACCAGCGTGATGTCCAGCGGCCGGATGAAGAGGGTGCACGGCCCCGACGGTTCGCCCAGGTGGCTCGCGTCGATGGTCCCCGCCACCCCCTCGACCGTGGCCACGCCCCCGCTGACCACCACCGGCAGGAAGTTCGACATGCCGATGAACGCGGCGACGAACCGCGTCCGCGGGTGCTCGTAGATCTCCCTGGGGGTCCCCGTCTGCACGATCTGGCCCTGGCTCATCACCGCCACGCGGTCGGACAGGGCGAACGCCTCCTCCTGGTCGTGGGTCACGTACACGGAGGTGATGCCGAGCCTGCGGGTGATCTCGCTGATCTCAAGCCGCAGCTCCTCGCGCATCCTCAGGTCCAGGTTGGAGAGCGGCTCGTCCAGAAGGAGGACCGAAGGCTGGTAGATGAGGGCCCGGGCGAGCCCAACCCGCTGCTGCTGACCGCCGCTCAGCTGGCGGGGATACGCGTCCGCCAGGGACTCCAGTCGCACCATCCGCAGCGCCTCGGCGACGCGCAGCTGCTGCTCGGATCGGGAGACGCCCCGGAGGGAGAGCGGGAAGGCCAGGTTGCCCGCCACCGTGAGATGGGGAAAGAGCGCGAAGCTCTGAAACACCATGCCCATGTTGCGCTGGTGGGTGGGAACGTCGGTGATGTCCCTGCCGTCCATGCGGATGCTCCCGCCGTCGGGTCGGAGGTACCCGGTGATGGTCCGCATGAGCGTCGTCTTCCCGCAGCCGCTGGGGCCGAGGAGCGTGAGGAACTCGCCCGCCTGCACCGCCACGGACACATCGCGCAGGGCCTCGAGTCCCCCGAAGCTTTTGCGTACATGCTCGACCTCGAGCCGCGGCGTGCTCATGCGCCCTTGAGCCCCCCGAGCAGATTCTCCGGTTTCACGAGCCGGAGCATCGCCACGAGGAACGCCATGGACGGGATCAGCAGGATCACGCTGATCGCGCCGGCCACGGACGTATATCCGTTGCCGATGGACAGATACGTCTGCACCGGCAGGGTGGTCGTCTGGGGACCGTAGAGGAGCAGCGTCAGGACGAAGTCGTTGTAGGAGCTCAGGAACGAGAAGATGGCCGCCGCCACGATGCCGGGGATCGCCATGGGCAGGATCACGCGGGTCATGAGCGACACGCCGCTCGACCCCATGACGCTGGCCGCCTCCAGCAGCCGGGCGTCGACGCCCTCGAAGGTGGAGATCAGCACCAGCACCGCGAACGGCGCCGCCAGCACGACGTGGGCCAGGGCGATGCCGATGTAGGTGTTGTTGAGATTCAGCGCGTAGAACACCTTCGCCACCCCGAGGGCAAACGTGATCTCCGGGATCATGCGCGGAAAGAGCACCAGCCCGATGAGCAGCGGCCTGAGCGCAAGCCGGCGCCGAGCGATGGCCCAGGCGGCGGGAAGGCTGATCGCCAGTGAGAAGAGGGTGGCCAACAGCCCGATCACCAGGGTGTTGAGGAGCACCTTGGGGATGTCCACGGTGTCGATCGCCCAGCGAAACCAGCGCAGGGTCCAGTGGGCGGGCAGGAACCGAAGGCCGAACCAGTCGTTGCCGAACGCCTGCAGCAGGATCATGACGAACGGCAGCACGATGAACAGCACGAACAGCACCAGCAGCGCCGCCATCCACAGCCGCCGCGGCCACCGCTCGGCCAGCCCCACGAGGGTCATGACGCCACGCTCCGGCCCTGCAGACGCCCGTAGAGCACCAGCACGAGCACCTGGATGACCCCCATGATGACCGCCATGGCGCTGGCCTCGTGCCACTTGAGGAAGACCGTCGCCACGGTGTAAATGCGGACCGCCAGCGGCTGGTAGTTGCCCCCGGCGATGAGGGGGATGCTGAACGCCCCGAACGCCTGCAGGAACACCAGGATCGAGCCCGACCAGAGGCTGGGCTTGAGCAGCGGCAGGAGGACGCGCCGGAAGGTCTGAAAGCCCGTGGCGCCCATCACCGTCGATGCCTCCTCCACTCCGGGATCGATGGACTGAAGCCCCGAGAGGATCACGAGGCCGCCGTAGGGGAAAAACATCCACACGTAAAAGATCATGAGGCCAGGAATGGTGTAATTGATGTGCACGGGCTGGCTCGCGACGTGCAGGACCTGCACGAGGAGCAGATTGAACCACCCCGCCTGCCCGTAGAGGAAGAGGAGCCCCAGCGCGCCCACCAGGCCGGGCACCACCGCGGGGATCAGCATGAGGATCTCGAGCAGGGACCGGCCGGTGAACTTGCGCCGCAGCACCAGCGCCAGCGGCACGCTCAGCGCCACGGAGAGGACGGTGGAGCTGACGGACAAGAGGAACGTGAGCCCCATGACCCCCCGCTCCGACGCACTGTCGAAGAGGCGCACGTACTGGCTCAGGCTCAGCCCCGCCCCGTGGGAGGGCTTGAGACTGCGGACCACGGTGGTGGACATGGGGTAGAAGAAGACGACCAAGAGAAACGCCAGCAGCGGCAGAACCAGGAACCAGCCGGCCACGTCCCGGCGGGCGCGGCCCGAGCGTCGCAGGGGCCGGGTCAACGGTGCTGCGCTCATGTCCAAATCCTTCCCGGCAAGAGGTGCACCGGGCGCCGGTCATCCTCATCCCGGACCGGCGCCCGGTGCAGGCGAATCGGACGGGCCTACTGGATGAAGCTCATGCCCTTCTCCTCGATGTACGTGATGGCCGGCAGGTTCGTCATGCGGATGCCGTGCTTGCCTTCGGCCACGTTCACAGGAGGAATCTTCTTCCAGATCCAGGCGGGCGCCTTGGTCCAGGCGCTGGTGCCGGGGTACTCGTACATCGTCTCGAGCATCTGCAGCTGCACCGCCGGCGAGAGCAGGTAGTTGATCAGCCGGTAGTCGGTCGCCTTCTGCTGCGCCGTGTCCACCGCCGGAACCACGAGCCACGCGTTGGACGAGCCCACGACGTTCACGTTGAGGGGGGCGGCGCGGGTGTACGGCGGCAACTGCCCCTGCGACGCGCTCCACAGGGAGTAGTCCTGGGCGTAGTCGGTCAGCCATACCTGGCCGGTGTTGAACTGGTGGAACATGACCGGCGGAGAGGAGGCCACCGGCTGGGCAAAGCACTTGCTGAAGCGGGTGAACTTCGCCAGCGCGCTCTTCCACACCGCCGTGTGCTCCAGCTTGCTGAACGGCTGGTTGAAGTTGACGCCGAAGGCCTGGAGGAAACTGTACATGAAGGCCCGGCCGCCGCCGGAGCTGGCGTCGGTGCGGATCATCCCGATGTGGCCGCAGTACTCATGACGACGGGCGTAGAACTCCTGCCAGGTGTGCGGGGGATTCTTGATCTTCTGGGCGTTGTACACGAGGTCGAACTGCGCGCGCCAGAAGATGGCGCCCTTGCCGTCGACCGGAACGCCGTTGTCGGATTTCAGGAACGATACCGGCTCCATTCGCTCATTGGGGATCTGCCGGAAGTCGGGATAGATGGTCTGGAGCTTGTTGCCCGAGCGGATCATGTTGGTCAGGTCGAGCCCCTTGAGAAACAGCAGGGAAAACTCCGGGTGCCCGGGCTTCCACGCCTTCATCTGCAGCTGCACCTCGGGGCCGGACCCGACGGTGTAGCTCACGTTGATGCCCAGGTGCTTCTTGATCTCGGGAATCAGCTTGGTCTTCCAGAAGGCCTGGAAGTTGGGTCCCGAAACCGTGTCCACGACCGTCACGGTCGGAGAGCTGGCCCCCAGGGCCGGAGCCTGGCTCACCAGTGCGGGAAGCAAGGTCAAGGTCAGTCCCGAGGCCACTCCCAGCGCCACTCGCTGCCGGATGTGATTCGCCACGCCTGTCCCCCTCCTCAGCCCTTCGTGTGACGGATCCGGCGGCCCACCGGTGCCTCCTCACCCTGGCCTTGCACGGCCACCGCCACGCGGTGCAGTTCGCCGCCTGCCCGCCCCCTCCTTCCTGTCGAATAAATTAACTGATAACGCGCCCTCCGTCGGATCATTTGCCCGTCGCAGCCGACCCTCGTGTCAAGGGACGACGGTCACGACACTTGACAGATCCGGAGAATGGTGGTAATTCCCATGGAGCAGGCTCGGCTCTGATCAAGAACCTTCGAGCTGCACCGTGGGGACCACGGGCTGGCGACGAAGGGCGAGCCTGCGGCGGCGCCGAAGTCCCGCCCTCCCGCCTGCGGCGCTCTCATCCCGGGAGCCGCCCACGCCGAAAGGAGCGATGGTCCGGCCGGGGAGGGGCACCCGACCCGGCGGACGGGTGCGGTGTGAGCTGGACATGGACAGCTGGAAACGTCATGGCGCAATGTGGTGCTGGTCCTCGTGGACACGCTGCGGCCCGACGCGCTGGGGGTCTACGGCGGCTTTGCCCGGACCGCGGCCATGGACCGGTTCGCCAACGAGGGCATGGTCTTCGAGAACGCGTTCACCGGCTCGTTTCCCACGGTGCCCCTGCGCAACGAACTGTACACGGGGCGGCTCACGTACCTGTACAAGCCCTGGGCGCCCCTGGGCCCCGACGAGACCGTGCTGGCCGGTGCCCTGAGCGAGCACGGCATCCTCACCGGGCTTGTCACCGACAACTACCATCCCTACACCGGCGGCTACGATTACCAGCGCGGCTTTGCCTCGTGGGATCTCGTCCGGGGACAGGAGGGCGACCGGTACCGACCCGGCCCGGCGCACCTTCCGTACCCGTGTGACCCGGCCAAGCTTCGCGAGCCGGAGCGAGCCGTTGAGCAGTACCTGCGCAACATCCAGGACCGCCGCGAGGAGAGCGACTACTTCTGCGCCCAGACCCTGCGCCGGGCGGCTCGCTGGCTCGAAGACGCCCGGGACGAGCCCTTCTTCCTCGTGGTGGACCTTTTCGACCCGCACGAACCGTGGGATCCTCCCCGCCATTACGTGGACCTCTACGATCCGGGGTACACGGGCGAGGAGGTCATCTACCCGCGCTACGACCGCGCCGACTACCTGACGGACGCCCAGCTGCGCCATTGCCGGGCGCTGTACAGCGGCGAGGTGACCATGGTGGACGCGTGGTTCGGCTATTTCCTGGACCGTCTCGCGGCCCTGGGCCTCGACGCGTCCACCCGGGTGATCCTGATGTCCGACCACGGCTTCTACTTCGGCGAACACGGCTACATCGGCAAGTCGATCATCCGCGACGGCGATCATGAGCCGCTGCCCCTCTACCCGGAGGTGGCCCGCATCCCGGTGATCATCCGGGGGCCTGGGGTCGCTCCGGGACGCAGCCGCGCCCTGTGCCAGCCCGTGGATATCACGGCCACGGTCCGCGCCTGGTTCGGTCTGCCGCCCGATCCCCGGTCCCCGGGCCAGGACCTGAGCCCGCTCTTGACCGGCGCCGCGGACGCCGTGCGCCGGATTGCGGTGTCGGCTCCGTCCCTGATCACGCCCGACTCGCCCGAGCCGCATCCGGCTGCGCGCGCCACCGTCACCGACGGCCGGCACCTCTTGATCCTGGGGTCGCAGCGCCCCACCCGCTCCGGCCACACCACCCGCATGGTCGACGGACGCGCCCGGCGGCTGGCATCCGGCGACGCCGTTCGGCCCGTGGAACTCTACGATCTCGAGGCGGATCCCCACTGCCTCGCCAACCGCTACGCCCCTGACGCCCCCGCGGCCCGCGAGCTCAAGGCCGCCTTCTTCGACCTCATGCGCGGCCAGGGCGTGGGGGAGTCGGTCATCGCCCGGTTCGAGGCGTGACCCGCGCCGCGGGAGCGCCCTCAGCCCTGACCGATCTCCATCGCCTCCGCCCGCGCCCCTGCCTCGGGCAGGCGGACCACGGCCCGCAGCTCGCGCGCCAGGAGGTCCGCGAGACGCGGCTGAGGCCGGGCACCCAGCCCCGGTCCCACGGGCGGGGCGACGGTCCCCTGGACGACGTCGAAGCACCCCTGCGGGAACCCGCAGCCCCACACGGCGGCCCCCTGGGCCTCCATCTCCACCCAGGACACCCCCGGTTCGGCGGCGGCCAGCGCCACGGATGCGAGCCAGCCCACCGGTGAGCCAAAGACGTGCAGCGCGACGGTGCGGCCCGCGCGCGCGGCCAGGCGGATCGCGGTGCGCACCGCGGAGATCCCGCCGGCCTTGGTGACGTCCGGCTGGATCACCTGGACCCACCCTTCCTCGATGGCCGCCGACAGGTCCGCGCCGTACCAGTTCTCCCCGCCCGCCAAGCGGGTGCGCACCCGCCGGGAGCCGAGCTGGCGGTAGCCCTCCCGGTCGTCCGCCCGGAGCGGCTCCTCGACCCACGCGACGGCCGCCCGGACGAAGTCCCCCTCGATGTCGCGGAATGTCTTCGGTCCAAAGGCCTGGTTCGCGTCCACCATGATCGCCCGGTCCCAGCCGGCGGCGTCGCGAGCCGCGGCGAGGTTGGCGCGGTCGATGTCCCGCCCGAACCCCACGCGCAGCTTCACGGCGACATGGCCCGCCGCGACGGCGGCTGTCGTCTCGGCGGCCACGTCCCTCGGGCCAAGCCCGCTGGCGTACACCGCCACCCGGTCGCGGGGCGCGCCGCCCGCCAAGAGACTCGCCAGGGATCGGGACCTCTGGCGAGCCGCCAGATCCCAGAGGGCGATGTCCAGGGCGCTCACCGCATGGCGCAGGGGAATCGTCGTACCCGACTGCAGGGCCTGGATCGAAAGCCCGGCCTCGACCTCGTCGATCCACGCCTGGGGATCGGGGGGCAGGGTCCTGCCGACGAACCGTTGCACGACGCGGTCCAGGGTGACCGCCCGTTCCACCAGGCTCCACGAGGGAAAGTTGACCCACGCCTCCCCGAACCCCGTGCAGCCGTCGCTGTCCTCAAGCTGCAGCAACAGGCACGGCCGGGTCCCCAGACGCCCGAAGGACATGTCGATGCTGGCGACGAGGGGTACCCGGAGCGGCCATACCCGATAATCGCGCAGTCGGGCCACGCTGCTTCCCCCTCTCGGTCTGGTCATCTCGCGACGCCGCGTGGCAGGAGCCGGTCGACGCCAGTCGAATGAGCCATACATTCTATATCTTGCAGCATTGGAGGGGCATCGGTGTCCCGTACAAGGGTCTCCACGGATGCGCCATCGGGTCCTTCCCTGGTTGTGCGCACCGTCGCCGACCGCGTCTACGACACGTTGCGCCAGGAAGTCCTCGACGGCCGTCTTCTCCCCGGCGAGCGCCTGCGCGAGAGCATCCTGGCGCAGCGCTTCGGCGTCAGCGTCACACCCATCCGCGAAGCCATCACCCGCCTGTCGCGGGATGGCCTGGTCTCGGTGGACCGTTACAAGGGCGCCTCGGTGGCCCACCACACCGTCCGCGACTTCGAGGAATTCTACCGCATCCGCATCTATCTGGAAGTGCCGGCGGCGCGCCTCGCAACGGTGCTCGCCTCCGATGCGGCTCTGGCGCGCATCCGCGCCCTCGCCGACGAGGGCGACGCGCTCGATGCCCGCACGGACCCGGCCGCCTGCTTCCGACTCGACCTCGAATTCCACCGGGTGCTGGTGGGGGAATCGGGCAACACCCGCCTCGTGGCCCTGGCCACGGACCTGCACGAGCGCGTGCAGATGGTGCGGCGGTGGCTGGCCCCGCTCCCCGAGCGCTGGCCGGCGGCCACGGCCGAGCATCACCGGATCGTCGAGGCCATGGTCCAGCGCGACCCCGAGGGCTGTGCCCTGGCGGTGGGGATCCACCTCGACAACGTGCGCCGGGACGTGACCGCCGCCCTCGCGGGCCGGCAGGGCTAGCTCAGCGGATCCTCCCCCGGGCCGCCACCGGCAGGAGCCGCTCCACGCGGCCCTGGCGCACCCCCACCACCCGGTCATGCAGGTTCATCATGGAGCAGACGTGGTTGGGCACGATGCGGAGCCGGTCCCCGACCCTCAGCTGCGCGCCAGGGTCGAGAATTCGGATGAACCCGTGCTCTTCCTGCAACCGGTACAGCTCCAGCTCCGGGTGGCCCACCACCGTGCCGTACCCCGTCAGGCCCGGGCGCTGGATGGGATCGGCCGCGAAGGTCTTCGTGCCCGCGTCCACGATGGCCCGGTCCGGGGACGGCCGGCTCACGACCTGGGTGAGCACCTGAGCCGCGCAGTCTTCGATCCGGGCCGCGCCGCCGGCGACGACCATCCGGTCGTTGTAGACGTACGTGCCCGGCCGCAGCACCGTGACTCCCGCGAGCTCGTCCGGGAACATCAGGTGCAGCGTCCCGCCCACGTTCACGCCCAGGGACCGCGCGATCCCCGCCGCCTGGGCCTCCCCGGCGAGCCGCCGCAGAAGTCCCACCTCGTCGCGAACGATCCGGGCGCGCTCCGCCGCGTCCTTTCCGGCGTTCACATGCCCGCCGTAGCTCATGAACCCCTGGACCTCGATCCCCTCGAGCCCCGCCAGCGCCGCGCAGGTCGCCACGGCCTCCATAGGATCCACGCCCAGCCGGTGATTTCCGGTGTCCACCTCGAGCCAGACGGGCATTCGCACCCCGAGCGATCGGGCCAAGGCGGCGATGGGGGAAGCGACGGCGACCGAGTCCAGGGCGATCGACAGCTGGGCGCCCGCCTCGAGGAGCGTGCGAAGGCGACTCAGCTTCGCGGCGCCCACGAGCGGGTACGCGATGAGGATGGGGCCCAGCCCGTGGGCGTGAAACACCTCCGCCTCGCCGAGCTTGGCCACCGTGATGCCCGCGGCGCCGGCGGCGAGCTGAAGCGCGGCCACGTACGGGCTCTTGGACGTCTTGATGTGGGGCATGAGCCGCGCGCCGACGCCCTCGGCCACCGCCTGCGCCCGCCGGATGTTGGCCTCGACGACGTCGAGATCGACGATCACGTCCGGCGTGTCGATCTCCTCGAGCGTCATCCCCGGTGTCGGCTCGTCGGTCACGCGCCCGCCTCCTTCCCGCTCGCGCTCGCCTTTAGGGCCACCAGCGCCGCGATGTCGCCGGAGCGGACGCTGGCGAACCGGCGCAGCGCCCACAGCGTCCCGGCGGCGGGCGAGGCCACCTCGGCGAGGACGTCCCCGCCCACCCCGCGGATCGTGGCGATGCGCTCCCCGGCTCGGACCTCGGCCCCCAGGCGCCGATCGGCGTCGAAGAGTCCCGAGGCTGGGGCGGCGATCGTCACGCAGCGGCGCTCGTCGGCCGCGCCCGACGGCAGGGCGTCGTCCCACAGTCCCAGGTGGGCGCCGGCCCCTCTCAGCGCCCGTTCGTAGGCCGCCACGTCCTCGGGCGCCGCACCCGCGCCGCCGTGCGTCTCCGTGGCCACCGTCGTCACCCCGCGCTCGGCGACGACGCTGTTGAGCCGGCCGGGTTGCGCCTCGATGGCCCACACCCGGGGCAGGCCCAGGACATGGGCCGCCGCCCGGCTGCGCTGACGCGCGTCCGGGGGTCCCGCGAGCCGGTAGCACGCCATGGGCAGGTAGTCGTAGCGCGTGCCCGCGCTGTGCAGGTCCATGAAGAGATCCGTGCCTGGCGCCAGATGGCGGGTCAACCATGCGTCCAGGGCATGGGCCAGCATCTCGGTGGGAGTGCCCGCCGCCCGCCCGGGGAAGATGCGCGCCAGGTTCAGCCCGTCCACGAACGGCGGGCTCTCCCGCGTCTGCGCCTCGAAGGCCAGGGGATTGGCCACCGGCACGCCGATGAAGGTGCCCCGCACCGCACCGGGATCGAGCCGCGCCCACAGGCGCCCCACGGCCAGCACCCCTTCGAACTCGTCCCCGTGCACGCCGGCCATGGCCACGAACGTGGGACCGGGGCCGCCGCGGGCCACCAGCACGCTCACGCTGACCGGGCCGGTCAATCCCACCGGCACGGTCAGCCTCACGTTCGCCTTCGTCCCGCGGGGCACCGCCTCCACCGACCAGTCCGCCAAGGGCCCGCCGCAATGCGTGTGCGTCACGCCGGCACCCTGACCCGGGCCCCCGAGCACACGGAGCGCACAAGGGCCTCGCACACCCTCACGTCCTGGACGGCCTGGTCCAGATCGGCCTCGTCCTGGGGGCCCACCGGCCTCGACAGGGTCGCGACGAAGGCTTCGAGCTCCCTCCGCAGGTCCCCGCGCAGCTCGCCGTCGATCTCCGGCCAGTGGTGGGCGTCGATGGAACGCTCGCCGTCCGGCCCGGACACCATGAGGTCCTCGTGGGTCAGGTCGATCTCCACCACCCCCCGATCCCCCTGGACCTTGACGCCCGCGTCCAGCTGGGCGTGGCGGGTGGGCGGCAGGAGCCACGAGGACTCAAGCAGCGCGTGGGAGCCGTCGCTCAGACCCAAGAGCGCCGCGCAACTGTCCAGGCCCCCTTGCGGGCCCAGCACCCGGTCCCCGGCCGCCACCACCTCCGTGACCTGCGCACCGGTCAGAAAGGGGATGAGATTCACGTCGTGCACGCTCAGAAACGACACGACGGATGTCCGCTGGCGCAACTGGCGGCCACTCTGGCTGCCGCCGCACCGCCAGATCTTCAGGTACACCGGGCGGCCGATGGAGCCCTGGGCGATCGCCCGGCGGCCGGCCCACACCCGCGCGTCGAAGCGCAGCGGGTACCCCACGCCCAGGTGCACCGCCCGGCGGCGCGCCAGCTGCCGGAGCGCTTCGGCCTCCTCCACGCCGTGGGCGAGGGGCTTCTCCACGAGAAGCGCCACGCGCCGCTCCAGCGGCTGGGTCATCACCTCGCCGCGCACCGACTCGGGGGTGCAGATGCTCAGAGCCTGGACACCGGCGTCAAGGAGCGCCTCGACGGTGGGGAAGACCGGGACACCGCGCTCCCTCCACGGCGAGAGGCGCTCGGCGTCGGCGTCGACGACGCCTGCCAGCGTGACGCCCGACATGGCCGAGTAGATCCGCGCGTGCAGGGAGCCCATGAGCCCCATGCCCACCACGCCCACCCGGATCCCCGTCATCGCCCGACCTCGGCCCCAGCGTGGACGTCGACCACGCTGCGGCGCTCCAGCGAGCGCTCCATCGCCAAGACGACCACGAGGGCGTCGAAGGCCTCCTGGGCCGTGGCCATGGGCGCGGCCTCGCCCCGGGTCACCCGGGCGAAGTGCGCGAGCTCGTCGGCCAGGGCGCCCGTGGCGAGCCCGTGCACGTCCACGCCGGCCGGGTTGGGGAACGAGTCTCCCGCCTCCTCGGTGGTGATCCGCAAACCGAAGTCACGCATGGCGATCCGCGCCGATCCCCGGGTGCCCACCACCTCGAGGCTCGCGTCGATCATGGACCCCGAGCGATCGGGCAGGGCCCAGCTGGAGGTGACCGAGCCCACGGCCCCGCCCTCCATCTCCAGCGTGGCCACGGTGGTGTCGTTGCGTCCGTGGGCGGCGTACACGCGGCTCGCGCCCACCGCGTATACCCGCGCGACGCGCCGGCCGGTGATCCACTGGATGGCGTCGACGTCGTGAATGCCCAGAAATGCCTCCACGGTGGTGGTTTGAGCCCGGCGCAACCCGTGTTCCTTCAGGTTCTCCCGCGTCGCCAGGACGTGGACCACATCCCCCAGGCGGCCCGAGGCGACGGCGTCGCGCACGGCGATGTACCGGGGGTCGAAGCGCAGGATGTGGCCCACCGAGAGACTCCCTCGCGAAGCTCTGGCGGCGGCGATCATCGCCCGCGCGTCCTCCACGGTGGTGGCGATGGGCTTCTCGACGAGCACGTGGATCCCCGCCTCGAGCAAGCGCGTGACCGGTTCGCGATGGGCGTTGTCGGGGGTGGCGACCACGACCCCGTCGGGGCGGGCGTCGATCACCTCCTCAAGGCTCGTCAGCGCGGCGACCCCAAGCGCCCCGGCCGTGCTCCGGGCCAGGGCGGCGTTGGCGTCAAACAGCCCGGAAAGCTCCACGCCGCGCAGCCTGGCGACCGTGCGGGCCAGCTCCTGGCCCCAGCGTCCGACCCCGATCACGATGAGCCGGGTGGAAGATGACAAGCCGAGACCTCCCTTGACGGTGGTATCAGGACCTGGAGCCCACGGACAGCGCGTCGCGCAGCCCGTCGCCCAGGAGGTTCACACCCAGGACCAGCCAGGCGATGGCCAGGCCCGGATACAGGGCCAGCCAGCCGGCCTCGTAGATGACGCTCTTGGCCTCGCTGAGGATATTCCCCAGGCTCGGCGTGGGGGGAGGGGTCCCCGCCCCCACGAAGCTGAGGGTGGCCTCTCCGAGGATCGCGTACGCCAGGATGAAGGTCTGCTGCACCAGGAGCGGCCCCATGATGCCCGGAAGCACGTGGCGCACGAGCACCCGCAGCCGGCTCGCTCCCAGGGCCTGGGCGGCCTCCACGTACCCGAGCCTCAGGGCGACCTTGCTCGTGGCCCGCACCACACGCGTGGTGGCCGGCAGGTAGACGACCGCGAGCACCACCACGGAGTTGAGCGTGCCCGGCCCGATCACCGACATGAGCGCCAGCGCCAGCAGGATCGAGGGAAACGCCATCAGGGCGTCCATGACCCGCATCACCGCGGAGTCCCCCGAGGGGAAGTACGCCGCCACCAGCCCCAGGGTGGTGCCCAGCCCCAGGGTGATGAGCGCCACCGCCACCCCGACGAACAGGCTCAGGCGCGTGCCGAAGAGCACGCGCGCCAGGACCGAGCGCCCGTACTCGTCGGTGCCCATGGGGTAGAGGGCGCTGGGCGGTTGGAGGATGTGGGCCACGTCCATGCGATACGGGTGCAGGTTGAAGAGCACGGGGCCCAGGAAGGCCGCCAGGACCGCGAAGACGAGCAGCGCCGTTCCCAGCCAGAGCAGCCGCGCGCGGCGGAAGCGCAGCCACGTGCGCCGCCGGGCGGCGGCGCGTTCCTCGAGGTCCGCGGCCTCGACGCGCGCCGCCATCATCGGAACTCCACCCGGGGGTCCACCAGGCTGTAGCACAGGTCGATCAGCAGGTTCACGACCAGGATCGCGCTGGCGATCATCATGATGCCGCCCTGGATGACCGGGTAATCGCGGTTGTCCACCGCCTGGAGCATCATGTAGCCCACCCCGGGGATGTCGAACACCGTCTCCACCACGAACGCGCCGCTGATGAGCGCGGCCAGGATGATGCCCAGCGTGGTGATCACCGGGATGGCGGCGTTGCGCAGGCCGTGGCGAAGCACCACGCGGCCGGCGCCGAGCCCCTTCGCCCGCGCGGTTCGCATGTAGTCGGCGTGCAGCACGTCGAGCAGCGAGCTGCGCGTCATGCGGGCGATCGGGGCCGACTGGATGAAGCCGATGGCGAACGCGGGCATGATGATGTGCTCGAACCACCCCACGGGATTCGCGGTGAACGGCACATACCCCATCAGCGGCAACAGGTGCATGTCCACGGCGAACACCAGGATCAGCATCAGCCCGATCCAGAACTCGGGCATCGAGAGCCCGGCGGTGGCCACGGTCATGACCGCCGCGTCGACCCAGCTCCCCTGGCGCAGCGCCGCCAGGATGCCCGCGCTCACCCCCACGACGATCGCCATCGTCAGCGCCACGATGGTCAGGCTGAGGGTGATGGGCAGCCGCTGGATGATCGCCCGCAGCACGGGTTCGCCCAGGTAGATGGAGTTGCCCAGGTTGCCGTGGATCACGCCGTCCATCCAGTGCAGGTACTGCGCCGGCAGGGGCTGATCGAGTCCCAGCACCCGGCTCAGTCGGGCCACCTCCGCCGGAGACGCCTGCTCACCCAGCATCATGGCCGCGGGATTCCCCGCGGTCACGTGCATCACCACGAAGGCGATGACGCTCACGAGGATCCAGGTGAGAACCAGGCTCGGCAACCGGCGCACCACGAACCGCGTACCCAATCCCTCCTCCAGGCTCCCGTGGCGGGAACGGAGGGGACCGGCCGAAGCCGGTCCCACCGTCATGTCCCGGAAGTGCGGAAGCTAGCTGACGTTCCAGAAGCGGGGCAGATACCAGGGGTAGAACCCCTTGAGCGACGACGCGTACGCGTCCAGGCCGTACAGGTTGCCGATGGGGATCTCCGGCAGGTCGCGGTAGAAGAGCTTCTGTACTTCGCGGTAGATCTTCACCCGCGCCGCGGTGTTGGAGGTGGAGACCCCGGCGGCGAGCAGGGCGTCCATCTTCTTGCTGGAGAAGCCGAAGTCCAGGGCGCCCCCGGTGGACAGCCCCGCGCTGTAGTCGGCGGGGTCGGTGTAGGGGGACCAGCCGGTGATCATCAGGTTCCACCCCTGGCTGCTGCCGGAGTGGGCGCGGGCCACCTCGGCCGGCCAGTCGGACACGTCCAGCTTGACGTTGACTCCGGCCTGCTTGAGCTCACGCTCGACGACGATGGTGGTCTTGTACATCCAGCCGTAGGTGGTGTTGGAGAGGATCACGATGGGCTGGCCGTGGTAACCGGCCTTCTTGAACAGGGCCTTGGCGGCCTTGACGTTGGGGTGGTCGTATCCGGAGCTGCCCGCCGCCGACCACCAGAGCTTCTCCTGGGGGTAG
Source organism: Bacillota bacterium (assembly GCA_021797925.1). Classification (GTDB taxonomy): domain Bacteria; phylum Bacillota; class Sulfobacillia; order JAJZYS01; family JAJZYS01; genus JAJZYS01. The sequence continues at coordinate 15,205 of JAJZYS010000022.1, forward strand.
ATGATGCTGGGGTTGAGGTGATAGAACGCCTTGACCCCGTTGGTGACCACCTGCATGATGGCCGACTCGTTGAGCACCCGGTCGATGCCCTCGCGCATGTAGCGGTTGTTGAGCGGCGGCGTCTTCTCGTTGACCTGGAAGAGGATGTCGAAGAAGTACTTGTTGATGGCGGGCTTGACCGCCGGATTGTGCAGGATCGAGGTGTACGCGGCGTACGGCACGCTCTCGGCGTACTGGAAGGTCCCGCTTTCCAGTCCCGCCAGCCGCGTGGCGCTGGAGGGAACGTACTGGAAGGTGAGCTGCTGGATGTGGGCCACCTGGTCGCCCGCCAGACCCGAGGCCGGCGCGTGGCTCGCGGGGGTGTATCCGTCGAAGCGCTTGAGGGTCACCGACACGCCGGGCTTGACCGAAGCGTACATGTACGGTCCGGTCCCGATCAGCTCGTTCCACGGCAGCGGCTTGTCGATGCGGGCATACTTGGCCGGCATGATCGCGATGAGCGTGAGCGGGTTCGCCAGCTGATTGATGAGGACGGCGTCGGGCTGCTTCAGCGTGATCTCCACGGTGTACGGGCCCTTGGCCGTGATGGCGGTGATGTTGCTCATGAACTCGTTGAGCGCCCCGACCTTCTGGAATCGCTCCAGCGAGGCGACCACGTCCGCGGACGTCATGGTCTGGCCGTTCTGGAACTTGATGCCGTGGGCCAGGTTCAGCGTCCAGTCGGTGTAGTTGTGCGAACTCGACCAGCTCGTGGCCAGCTGCGGCTCCAACTGGAACGAGCTGTTGTAGGCGGCGAGCGTGTTGAAGACCTCGATGCTGATCTCAAGGCTCGCTTCGGTGGTGGTGAAGTACGGGTCGAGTGTCGGCGGCGGTGAGGCCGTGGCGATCGTGATCGCGGTCGGGATGCCGGCGGCGCCGGCCGTGCCCGCGGGAACCGCGCCGGCCATCATGACCAGGCTCAGGGCCGGGATGAGTCCGGTGAGAAGTCGCTTCGATCGGATGGGGTCCACCTCCCGTTGCTTGTTACAGACACCCGGTCCGGCACGTCGATGCTCTGATTGACCCACCTCCCGCACGGTCTCTGAAAAGAATACATTATGTAAGATATCTGGATCAAGTCCCGATCGGCATATGCGCCGCCCGGAAATGCGGCGTCCGACGCCGGTCTACAGGCCTCAATCCCGCTCACGCATCCGCGTCGCCATCGTCCTCGGGCCGGATTGTGTAGGATTTCATTCTCCGCGAGGCGAAGTCCGACCGAACCGGGGGCCGGCCGGCGGTGCCCGGCACCGGCCCTCAGCGGTCAGGATCGGGAGGTTTAACGGATTGCGCGTGGATGGGGATGCGTCCGTCGGATCCGGTGACCGCGTCGTCATCGTCACCGGCAGCGAGGGACTCCTGGGCCGTGAGATCGCTCGCGATCTCGCCGCGTCGGGGGATGTGGTCATCGGGTGGGACACCCGCGGGGAGCCGCCCGTGGACGTGTCCGATTTGCCCAGCGTCCAGGCGGCGCTGCGCAAGGTGCTGGCCCGCCACCCCAGGATCGACGGGCTCGTCCACGCGGCCGCCTGGACGGGGCGGGCGGGTCTCGGCGCCGCTGACTTCCTGGACCTTGACCTCGAGCAGTGGCGCAGAGTCCTCGACGTCAACCTGACCGGCGCCTTCATCACCGGTCAGCAGGTGGCCCGCGCCATGGTCGGCGCCCCGGATCCCAGCGTGGTGATGGTCGCGTCCGTCCAGGGCCTGCTTCCCACCCGGGGCCGGGTGGACTATTCCGTGGCCAAGGCCGGCATGCTGATGCTCACCCGCATGATGGCGGGCGAACTGGCTCCGATGCGCGTCCGGGTGAACGCCGTGGTCCCCGGTCCCATCGGGGCGGAGGAGGAGGCCGACCGGCCCGAGGCCACGCCGCTGGGCTTCATGGGCGCGCCGTCGGACGTGAGCGCGTTGGTCCGGTTTCTCCTCTCGGGCGCCGCCCGGTTCATGACCGGGGGCATTTACCCCGTCGACGGCGGTCTCACCGCCGGCTTTCGCCAGGAGGTTCGACGCGGGTGATGGAAGAACGTCGCAGGCCGAAGGGAGCTTGAACCACCGGTGGACATGAATCCTGCGCAGACCATCCTGGATCGGGCCCGGGCGGTGACGGTGGCCACCGTCACCACCCGGCTCTTCGCCCGAGGCATCCGCCACTCGGCCATGACCGGCGTCGGCCCGCTGCTGCCTGGCATGCGGCTGTGCGGTCTGGCCAAGACCCTGCGCTACGTCCCCGCTCGCGAGGATCTCGACGTGCTTGAGGTTTTCCACGATCCCGAGCATCCCCAGCGCAAGGCCGTGGAGACGATCCTGCCCGGCCAGGTGCTGGTCATGGACGCCCGCGGCGACTCGAGCGCGGCCACCCTGGGTTCGATCCTCGCGACCCGCCTGGGCGTGCGCGGCGCCGCCGGGGTGGTCACCGACGGCCTGGTCCGCGATGCCCAGCGCATCCGGGCCCTGGGCCTGCCGGTCTTCTGCCGCGGCGCCCATCCGGCCACCAACCTCACCGCCCACCACGCCGTGGACATCGACGTTCCCGTGGGCTGCGGCGGGGTCCTCGTGATGAGCGGGGACCTCATCCTCGGCGACGACGACGGGGTAGTGGTGGTGCCCGCGTCCATGGCGGCGGAGGTGGTGGCGGAGGCGCAGGCGCAGGACCGCCTCGAGGCCTATCTGGCACGCCGCATCGCCGAGGGGGCGCCCCTGCCCGGGACCTATCCCCCCTCGCCGCAGACGCTCGAGGCTTACCGCCGGGAGGTGGAGCGCGGTGGCTAGGCGCTCGGAGCCGCAGCGGCTCCTCGGGGATCTCGTGGCCATTCCCAGCGTCAATCCCCACGTCACCCCCGGGGGCGGCGAGCAGGCCGTGGCCGCGCACCTCGCGGAGTACCTGCGCCTGAGCGGCCTTGCCCCCGAGGTCGTGGAGTGCGCTCCCGGCCGGCCCAGCGTCCGGGTCACAGTGCGCGCCGACGAGCCCCGAGGGCACCTGCTGCTCTGCTCGCACCTGGACACGGTGGGCGTGGAGTCCATGACGATTCCGCCCTTCGAGCCCCGCGTCGAGGGCGGCCGCCTCTTCGGCCGAGGCGCGTGCGACGCCAAGGGGCCGCTGGCGGCCATGACGGTCGGCCTCCTGCGGGGCCGCGAACGCGGCCTGGTCTGGGACGTGACCCTCTGGGCCGTGGCCGGCGAAGAGGTGGGTGGCGAGGGGGTGCTGCGCCTGCTCGAGGACGACGACCGTTTCGACGGCGCGATCGTGGGCGAACCCACCGAGGGGCACCTCGTCGTGGCCCACAAGGGAGCGGTTCGCGGCGAGATCCTCCTCAGCGGCGACAGCGCCCACTCGAGCCGGCCCCTGCCCGACGTCGGCGCCCTGGCAGCCGCCTGCCGGATCACCCTGGCCCTGCACGGACGCGCACCCGGCGCCCAGGTCCACCCGCTGTGCGGCGCCTCCACGCTGGCCATCACCGCCATCCACGCGGGTGAGGCGGCCAACGTCATCCCCGGAGCGGCGCGGGTGCGGTTTGACTACCGCACCGTGCCCCCCCAGGGCCCGTCGGCGGTGTGGGAGGCCGTCAACGCCGAGGTGGCGCGGCTGCTCTCGGGGACGGGGATCCGCAGCGAGAGCGTCACGCTGAGGGAGAACGACTGGCTCGACACCGAGCCCGACGCCCCGGTGGCCCGGGCCGTGGCCCGGGCCCTCGAGGAGCGGGGGGAGGACCCGACCCCGGGTGGCGCGGTGTACGGATCCGACGCGGAGCGCATCGCGGGTCGCGGCATCCCCGCCGTGCTCCTCGGACCCGGTTCCATCGACGACGCCCACACCGCGGCGGAGTCCATCGATCTGGACGAGCTGGAGCGCATCACCGAGGTGTTCGCCTGGCTGCTCACGGACGGCAAGACGGTGGCCCGCTCGCCCTGACGAGTGGATCCCGCCATCGAAGACTCCATTTTGGAAAGGGGGCCAGGCGGGACGCAGAGCCGTCCCGCCGCCAGCGGTGATCAAGGCGATCCGCACTTCCGACGCACCTGCCCCGGCCGGGACGTATTCCCAGGCCATCACGACCGGATCCCTGGTCTTCACCTGCGGGATGGGACCCAAGGACCCGGTCACGGGTCAGATCCCCGAGGGGGTCGCGGCCCAGACCCGCCAGGTGCTGCGCAACCTCGAGGCCATCCTCCGGGCAGCAGGGACCGACCTCGCGCACACGGTGAAGACCACGGTCCATCTGGCCAACGTCCGCGAGGACTTTGCGGCCTTCGACCAGGTCTATCGGGAATTCTTCCAGCCCCCCTACCCGGTGCGCACGACCGTGGGCTCGACCCTGCAGGGGATCCTGGTGGAGATCGACCTCGTGGCCGCCGTGCCGGACGGCGCGGGGCAGGGCTGAGGCCCCGTGGCCTTCATCCGCCTCAATCCCCTGGTGACGCTCGTGGGCGGGGGGGTCTGGGGCCTCTCCAGCGAGTGCGACGGCAACGTGTACCTCGTCGCCACCGGCGGCGAGGCGGCGCTGGTGGATGCGGGGACGGGCATCGATCCGGGACGCATCGTCGACAACGTGCGCCAGGCGGGAGTCGATCGACTGCGGTACATCTTCCTGACGCACGCCCACGCCGACCACGCGGGCGGCGCCGGAGCGATCCGGGAGGCGCTGGGCGGGGAGGTCCTGGCCGCGGAACCCGACGCCACCCTCGTCGAGAGCGGCGACGACGAAGCCCTGGGTCTCTCCGCAGCTCGGCGCTCGGGCATCTACCCGGCGCGATACCGCTTTCCCCACACCCGCGTGGACACGCGCGTCGCCGACGGGGTGACCTACCCCCTGGGGGGCTTGACGGTCCAGGCGATCACGGTCCCGTCCCACTCCCCGGGCAGCGTCTGCTACCTGCTCGACGCGGGAGCCGGCGGCGGCCGGCAGCTCTTCAGCGGCGACGTGGTGTTCGTGGGCGGCAGGGTCTCCATCATCAACGCTCCGGGATGCGAGCTGGCCGCCTACCGCAACCACATCGCCAAACTCGCCGGGCTCGACGTGCAGGCGCTCTTCCCCGGGCACCTCGTGGTTAGGCTTACGGGCGCGCAGCGCCACGTGAGCGCCGCCGTCAACGCGTTCCAGGGCAGCCGGCTGCCGCCGACGCTGGTCTCCCTCTCCATCCCGGAGCATCCGGACTCGACGCCGGAGCCACCGTCCGGCCAGCGCGTCCTCCGATCCGGGCGCGCCCGGGGCTAGCGCCCCGGAACCGACGCCACCGGCTCGGCCAGGACCGCCTGGGCCGCAGCCACGCCGCAGCCGCTTTCCACGGGATGGCCGCAGCTGGCCAGCGCACACTCCACGGCCGCCACCACGGCCAAGAGTTCGCCCCGGGTCACGTTGCCCATGTGCCCCACCCGGAACACCTGGCCTTTGAGCTGGCCCACGCCGCCGGCGACGAGCGCGCCCTCGGCCTCTGCGGCGGAGCGGAACGCCGCGTCCTCGACCCCGTCGGGATACCTGAGCACGGAAAGCGTGGGCGCCTCGAGCCCCGGCGCCGGCACCGCCGTGAGACCCAGGGCTCGCCAGGCGGCCTGCATGGCCCGTCCCTGGCGCCTGTGCCGATCGATGCGCCGCTCGAGCCCCTCCTCGAGGACGAGCTCGAGGCCGCGATCGAGGGCCACCACCAGGTTGACCGGAGGCGTCGCGAAGTACGCGCCGGGATCCTCCATCACCGGCAACCAGTTGAGCACGTCCGAATAGTACCCGCCCACGGGTCCAGTCATGGCCGAACGCTTGCCCAGCGCCCGCCGGGAGACGCCCAAGAGGGCGAACCCCGGCGGGACGCCCAGGGCCTTCTGGGAAGTGGTCACGAGATAGTCCACCCCCCACGCGGCCATGGGCTCCTCGATGCCACCGGTGGCGCACACCCCGTCGAGGATCAGCAGGGCCCCGGACCTCTGCACGGCGGGAAGATACGACGTCACCGGCGCCAAGACGCCCGTGGAGGTGTCCACGTGGGTGATGGTCACGGCCCCGAACCCGCCCTCTTCGAGCGCCACGGCCAGGTCCTCGGGGCGCACCGCCTGACCCGCGGCCTCGGGGACCAGCCGCCGGACCTCGATCCCGTGGCTCTGGGCGATGGCGGCGAACCGGTCGCCGAACAGGCCGTGGCTCACCACGAGCAGCCTCTCCCCGGGCGAGAGCGCGTTGACCACCGCCATCTCCATGGCCAGCGTGCCCGCACCTCCGGCCACGACGAAGCGATGGGCCCCGGTGAGCTCCGTCAGCACCCCGATGGTGCGGCGGTAGATCTCGACGAAGGCCGCCTGCGGATGCCCCAGCGTGGGCTGAGCCAAGGCCGAGAGGATCTCGGCGCGCACGGGCGTGGGACCGGGAATGGCGACGATGGGCCGAGCTGGCATCGCTGGATGTCCCCCTTTGTGGGCGTCTTCGCCGCACCGAACCGTCATGCCTGCCGCCGGCTTGGATCCTGGGATCCGGGATGGATCTGCGGGCGTGGGCGTTGCGGGCACGGCGGCCGTCGCGATGGGCTCAGGCGGGCGCGCCGTGTGGGCCCAAAGCTCACCCGGGGCTCGTGGGGGCGGTGCCGGCGGAGCAGGAGCTCCTCGTGGCGCCGATCCCCCTCGACGCCCCGAGGAGAGCGCTCCGGCGCGGCGAGGCCTTGGCGCGGACGGGCAGCGCGGCGCCTCCCGCCTTATGGAGTCCGCCGCACCCGTCTCCTGGCCGCCCCGAGCCTCGGGTCAGCGGTCCCGGCACCAGCGCCGGATCCGCTCCACGGCCTCGTGGAGATTTTCCAGCGAGTTGGCGTAGGAAAGGCGCACGTACCCCTCGCCGGCCTCGCCGAAGGCCGTGCCCGCGAGCACGGCCACGCCGGCCTCCTGGAGCAGACCCCGCTCCACCTCCTGGGAGGTGCCGAAGCGGTCGATCCGCGGAAAGGCGTAGAACGCCCCCTGGGGCACCAGGCAGTGGAGCCCGGGGATCTCGCCCAGCGCCTGCACCAGGAAGTCGCGCCGCTGCCGGAACGCCTCCACCATCGCCACAGAGGGCGCCTGGCTGCCGGTCAGGGCGGCGATGCCTCCGCGCTGGACGAAGGGGGCGGTGCACGAGACGCTGTTGACGATGAGGCGTTCCACGCCCGCGACGAGCTCCGGGGGGAACACCCCGAAGCCCAGGCGCCAGCCGGTCATGGCGTAGATCTTGGAGAAGCCGTCGAGGAGGATGGTGCGCGCCGGCATCCCCGCCTGAGCGTAAAAGGACGGCGCCGGCCCCTCGTACGCGATGGGCCGGTAGATCTCGTCGCTGAGCACATAGGCGTCCCATCGCTCGGCGACGCGGGCGATGGCCGCGAGCTCCTCGTCCGTGGACACGGCCCCCGTGGGGTTGCCGGGGGAGTTGAGGATCACAAGGCGCGTTCTCGAGGTGCACAGAGCCGCGAGCTCGTCAGGGTCGACGCGAAACCCGTTGGACTCGCGCAGCGGCAGGGGCACCGCCGTGGCGCCGGCGAAGCGCACCACCGAGCTGTAGATGGGAAAGCCCGGATCCGGGTAGATCACCTCGTCACCGGGCCCAGCGGTCGCCAGAACGGTGTAGAACATGATGGGCTTGGCCCCGGGCGTCACCAGCACCCGCCGGGGATCCACGAGAACGCCGCGGCTGGAGTGAATCGACGCGGCGATGGCCTCGCGCAGCTCCCTAAGGCCGGCGGTGGGCACATAGTGCGTCTCCCCCCGGTCCAGAGCGGCCTTGGCCGCCTCGCGGATGAAATCGGCGGTGTCAAAGTCGGGCTCCCCGATCTCCAGGTGCACGATGCTGCGCCCTTCGGCCTCGAGCGCCCGGGCTCGGGCCAGCACCTCGAAGGCCGTCTCGGTTCCAAGCTGCTGCATCCTCTGGGCCATGCCGCGCACCTGCACTCGACCCCCCGCCCGACAGAATTCACGGACGCGCGGCCCGCTCCCCGCCGTCCCGTCTTGCGCGCCCCCGACACGGCCTCCCCATGGCGTCGCCCCGTCGCGCAGAAGATCCTCGACGGCCTCACCCACCGGCTCGGTGAGCGTCCGCCGTCCGGCCCTGCGGCTGATCGCCTTCCCGCAGTCGACGCTGAGCACACTATGGCACCTGCGCGATCTTCCCGCAAGGTTGGCGCCACGGAGTCGGATGTACGCTTCCCCGCTGAGATCCGCGCTGATCCAGAGCATCAGAAGGCGGATCGACCCCCGCTTGAGCGCCGTGCGACGCTGCGCTCGCGTGTTCACGGACGACGATCCCGACCTGCTCGACGGCTGCACGGCAACCGCGCCGTCCAATCCCCGCAGGCGGCGTGGCGGCCCCTCGCCCCCACGGCAGCTTTCGACGCCCGGACCCCACCACCGGATCCCGACCACGTCTTCGCGGTCTTGGCCTCAAAACTCGTCGTGCGCCACCACGACGTTGTGCGCTGGCGCCGGCGGCGAGCGACCACCGCCTTGGCTCAGCGCCTCGAACCGGAGCCCGCGTCCCGGGCCGGCGGCTGCCCGGCGCCGTCGGCTTGGGCCCTGTGCCGCCAAGCTCGCCCCACGCGATGGCTTCATCGGCCGGGCTCCCGCCCGGGGCGAGCGGAACCTGCGGCTCAGCTCACGCTGGTGCCCTGGCGACCTCGCCTCCACGGGGTCGGCCGATACACGCGGGGCGGCCTCGTCTTGAAGTACCGCTCAGGGAACCGCCACCGCCTCCCCCGCGGCCAAAAAGACGAGGAAGGCCTCGGGCACCGGCCGACCCGTGATCGCCGTCACCGCCTCGCGGTAGATGGAAACCTGGGTCCGGTAGCGCTCCA
>JAJZYS010000197.1 GCA_021797925.1 Bacillota bacterium
ACCGGCTCGACATCGAGGTGGCGCTCGCGGGCCTGGGATCTTCGCGCATGTCCTTCACCTACCGGGTGCTGCGTGCGGGCGAACTCTTGACCGAGGGCACCACCCGCCACGCCGCGTGCGACACCCAGCTGCGCCTTCTGCGCATGGAGCGGAGCTTTCCCGACCTGTACGCGCGGCTGCGCCGCTCTCTCGAGGTCCCGCCTAGCGATCCCAGCGGGTGACAAGCCTCGCCGTCCCGAACGACGGCAAGGGCGGCGCCGTGGCCGGATCCGGGACGGTCCCCGGCGGGAACATGAGGCAGAGCGCGGGTCCGTGACCCGTGATCCCCAGGGCGCCCTGCTCCTGGCCCCACTCCCAGAGCGTTGCGGCCGCCCCCTTGGAGCCCCAGGCCTTCAGGGTCACCTCCGTCAGCGCCTGGGCGAAGAGGTGGCCGCGCTTTCGGCTGAGGCTGTCGAGGATGTGCCGCAGCTCCGCGGGCCCCACCGGGTCCGGCTCGGGCGCCTGCGGAGCCAGAAAGCGCATCAGGCTCAGGGGCGGCAGGACCCGCCGCACCCGGATCGCGGTGCGGGTGACGGGGTTCCAAAGGCACGGCCCGTCGAGAAGCAGCCCCAGGGTGTCGGGCAGCCGCACCCCTCGCAGGGCGCGCACCGGCAGCCCCAGGTGGGCCAGCACCGCCCTGACCGCGGCCGCCGCCTCCGCCGGGGCGGCGTCGGCCCCCTGGGCGGAGGACGTCACCGAGAGGCGCAGGCTCAGGCCAGGTGCCAGCGCCGCCAGGGTGGCGGCGGCCGCGCGCGCGGCCTCGGGGTGGCGCGGCGAGCCCGTCACGCCCGCCGGACCCCGCTGTCGAGCCACCCTGGCCGAGACGGGCTCGTCCGTCAGCAGCGGCCAGACCACCGCTTCCTCGCTCCAGGTTCCGCGAAAGAACTCCCCCCATGGCCTCGGGACGCTGACGCGGGGTCCCCAGCCGATCACGCGGGGACCACGGCCATGAGCATCAGGGCCACCGTCTCGCCCACGGCGCCCGCGGCCATGAGCGCGGGGCCCGGCAGGCTGCCCAGGGCGCGGTTGAAGCGGGCCGCCAGGAGCCAGGTGCTCAGCGCCACGGCCAGGAAGTCCACCGCCCCGGGCAGACCCGCGAAGCTCAGGGCCAGAAGCAGCGACACGAGGGCAGCCCCGGTCCACTCGGCTCCGCGGCGACCCGTGAGCACCGTCAGGCCGCCGGGTTCCGGGCTGAGGTACGGCGCGTGGTAGGCGGCCTGCACCATGGCGTAGCGCCCCAGCACCGGGAAGAGGACGATGGCGTGGACCTGGGGGACGGCGTGCAAGGAGCCAAGCGCCGCGAACTGGACGAGGATCAAGAGCGCCATCCACACCACCCCCGTGGGCCCCGCCCGGCCGGAGCGCATCGCCCGGAGCCTATCCTCTCGGGAGCGCTCGGAGCTCATGAGCCCCTCGGCGCCCAGGACGGCGCCCGTGAGCAGGTTGGCGCCGGTGATGCCGCTGGACAGGGCCAGGATGACCGCCACCATGAGCTCGGGCGGCAGGACGCCTCCCAGCAGCCAATGGACGCCGGCGAGCACCCCCCCGACGACCAGGCCCACCAGCGGGAAGAACACGAGGGTCCGGCCCAGATCCTGGATGTGCGGTTTGACCGGCAGCGGCAGCCGCGTGAGGTAGGACATGGCGGCCCAGAAGTCCTGGAACACGGCGTCGCTCCCCTCGAAGCACATCTTCCGAGATTATACCGGAATCCGCGCCCTTGCGGTGCGAGCCCGCCCAGGAAGGAGGATCTCCTCCCACCAGCGAAGGCTAGGCCCCGCCACTCGTCTATGGGACCGGCCGCGGCCGGTCCGGAAGGAGCTTGTCGCTTGCGGCCCATGCGGACCCTGTTGCTGGCGGCCCTCCTCCTCGGCGCGTCGCCGGCGGCGGCCTGGGCCCAGATCACCGACGTCGGCGCCCCGCCGCTGGTCAACGAGACGCCCCAGGCGCCCTTCCTGCGCCCGGCGGGCGGTGCCCTCTTCTACTCGGACTCCCCCGAGGACGTCACCCGCGCCGGCACCACCGACGAGGCCGTCATGACCGGATCGTTCCGGGTATTCGACTACCACGTGAACGACACCGGCCGGGTGGCCTGGATCGGGGCGGTGTTCACCAACCCCCACGGTTACCCGGTACGCCTCGAGATCCGGGACGCGGCCCGGGGGATCTCGGGGCAAAACGGCACCGGGCTCAGGTTCGTGACGCGCTGGCTGGCGGCGCGCCACCATCCGGCCCCCAGGACCCTGACCCTCGCGCCGGGCCAGGTTCTCTCCCAGGTGCAGCGCGTGCCGGCGGGCCGGGTGGCGGCGGAGCTCATGGACCTGACCGTCACCGCGGCGGGAAGGCCGGCGTCGGTGCGCGTGCGCACCGTGGCGGCACTCTCGCCGGCGGCGGCGCTCGGGGTCCTGCCCATCCTGCGCCGGCAGGTGGGCCTGATCCGGGCGGTCTTCCCGGCCGCGGACGCCACCGGGGCATGGGATCCCGGCCCCATCACCCGGCCCGTGGCCATCGACCTCGGGGACGTGTCGGGTCCCGACGTGGGCTATGCGGCCCCGGACCGCGCCCTGCCCGGGGAGTCCCAGGAGGGGGTCGATCCCCTGGACACGGGCACGCTCACGCCCACGGTCTGGGAGAAGGGCGGGTTCGCGCGCCTGGAGCGCCTGACCATCACCGCGGGCAGTCCTTCGGATCCTGTCGAGCTCCTGGTCACCACCAGCGCCCGCACGCGCCAGGGCAGCGTCCACCGGGCCGACCCCATGGTCGTCGAGGTGCGCCGTCCCTATGCCGTGGTGGCCGAGCGCGGCGCCTACCTTCCCTCGGCCCAGCTCGTCACGACCCTGACCGGCGCCCCCGTGACCATCGAGACGACGCTCGTCCCCGGGGGCAGCGCTCCCATCTGCCTGGTGCTCGAGCCCACGATCCAGGGGCCGTCGTCGCCGCCGGCGAGTTCCTGGCCGTCGGTGATGTACGGGTGGGCCAGCGGGGGACTCTCCGCCTCGGCCGCGGTGACGCTCGAGCTTCCCCCGGTGGCCCGCATGCCCGGGACCCTCTTGGTCACCCCCGCCGGCGGCGGCGTCGCCGCGGAGGAGTCGGTGCTCGTCGTCACCGCGCTGGGACCTCACCCGATCACCCAGGTATTCGTCGGGCCCCAGGCCCAGACGACCATGCGGGTCGCAGTGCCCTCGCCCCCGACGGCCATCCAGCTGATCTCGGCGGCCCCCGGCGCCTACTGGGTCGACTGGCTCGGTCGCAGGACGCTGGTGGTGTTCGCCGACGACCCCCTGGGCAGCACGCTGATGGGCCCGCCCGGGGGCAGCGTCCGCCAGGGGGGCGTGGCGGTGTGGGTGGCGGCGGGCACCCTCACCGCGCCGGCCCGGGTCTCGGTCTCGCTCCATCCGCTGCCGGCGCTGCCCGGCGGCCTCGAGGGGCTCACCCCGCTGATCCAGGTGAAGGGGCCCCCTCACGCCACCCTGCACGGACCGATCCTCCTCGATCTCGACGACATGGCGGTGGTGGACCGCGCCAGCGCCCGGGGACAGACCCTGGTGCTCCTGCGCTGGCACGGCCATCGCTGGACCCGGGTGCCGACCGGCGACGGCGCCACCTGGCTGGCCAACGGCAACGAGCGCTCCTACCCGGTCCCCGCCTTCGGCGAGTACGCCATGGCCCGGGTCCGCAAGTAGGCGGCGAGGGCCATTGGTATCGCCCCCCTGGGACCAACGCACCTTTTCGCGCGGATCCCTCGGCCATTGGATCCGCGAATCCGCGGGGATATTGTGGGTGGTGTCACAAGGGGGGATGACCCGTGCAGGCAGTCATCTTGGCGGGCGGTCAGGGGACCCGGCTCCTCCCCCTGACGCTCCACACGCCCAAGCCGCTTCTGCCCATCGCCGGCCGGCCGCTCCTGTCGTATCTGCTGCGCCATCTCAAGTCCCAGGGAGTCGACGAGATCTTCATCACCGGCGGCTACCTGGGCCACGCCCTCGAGGACTTCGTGCGGCGCGACGGCACGTCGATCCCCGTGCACGTGGTGAGGGAGGCCACGGTCCGCGGTACGGCCGGCGCCGTCGCGGATCTTGCCCCCCGGCTGCGATCGCCCTTCCTGGTGGTGAGCGGGGACGCCGTGCTCGCCATCGACGTGAAGGCCCTCGCGGCGGCGCACCAGCGCGCCGGCGGGCCCGCGACCCTCGGTGTGATGGCGCCGGTGGAACAGCTGCGCTTCGGCATCGTGGACGTGGCGGACGGGCGCGTGCGGCGGTTCGTGGAGAAGCCCCGGATCGACGAGCTCGTTCCGGGGCTTTGGGTCAACAGCGGCGTCTACCTCCTCGATCGCGAGGCGCTGGCTGGAGTCGCCGCGCAGGGACCCGTGGACTTCGCCCGTGACGTCTTCCCCGGGCTCAAGGCGGCGGGGCATCCCCTGGGTGCGGCCGCGGCCCTGCGCTTCTGGCGGGACGTGGGGACGGCCGAGTCCTTCCGCGACGCTCACTTCGAGGCGCTGACCGGGCAGTGGCCGTGGCCCGCG
>JAJZYS010000198.1 GCA_021797925.1 Bacillota bacterium
GGTCGGCCCCTTGGGGTCGGGCGGTGGCGCGGCGGGCGCCGCCGCCTCGAGGTCGGCGGGTCGCCGGGCCGCCTCGAGGCGCTGGAGCCGCGCCTCGAGCTGCGAGCGGCGGGCCGCGGCCGCCCGCAGGTGCGCGTGCAGGTGCTCCAGGGCGCGCCGGGCCCGCTTGTAGCGCAAAAACAGCCGTTCGGCCACCGCGCTCGCCTTCTCGCCCGGGGCAAGCTCGACGACCATCGGCTCGTCACGTCCGCTCACCGCCACGTGGAGGCGGCCCGGACCGACGGGGCAGGTGTGGGCGGTGGCGAGGATGGCCCTTCCCAGTTCCAGGAGGGCCGCCGCTTCCCCGGCCGCCCGCTGCTCCGCCTCTTGGGCCGCGACCCGGCGGTCGAGCCGCTCCAGCTCCTTTTTCACCTCGCGGACCCGCTCGCGCCGGTCGGCCTCGAAGGCGTTCATCGCCGCGCGATGCGCGTACACTTCGTCCAGGGCCTCGCTCACGGTGGCCACGGTCCGGTAGGGCCCCGAGGGCGGGGGGAGCACCCAGGCGTCCGCGGGACTGCCCGCGTCGTCAAGGAGCACCGTGGGCACGGGCGCCTCGCTGTAGCGCTCGCGCAGCCAGCGGAGCAGCGCCTCGATTCGCCCGCGGGCTTGATCCCACGCGGTCGAGGGGGAGAGTCCCTGGGCCGCGAGCGCGCGATCCGCCAGATGGGGGCCCACGGCGGCGATGGTGCGCGTCAGCGCGAGGCGGGCGGCGAGGTCGCCGGGAAGAGCGTTCAGGGCCTCGAGCAGCGGAGCGTCGGGACCCTCGAGCTCGAGCCCTCCGAGGGCGGCGGGCGGTACGTAGGGGCTCTGGGGCCAGACGATGCGGCCGCCCCGCTCGGTGGGCGGCTGCCGGCGCCAGGCGTCCACCACCCGGCCGGACTCGTCCACCAGCACCAGGTTGGCGTGAGGACCGAGGATCTCCGCCACCAGGGCCATCGGCCGGGGATCGCCCAGGGCGGTCCGGGTCATGAGCCGCAGGGTCACCACCCGCTCTCCGGTGCGAAGATCCACGCCTTCGAGGCGGGCAGCCTCCAGATGCTTGCGCAGGCGCATGACGAAGGGTCCCGGCTCGCGCAGCGCCGGATCGTCCCGCCGGGTGAGGTGGATCCGGGCCCAGCGGGGGTCCAGGTCGACGACGAGCCGCGGGTGGCCGGGGCCACCCAGTTCCAGCACGAAGCCGGTGGGGCTGACGGGATAGAGACGGTGCAGCCGCCGCCCGCTCAGCTGGGCGATCTCCCGGCTGACCGCACGGGTCACCACCGCGTCGAAGGGCATGGGTCACCTCCAGCATGATCTCGGGTGATATGGAGCCATGGCGGGCGTTCATCTGGGGTCTTGGTCAACGCAAACCAGGGATCGTCGCAAGTCGATGTGTAGCTTTCCATGGCGTCACAGGCCCGGTATAATGTGGCCATTGCGGCACCCCGAGACCCACAGGAGGTGGTCGTGCTGTCTCTCACCCCGGCGGGCGGGCGCCTCGTGCCCCGGGTCATGGCCCGAACCCGGCTCGGCTGGGCCGACGCCGTGGTGGCGGCCTTCCTCCTGGCCGTGGTGTACGGCGTCACCCGCATCGGACGGGGGATGGTGCTCCCGGAGACGCATTCGATGCTCCAGGGCGTGTCGCTGTCCGTGGGGAGCCTGCCCACCGACGCCGGGCTCAGCCTGCTGCGCATGCTCGTGGCGCTCGTGTTCTCGACGATCTTCGCGATCGGCTACGGCTACCTCGCCGCGCGCAACCGCCTGGCGGAGCGGCTTCTCATCCCGCTGCTCGATATCCTGCAGTCGGTGCCGGTGCTGGGCTTTCTGCCCATCGCGGTCACCGCCTTCGCGGGACTTTTTCCCGGCAGCACGCTGGGGCTCGAATTCGCCGCGATCTTCGCCATCTTCACCGCCCAGGCCTGGAACATGGCGTTCAGCTTCTACCACTCCCTGACCGTTCTGCCCAGGGACCTGGTGGAGGCCGCCAGCCTGTACCGGCTGGGGACCTGGCAGCGTTTCACCCAGCTGGAACTGCCGGCGGCCATGATCCCGCTGGTGTGGAACGGAATGATGAGCTTCGGTGGCAGCTGGTTCTTCCTGACCGCGTCCGAGGCCATCACGGTGTTTCACCACAGCGTCTATCTCCCCGGCATCGGATCGTACCTCGCGGTGGCGGTCCTTCGGGGCCAGGGCGGCGCCATCCGGGACGCGCTGGTGGCGATGCTCGTCCTCATCGTCCTGGTGGACCAGGTGTTCTGGCGCCCGCTGGTGGCGTGGACGGACAAGTTCCGCCTGGAGCAGACGGTGGGGATCGTTCAGCCCACGTCGTTCTTCCTCACCCTCCTGCGCCGCTCGGTCCTCGTGGGGCGCCTTGTCACCGCGGTGTTCCTTCCCTTCAGCGCCTGGCTCGACCGTCACCTCAGCGCCCCCCCTGCCCTGGAGCACCGGCGGCCGAGCCCCCTGTCCCACGCCGTGGGGGTGGGCCTGATCGTGGCCCTGGGGCTGGTCACGCTGCGCTACACCACCCTCGGGGTGCATCTGGTCGTGAGCGTGGGGACGTCTGGCCTCGAGCGGCTGTTTCTGGACGGACTGATGACCCTGGCCAGGGTGGTGGCGGCGGTGCTGCTGGGGGCGTTGTGGACCGTCCCCGCGGGCGTGTGGATCGGCTCCAACCCCCGCGTGACCCGCTGGGTGCAGCCCATCGCCCTCATGGCGGCCTCCTACCCCGCCAACATGGTGTTTCCCGCCGTGGTGGGCGTGTACCTGGCCTGGCATGTCCCCCTGAGCTGGGGGGCGGTCCCGCTGCTCATGCTGGGCACCCAGTGGTACATCCTCTTCAACGTGATCGCCGGGGCCATCAGCCTGCCCACCGATCTCAAGGAGGCATCGCGCATCTTCAAGCTCAGCGGGTGGGAGCGCTGGCGGCTGTTCATCCTTCCCGGCATCTTCATGCCCCTGGTGACAGGCGGGATCACCGCGGCGGGGGGGGCGTGGAACGCCACGATCCTGGCGGAGCTGGTCCGGTGGGGCCGGACGGAGCTGGTGACGCCTGGCCTGGGGTCGGCGATCGACCAGGCATCGGGGCCGGCATCGCTGCTTTCGGCGATCGTCATGATGAGCCTCATGGTCGTGCTCTTGAACCGGCTTGTCTGGCGGCGGCTGTACGCCCTGGGCGAGACCAAGTACCACCTGGAGTGATGCTCGTGCCTGGCGCCACCCTCATCGAAGTGGAGCACGTGACCCAGCAGTACGCGGTTCCCGACGGCCCGGACATGACGGTGCTCGACGACGTGAACCTTTCGGTGCGCGCGGGCGAGTTCCTGGCCATCCTGGGACCGTCAGGGTCGGGCAAGTCCACCCTGCTGCGCATCATCGCCGGTCTCGTCCGGGCGACTCGCGGCCAGGTGCGCTACCTGGGCCAGCCCATCGCGGGTGTCAATCCGGGGGTGGCCATGGTCTTCCAGTCCTTCGGCCTCTTCCCGTGGCTGACGGTGGCGGAGAACGTGGAACTGGGCCTGAAGGCGCAGGGGGTGCCCGTGGAGGAGCGCCGGCGCCGGACGCTCGCGGCCATCGACATGGTGGGGCTTGACGGCTTCGAGGGCGCCTATCCCAAGGAGCTGTCGGGAGGGATGCGCCAGCGGGTGGGCTTTGCCCGGGCCCTGGTCGTGGACCCTGACGTGCTGCTCATGGACGAGCCGTTCTCGGCCCTGGACGTGCTCACGGCCGAGAACCTGCGGCGCGACCTGCTGGAACTGTGGCTCGAGCGCCGCATCCCCACCCAGGCGGTGGTGATCGTCACCCACAGCATCGAGGAGGCGGTGTACCTGTCGGACCGCGCGGTGGTGCTCTCCCGGGACCCGGCTCGGGTCGTCGCGGAGATCCCCGTGGCGCTCAAGCACTGGCGGGAGAAGGACGACCCGCGCTTTGTGCGCCTGGTGGATCAGATCTACGGCATCCTGACCCGCCGCGAGAGCGCCGCCCCGGTCGCCGGCCATCGACCGGTCCTCATCCCGCCCGTGCGCTCGGGGTCCCTGACGGGATTCATCGAGATGCTCGACGACGCGGGGGTGCGCACCGACCTCTACCGCCTGGGGGAGGCATTTCACCTCGACGTCGAGGACCTCTTGCCCCTCACCGAGGCCGCGGAGCTTCTGGGATTCTGCCAGGTGCAGGAGGGAGACATCGAACTGACCCCGGAGGGACGCCGCTTTGCCGGCGCCAACCTCCTCACCCGCAAGGAGATCTTCCGCGAGCAGGTCCTCGAGCGGATCCCCGCCTTTTCCCAAGTGATCGGCGTGCTCACGTCCAAGTCCAACCACCGCATGCCGCGCGAGTTCTTCCTGGAACTGTTCGAGCGCACGTACGGGACCGCCCAGGCGCAGACCCAGCTGGACACCCTGGTCGACTGGGGGCGCTACGCCGAGGTGCTGGCCTACGATCAGGAGTCGCGCCAGCTGTATCTGGAGGAACCCTCGACCGAGGCGGAGCCGGCCGGAGGTCTCCGGGAGGCCGGCGACC
>JAJZYS010000023.1 GCA_021797925.1 Bacillota bacterium
CCTCGCCCAGATGCCACGCCAGCCGCCCCCGCTCGTGGTCTTGCGTCGGACGGCTGACCACGAGCCCCGGTGACCAGCTGATTCCGATGGAACGCGCAGCGAGGACCCTCGGCGTGCGCATCCATGTGGTGGACGGCGGCCAAGACAAGAAGTCGTTTCAGGAAGAGCTGGTGGACAACGATCTGCATCGTCGCCAGCTTCTCCGGAAAGCTCTACGGACTGCGCAGTCATCCCGAGGCGAACGAACTGGTTGCGAAGGTGAAGGAGGCGTGGGAACCGTACCCGGCGAGAGGCTGGCCGCTCACAGGATGGCCAGGGGGTTCACCGGCGAGGCGGTGCCCCCCTGGATCTTCAGCGGGCTCGCCATGAGGCAGAACTCGTACTGGCCGTGGCGCGCGCACGCCTGTGCGAGCGGGTCGAGGTCCAGGATCTCCAGGAAGATCACCCCGAGATCGCGGATGAGGACGCGATGCAGGGGCTGGAAGTGCCCCGAGGAGTCGGACCAGGTCTGCTCGTTGCCCAGGGTGTCGGTTCCCAAAAGAACGATGTCGCGGTCCGCGAACATCGCCACCGTCTCGGGATCGGCGGTGAGCCCGGGTTCGTTGTAGTCCGGGTCCGGCCCGTAGCCCGTGCGCCCGGCGAAGTGACGTCCGATCCACCCCGTGCGCAACAGGAGCGCCGAACCCGGGGCCAGGGTGGCCCCCTGCGCCGCGAGACACGCCTCGACCATGGCCGCGGTCACGTGGAACCCACGCTGGGCGCACGCGTCCCCGAAGCGGCGCGGCAGGTCCGCCAGCACCGCCGGCAGGACGATGCCGCGCTCGGCGAGCGCCCGCACGCTCCCGTGTGCGAGGCCCCCCACGGTGGAGGCGGCCTCGCGCCCGTTGTACAGCCGGTCCTCGTGGAACACGTGGCCCAGGGCGTCCACGTGGGTGCCGCCGTGCAGGGACATCTGGATGTCGTCGCTGGAAAAGGACACGCCCCCAAGCGGCGCCTTCACCCGCCCCGTGTGGTACTCGGCCCACGTCTTGACCATGCGGTGCTGGGCGGGCAGCCGCCCGGGCCACACAGGATCCGCGTGTTCCGCCCGCCCGATGACCTGGCCCAGGGACACCACGACCCCGTGGCGGACGCGGCCCACGGCCTCAAGGACCTTGCGCTCGTCCTGCAGGTTCAGCAGCCCGATCTCGTCGTCCTCGCCCCAGCGCCCCCAGTTGCTGGCCTTCGCGCCTCGCCCGGGACGCGGCGGCGGCGCCGGGCCCGGGCCGCTCTCGTCGCCCATCAGACGATCCCCTCCGCCCAGCGGGGATCGTCGAGGGTGAACCCGGTGGCGCCCGCCTCGATCACGCGCCGCATGGTCTCGCGGGAGCCGACGGCCCAGGCGTTCACCATGAGGTCGCGGGCCCGGATCGCCTGGACGTCGCCGGGCAGGACGTAGTCCGAGTGCACGTGCAGGCCATAGGCCCCGTAGCGCTCCGCCAGCAGCCAGGGCTCCTCGAGGCGCGCCGCGTACAGGGGGGCGCGCAGGATCTCCGGAGCCACCGCCCGCGCCTGGGCAAGGCACGTGTGGTCGAAGGACGTGATGACCGCCCGCCCGGCGCGGCCGTGCTCGCGCAGGAGGGCGGCCACCTTCTCCACGAGCCCGGGGTACGCGTGGGGGGCGTTCTTGATCTCCACGTTGACCCACATGGACGCCGGCAGGTGCTCGAGCACCGCCGCGAAGGACGGCACCCTTGTCCCGGCGAACTGCGGCCCGAACCACGAGCCGGCGTCGAGCCGCTGGAGCTCCTCCCACGTGAGGGCCCCCAGCCAGCCGCGCCCGTCCGTCGTGCGCTCCAGCTCTTGGTCGTGCATCACCGCCACGACGCCGTCGGCGGTGAGCTGCACGTCGAGCTCCACCCCGTCGAGGCGATGGGTCACAGCGACGTCGAAGGCGGGGAGCGTGTTCTCGGGCGCCAGCGCGCGGGTTCCGCGGTGCCCCCAGACAAAGGGCCGCGAAGGGTACACGGGTCGTGGCTGCATGGCGTTCCCTCTTTCCGGTGATGTGCTCGCGTGTCCAGGGGCGTCAACGCGTGGCAGGCGGGCGCTCAGGGCGCCACGTGGCGCAAGAGCTCCACCAGCCGCCCGTGGTCGCGCAGCAGGAGGTCGGCCCCGGTCCCCTCCACGTGCCACGGGTTGATCTGGATGGTGTGCCCCCCCACCGCGCGCACCGGCGCCAGGTCCAGGTCGTACTTGTCGCCGATGCCCACGAGCCCCGTGGCGTGAGGGTCCCCGACAAACCAGTCGGCGAGGACCTGCTCCAGTCCCTGGGGCTTGCCCGCCTCGGGCCGCACCGGGTCGAAGCGGCCCGCAAGCCCCAGCCGGCGCAGCGTGGTCTCGGTGTGCTGGGCGGTGGCGTTGCTCACCAGCGCCATCTTGACGCGGTCCGAGAGCCGCTCGATCTCCTCTCGCAGCCCGGGTACGGGCCCCAGGGGGAAGCCGTCCTCCATGAGCAGCAGACGGCAGTCGGCGAAGGAGATCCCCGTCGTCTCGGGATCGACGCCGTACCCGCGGGCCAGCGTGCGGATGGCCGCCCAGGGGTCCGCCAGCACCACCGGGACCTCGGGCTGGGCGGGCAGCACGAGCCGCTTGCGCACGGGCAGCGGCCCCTGCCGCCCCGCGGCGTCCTCCCGCCACAGGCCCCGGTGAAACTCGACCACCCGTCCCGGCCGCAGCTCGTGCCGGCCCGCGAGGATGGCCTCGCACTCGGCGAGAAACTCCGGGCGCAGGTCAGGATCCACCCAGGCGGAGAACCGGCGGGCGAACTCGCGGTAGTGCTCGTCCCCCGCGTACAGGGTCCCGTCGAGGTCCCACACGATGTGGGAGACGTTCTTCAGCCACTGTGGGTGCCCGTCCATTGAAGTCCACCGTTCCTTCTCCGATGGGGCCGGCGCAGCGCAAGGCGACGCCGGCCCCTGTGCGTGTCGGTGACGCGAACCCTCCGCCCCGCCTATTTGATCCCGGTCGTGGCGACCCCCTGGACGAGGTACCTCTGCCCCACGAAGAAGAGGATGAACAGCGGCACGACGATGAAGACATCCGAAGCCATGAGCAGGTTCCACGGGGTCAGGTCTCCCTGGGAGGCGAAGAACAGGGCCAGACCCACCGGGAGGGTGCGGACGCTGTTGGTGTTGGTGAACATCAGCGGCCAGAAGAGGTCGTTGTAGTGGAACACGGCGTTGAGGATGACCAGGGTGATGAGCGCCGGGCGGGCGTTGGGGATCACCACGCGGGTCAGGGTCCGCCAGTGGGAGGCGCCGTCCATCCGCGCCGCCTCGACCAGGGCGGGCGGGATGCTGATGAACGACTGGCGCAGGAGGAAGATCCCGAAGGCGCTGCCCAGGAACGGGACGATCAGCGCCGCGTAGGTGTTGATCCACCCCAGGTCGTGCATCTCCAGGAACACGGGCACGATGGAGACCTGCTCGGGCACCATGAGCCCGATGATCACCAGGAAGAAGAGCAGCGTGCGCATCCGCAGGCGGAGGAAGGTGAGCGCGTAGGCTCCCATGGAGCAGGTGACCACCTGCCCCGCGACGATGGCGGTGGTGACGATGATCGAATTGCGGTAGTACGTTCCGAACGGCGCCGCCGCCCACGCCCGGGGGTAGTTGGACCATCGGGGGGGAATGGGCAGGAAGTGGGGCGGATTGCTGAGGACGTTGCGCAGCGGCTCGAGGGATCCCACCAGGATCCAGAAGAACGGGAAGACCACCAGGATCGTCACCGCGATCAGGGCGCAGCGCACGAGCCAGCGATGGAGGCGTCGTTTACGCCTCATGATGCACCCAGCGCCGGCTCGCCCACAGCTGAAGCAGGGTCATCACCACGAGCCCCAGCAGCAGCATGACCGCCACCGCCGCCGCCCGCCCCATCTCGAAGTACTGGAACGCCTCGCGGTAGAGATAGTACACGATGGTCGTGGTGGAGGACCCCGGCCCGCCGCTCGTCATGACGAACACCTGCGTGAACACCTGGAAGGAGCCGATGACCAGGATGACCATGGCGAAGAAGAAGCTCGGGGAGATGAGCGGAAGGGTGATGCGCAGGGTCTTGGTGAGCCCCCCCGCGCCGTCCACGTCCGCCGCCTCCATGATCTCGCCGGGCAGCGCCTGCAGCCCCGCGAGGAAGATGAGCGCGTAGAAGCCGAAGTACTGCCACGCGGTCACGATGATCACGGCGATGAGGGCCCAGTGGCCGCTGGAGAGCCAGTTGGGCCCGTGGATCCCGAACTTCGAGAGCACCCAGTCCACGATGCCCACCTGGGGCTGGAACATGAGACTCCACGCCACGCCGGAGGCGACGAGCGGGAACACGTACGGGGCGAACAGGGCCGAGCGGTAGAGCGCCCGCTCCCTGAGGGGCACGTTGAGCAGCATCGCCGCGGCGAACGCGGCCGGCAGGATCAGGACCATGGCGCCCACCGTGAAGAGCACCGTGTTGCGCACCGCATTGAGGAAGTAGGGGCTGGCCAGCAGGTGGGTGTAGTTGTGCATGCCCGCGAACGTGGGCGGGGACAGCAGGTTCCAGTTGAGGACGCTGATGTAGAACAGGTAGACCAGCGGGAAGAAGATGAAGGCGGTCAGGAACAGGAAGCTCGGGCCGAGAAACACCACCGCCGCCCCGGTGTCCCCGCCCCCCCAGCGACGACGCCGTCTCGCTCCGGCCGGCGCCTGGGCCCCTACCATGAGCCGGGCGCCGCCTCCGCCGGCGCGGCGTCGCCCCCGTCATCCTGCGCCCGGCCCGACCCGCTCCTGGTGCTCATGCTGCCTCCTGTGGGCGGCTTCGGCGGCGGGATCGCCGCCGAAGCCGCGCCGGGCGATGTGACTACAGGATCCCGTCAGCCCGCTTGGCCACCTGGGCGATGACCGGGGCCACGGGCTTGAGCTCGTTGAAGATCTCCGTCATCCCCTCCTGCACGTAGCCCATCACCTGGATGTAGTGCCGGTTGAGAGGCATGACGCCCTGGTACTTGAGGCCCTCGATGGGCACCCGCAGCTGGGGGTGGGAGGCGAGGTACGCCTTGTAGCTGGGGATGTTGAGCGCCGCCTTCACGCCGGGCATGTACCCGGTGTGCTCGCTCCAGTAGGCCTGCTGGGGCGCGGCGGTGAGCCACTCCACG
The DNA here is from genome assembly GCA_021797925.1 of Bacillota bacterium. Taxonomy (GTDB): domain Bacteria; phylum Bacillota; class Sulfobacillia; order JAJZYS01; family JAJZYS01; genus JAJZYS01. The sequence continues at coordinate 5,162 of JAJZYS010000023.1, forward strand.
AACGTCCAGGCGGCGTTGATGACCGCCTTGGGCTGCTTGGCGAAGAGCACCAGGTTCCCGCCGCCGGGCGGAAGAACCAGCCGGTGGTTGGGGAATCCGGGCAGGAGCGCCGCCGCCCAGTGGTTCTTCACGCTGGGGGCCGCCTCGGCCTGGATCGATCCCATGTCCGCGGCCGAACCGTCGTACATCGCGGTCTTGCCCGCCGCGAAGTCGGCGACGGTGTCGCCCCACATGTGGGATCCGCTGTTGGCGCGCGCGTACCCGTCCTTGAGCAGCTGGTACTGGATGAGCGTGCCGAGCTCCGCCTGGGGCGTGGCGAAGAGCGCCTTGGTCCCGGCGTGGTTGAAGATCTTGCCGCCGTTGGAGAGGACCTCGGACTCCCACTGCCACCACTGCACGATGGGCTCGTAACCGTACACCTTGCTGGCGCCCGACCCGTGGGTCAGCTTCTTCGCGTCGGCGGCCAGCTGCTGCCAGGTCGTGGGTGGGCCGGAGATGTGGGCCGCCTTGAACATGGCCGTGTTGTAGTAGAGCAGGGGAACGCTGCGATTGAACGGGACCGCGTAGTAAAGCCCGTGATACTCCCCGCTGAGGAGCATCCCGGGCATGAAGTCGCTGACCTTGTCGTGGGGCGAGCGGTTCATGAACTTGTTGAGGGCAACCAGCGCGTGCGCGGCCGTGAACGGTCGGATGGAGTGGACCTCCATCTGGGCGACCGCGGGCGGAGCGCCGGCGGCCATGGCCAGCTCCAGCTTCTGCTGCTCGGGGCCGCCGCCGGTGTAGCTACCCTCGTAGCTGGCGACGACCTTGATGTGCGGATGCGTCCGGTTGAACGTGGCCACCATGCTCTGCACGAGCTTTCCCAGGCGCCCGCCCACGCCGTAGTAGAAGGACACCTGGACCGGCGCAGACTGAGCCAGCGTGAGGGGCGCACTCGCTGCGATCAGGACACCCGCCACAAGGACTCCGGTGGAAGCGGCGACCAGACCACGTTGTCTCCCTCTCACTTTGTTTGACCCTCCCCTTCATTCGGGCATGTTTCGTGCGGGCTCCGTGCCCCCCTTTTTGAACCGATTTACCATACACCATAGTGCAGGTCCGGCGATAAGTCAACTTTGCCGACATTGCGGTGAACCGTTTTTCCAGAGGCGGCGCTGCGCCGGATACGGGGCGCACGGCGTGCCCTGGCAGGGTACGCGCGCCGCCGCCGAGAACCCACCCCGAGACAGGTGGGCGGGAGGCGACGCCGTGGAGTTGCTGGACGAGATCCGGATCCAGGGGCTCCGGTTCATGGCGTGTCACGGGGCACTGGCGTGGGAAGCGCACGAGGCCCAGCCCTTCCGCGTCGACCTCAGGGTCGGGGCCCGGCTCGACGCGGCCGCGCGTTCCGATCGGCTGAAGGACACGCTCGACTACGGGCGCCTCTACGAGCTCGTGGCGCAGGTGATCCTGGGCCCGCGGCGCCGGCTTTTGGAGTCGCTCGCCGGCGCCATCGCCGAGCGCATCCTCGAGGACCCCCACGCCGCGTGGGTGGAGGTCGTCGTCCACAAGCCCCTGGCGCCGATCCCCGGCCAGCCCGACGACGTCGCGGTGGCCGTGCGCCGCTCGCGCTAGCTCAGGCGCGCTCGAATCCGCACGTGCGCCGGAAGACCGCCTGGAACAGGCCGTCGGCGATGGGCGTCATCGCCTCCAGGGCGACCTGGGTGACCCCCCCGGGCACCGCCACCCCCCGCACGATCGCCTCGGGAGTCATGCCCGCCTCCGTCAGCAGCCGGCCCAGACCCAGGAGGGTCGTCGCGATCATGGCCTGGGCGCGGTCGGCCTCGAGGCCTCCCACCTCGCCGGCGGCGACGCGGGCGCCGACGGCCAGCTGGGCCCACAGCGCCGGCCCCACCGACGTGAGATCCGAGGCGATGCGCAGGTGGGGCTCATCCACCACGAACGGCGTGCCCAGCGCTTCGAGGAGGCTCAGCACCGCCCGCGCGTCGGCCTCGGCCATGCGCGAGCCCGGCGAGAACAGGATGGCCCCGCCGCGCACCCGCTGGGTGATGGACGGCACGATGCGCGCGCAGCGGGCGCGGACGCAGGTCTCGATGGCCGCAAGCCCCAGTCCCCCCACGGTGGAGAGCAGCACGCTCTCGGGCAAAAGCCACGGCTCCAGCTGTGCCAGCACGCCGCCCGCGTCCGCCAGCCGGACGGCGAGGATCACCGTGGGCACCGAGCGCGCCAGGGCCTCCATGGAGGCGGCGACGCCGATTCCGGGATGCTCGGCCCTGAGCGCGTCGATTGCCGCCAGGGAACGGCTCGCGACGAGGACATCGGGCGCCGTCACCCGGCCGGAGGCGATGAGGCCTCGGACGAGCAGGCTCCCGATGGTCCCGGCGCCGATGCAGCCGATGCGCATCCCTCTCCCCCCACTGGCCTTATATGGGCCGGTGCGGGGACCGATGCCTCAACCGTCGTCCACGAGGCCCAGGGGCACCAGCAGCGCCACGAGCTGCGCCCGGGTCTCGGCCGCGTTGAGCCGACCCCGCACCTCGGCGCTGCCGGGAATCCCCCGCAGGTAGTACGCCATCTGCTTGCGCATCTCCCGGATGCCCGGGCCCTCCCCGTGGCGCTGGATCTGCAGGTCCACGTGGCGCATCAGGGTGGAAAGCCGCTGGGCGGCGCTCACGGGCTCAGGCTCGGACTCGCCCTGGAGCCTCGCCCGGGCCTCGGCGAAGAACCACGGGTTGCCCAGCGCGCCGCGGGCCACCGCCACCCCGTCGCAGCCGGTCTCAGCCATGAGCCGCACCACGTCCTCAGGGGCCACGACGTCGCCGTTGCCGATGACGGGAATGCTCACGGCCGCCTTGACCGCACGGATGACGTTCCAGTCCGCGGGCTCCCGGTAGCCGTCCGAACGCGTGCGGCCGTGGACGGTCACGGCCATGACCCCGACGTCCTCGAGCTTCTTGCAAAGCTCGGGCGCGTTGACGGAGTCCCGGTCCCATCCCGCCCGGCACTTGACCGTCACCGGTAGGCGGGTGCCGCTGACGGCGGCCTTCGCGCACCGGACCGCCCGGTCGGGATCTCGCATGAGGGCCGAACCGTCCCCGTTGCGCGTGATCTTGGGGACCGGGCACCCGAAGTTGAGGTCGACGATGTCCGCGCCCGCGTCCTCGGCCATGGCGGCCGCCTGGCGCAGGGCGTCGGGATCGGAACCGAAGAGCTGGATGGCCATGGGGTGCTCGCCGTCGAGCACCTCCAGGAACTCCAGGCTGCGCGCGTTCCCGCGAACGAGCCCCTGGGCGGACACCATCTCCGCGACCACGAGGCCCGCACCCTGCTCTTTGCTGATCTGCCGGAACGACGGTGCGGTGACGCCGGCCATGGGGGCCAGGACCACGGGCGGGTCCACCGTGACCGAACCGATGCGCACCCCGAACCCTCCCCTCGCGACCATTGTAGCGTACGCGGCGGTCCCGGGGATACCGCGGCGGTGCATAACCGCCGGGCTCCGGCGCCATACTGGCATGAGGAGGCGTCTTCCGCCGGTGGCGACCAAGGTGATCGAGATCCGGGCCTGCGACATCTGTCAGCGGATGACCGTGCGCAAGAAGCTCATGATCTTCTGCGACATGCTCCTGTGCCAGATGTGCTATCGCCGCTACGGCTCGCTGTAGGAGGTCACGCCATGCGCGTGTGCTGGATGGACTCCATGACCGGTTTCTGGACGATGGCGGCCGTGGGGGCCGCCGTGGGATCGGTGGCGGGCTTCTGCGGCGGGCTGGCGGGCGCCGTGGCCATGGCCGCGCTGGCGCATCCCCCGCTGACCACGTTGCTCCTCGTGGGCATGGCCGGCGTCGTCGCGCTCACCGTCCTGGGAGCGCTGGTCACGGCCGCCACGGCCGGGGTGTGCGGCGTGCTCTTCGCCGCCGCGTACAACCGGCTGTCGCCCCGGTGGGGCCCGTGGCTGGTGGAGACGGAGGGCCTCGCCCGCACTCCCGCCCGGAGCCGAATCGCGACCCACGGCTGACCCGCCCCGTGACGCAGGAGCCGTGGCCGCCCGCGTGGAACTGGCCCGTGGCTGGAAAGTTCATCCACGGGGGTGCGTCCCTTGGCAACGGTGGTCGTCCTGGGCGGCAATTTCGCGGGGCTCGCAAGTGCGCTGGAAACGCGGCGGCATCTCGGTCGGACCGACGACCGGATCGTCGTGATCTCGCGGGTCCCGGACTTTCTCTTCGTGCCGTCCCTGATCTGGGTGCCGTTTCGCGAGCGCGAGCTGGAGGACATCAGCTTCCCGGTGGCGCCGGTGCTGGAGAAGCACGGCATCGAGTTCGTCGAGGCGCTGGGCACCCGCATCGACCCCGAGGCCAGCGTGGTGCACACCGACCGCGGGGACTACGAGTTCGACTACCTCGTGATCGCCACGGGCCCCCAGCTCGACTGGTCGATCCCCGGCACCGGCCCCGAATCGGGTCACACCGAGTACGTGGGCACCCCACCCCACGCCATGCGCACCCGAGAGGCGTTCGAACGGTTCGTCGACCATCCCGGCCCGGCGGTGATCGGCGCGACCCAGGGCGCCGGCTGCATCGGCGCCGCGTACGAGTTCCTCTTCAATTTCGAGTACCACCTCAACCGCCACGGCGTCCGGGACCGGGTGGAGCTCACCTGGATCACGCCCGAGCCGTTCCTGGGCCACTTCGGCATCGGCGGCTTTCCCCACGCCGAGGGGCTGCTCAAGCGTTTCCTCGAGCACCTGCACATCCGCGCCGTCGTGAACGCCGAGATCGATCACGTGGACCCCGACGAGATCGTGCTGACCAGCGGCGAGCGCCTTCCCTTCGCCTTTTCGATGCTGATGCCGCCCTTCATGGGCCAGGCGGTGGTCCGCGAGTCTCCCGGCCTCGGCAACGCCCGCGGTTTCGTGCCGGTGGCGGACACCTACCAGCATCGCCGCTACCCGCACATCTTCGCCGCCGGCGTGGCCATCGACGTCCCGCCGCCGTTCACGACCCCCGTGGCGGTGGGGGTTCCCAAGACGGGCTACCCCGCCGACGAGGCGGGCAAGACCGTGGGCGAGAACATCGCGCACCTCATCCGGGCCGACGCGCGCCTGCGGGAGCGCCCCTTCGCCCGTATCCCCGGGCTGTGCGTGATGGACGCGGGCCACAAGGAGGTCGTCATCGTCGCCAACCACCTGCTCGGGCCCCGGCAGTTCTCCGCGATCATTCCCAACCCCATGTACGACGAGGGCAAGCGGCTGTTCGAGAAGTACTTCCTGTGGAAGTCGAGGAACGGATACTCCGCCCTCCCCTGAGCGGGCCCTACCGGCGGGCGCCGGTCCGCGGGCCCAATCGGCGCGGTGGCGGGGTCCCAATCCCCCGGCGGCGACTGGCGTCCGGTCAAAAGGCGGGCGTTTGGCGCCCGCAGGTTCGACGGCAAGGATGGGCAGCGGCCGGAGCTTCTCCAGACCGCCCGCCCTCGGGACGAACCCCCGGCGCACGAGGGGCGCATCGTCGCCTCGACGATCCAGGTCGGCCAAGCACGTCGTGCCGGTTCATCGGGACGAGGTCCCCTTCGAGAGGCTGCCCCCAGGTGACGGGCCGAGGCAGTGGCCTGATCGCTCGGTGCCGTCCCGGGAGCGGCGAATGGGCCGCTGAGACCGAGGGCTTCCTTCCCTTGGCGCGCGGCAGCCGGAGCACCGTGCCTGCTCGGCTTCTCCCGACGCGTTGGCCCTCCGGATCGCGCCTTCGGGCCGGGCCCCCGGGTTCGCGGCGCCGGGAGACTGGGATTCTGGCTGCGTGCGCCGCTTCGTGGCACGGTCCACGCCCCCGTCGCGCCGCCGACACATGTCCTCCCTCGCGGGTCGAGGCGCAAGGCTCGCTTCGCGGTGGCGCCCATCCGGCAACAGTTTGACCCCCTTTGGACAATGGGCCGCCGCGGTGCACCGGAAAACGACCCGGACATGCCATCCGGCCGAGAGGCGCTGCCGGAGAGGGAGCAGGGCGTAGGTGAGCCCGGGCGGCGGGCATGGTGCCTCGGGCGGGAGCCAGGCGTCGTCTCGTCGCGGACGAGCTGAGGTTTCGACCCCGCCGCCTCGACCGGCCGGGTCAGGCCACTTCGAATCCGGTATCGGCACCGCCGGCTTGCAGGAAGTCGGGAGAGCAACGCCGAATCCGGTGCCGCAAATTGACCGGTCAACCGGTCAACTGAATGACCGTGCAAGGAGGGGGAAACTGTGCCACCCTGACCGCTCTAGAGGTCCGACCCGCCTCGGCCCGGCTCCTTTGGAAGGGCGACGGAAGGCGCGAGGTCGACCGTGACCGGGCGAGTCCCTGCCCGTGATCGGGCTCACCCGCGAGGTCCCCGCTCGCCTCGTCCGGGGAGCGATCCATCCCCGCTGTCCGCTCTCGCATGCCCTGAGTTTGCCGCGACCACAACCGGCAAGTGTTCTCGGATCGCACCGGGCACGTGACGCCCGATCCAGGCTAAGTTCCTGGCCTCGCGCCCTGAATAACGTGGCAGGGGGGACCTTGCAGTGAGAAGACCGTCAACGGCGCACGCGGCTGCGGTTACCGCTGGGCTCGTACTTCTCGGTTCCGCGGCGCTCGCGCCCGCAGCCGTGGGGGCCAGTGCGTCCGGAGGGATCACCCTGACGATCGCCATGCACAGTCAGGCATACACGCCTGCCTTCGGCAAGCTCCTCGACGAATACCACCAGCTTCACCCCAATGTCTCATTCAAGGTGGAGACGGTGCCGTTCGCCAATTACCTGAACAAAATCCTCATCAGCCATATGTCCGGCAACCCGCCTGACATCTATTACCTGTATTCGCTGTGGGGCGTGCAGCTTGAGCGCGCCGGGATCATCAGCCGGCCTCCGGCCGGCATCGTGGACAGCGTCAAATCCGACTACACCAACGTGGCCGTGCACGGCGTGACCCTGGACAACGCCATCTGGGGGATTCCGACCGAGATCGACGACTACATGCTGGTCTACAACAAGAAGCTCCTCGCGCAGGCGGGTTACAAGGCACCTCCGGCCACGTGGGCGCAGTTGCTCGCCATGGCGAAGAAGCTCACCCGGTACGGCGCCAACGGGCAGATCACCCAATACGGTTTTGCCTTCCTGGCGGGCTGGGACTCGGCGGTGGTCCACCCGTACCTGGCGCTCTTGTGGTCCAACGGAGGCTCGTACCTGACTCCTGGATTCAAGAGTTGCGCGCTGAACAGCCCTGCGGCCGTCCAGGCTCTGCAGGACGAGGTGGCGCTGTTCAGGGAAAAGGCGACCAACTCCAGCGCAAGCGTCTTCAACTTCCCCGCCGGCCACATTGCCATGGAGATCATTTTCCCGTCGACCTTCGAGCCACAGTTCAAGGCGGTCCTCAAGGGTCAATTCAACGCGACCGTCGGCGTGGCGCCAATCCCCCGCCTGAAGACCCACAAGACACTGGTGTACACCTGGTTCTGGGGCGTGGATTCCCAGAGCCAGCACAAGGCCGCGGACTGGGCGTTCTTGCGCTGGCTCAACATGGAGGTCTCCTCGCGCACTCACACCACGCGCATGGGGTACTATCTCGTCCATCAGATCGCCGCCATGCCCAGCAATCGCGTGGACCTGGCCAGCGGCATGGTTCAGAGGGACCCGTTCCTGCGCGCTTTTGCCGCCGATCTGCCCCACGCGGTTCCTGAGCCCAACGTGGACTACGGCGAGGAGATCAAGACCATCCTGATGAACCACATCGAAGCCGCGTGGTTCGGCAAGGAGTCGCCCAAGCAGGCCCTCGCCCGCGCTTGCGCCGAGATCAACCCGATTCTCAGGCAGAACTATCCCTGAGCAAAACTCCCAAGTCCAGTCACGCGGTGGGGGGCATGTCCGTGCCGGGGTCGACTCGTGTATCGCCGTGGGTGCCGTGGACGTTCCTCCTGCCGGTGCTGGTCTTCTACGCCCTGTTTCTTGTCTTTCCGGTTGCCTTCTCCTTCGACGTCAGTCTGCACAACTGGAACATGCTGACACCGCTGAGCGCGTCCCCGTACACCGGGGGAGCCCAGTACACCGGCCTGTTGACGGACCCGGTGTTCATCGCGGCACTGGAGCACAACCTCCTTCTGTGGATCCTGGGCGTGCCCCTGCTCGTGGGGATCGGCCTGATCTTGGCGCTGGCGCTCGAGGCGGTGCGCACCCAGACGGCCCTGCGTTACCTGCTGTTTCTTCCCGCGACCCTCTCGCCGGTCGCCATCGGCATCTGCTGGGTCTACCTGCTCTCGGGGGTGGGGCCGGTGAACGCGGTGTTACAGTCGATGGGTCTCGCATCGCAGCCGTTTCTGTCCAGTCCTGGCCAGGCGCTGTGGGTCATCTTGGGCGTGTACGTCTGGAGCACTGTTGGGCTGGCCATGCTTGTGCTGGTCGCCGGGCTCAAGAGCATCCCTGTCTCGCTCCTTGAGGCCGCCACCATGGATGGTGCCACCGGAGGGCGCAGGTTTTGGCACATCACCTTGCCCGTGATCAAGCCATCGCTCCTCTTCCTCACGGTGACCAACACCATCGCGATCTGGCAGCTGTTCGACCTGATCGCAGGGATGACCACCGCTTCCACCGGAGGTGAAGGGGCGATGGGCGGGCCGATCAACGCCACGCAAACCGTCGCCACGTACATGTACCAGGTGGCGTTCCAGGATCTCAACATGGGTAAGGCATCCGCGATGGCGTTCGCCCTCCTGATCGTGCTGGCAGTCGTCACGCTGGTTCAGGTGCTGCTATTCCGCCGTGGAGGGCTGGAGGTCAACTAGACGATGCGTGTGCCCGGACGGTTTCCGGTGGCCGCGGTGATTCTGGCTGCGGGCGCGGTGAGTACACTCGCGCCCGTGGCATGGATCCTGGAGTCCTCCCTCAAGACGCAGGCGGATCTTACGCTGGGTCGTTTGCTGCCGCAAGCGCTTCACTTCGGGAACTTCGCCGCGGTCATGCGTGTGTTGCCATTCGCGCTGTACTACCGCAACAGCGTCCTGGTGGCGGTCATTACCACCTTGGCGGTTCTTCTCACGTCGGCGTTGGCAGGGTTCTCGCTGGCGAAGTACAGATTCCGAGGGCGTGCAGGGGTGTTCGGGCTGATCCTGGCCACCATGATGCTGCCGAACTTTGTATTCTACGTTCCCATCTACTACATGCTACGCCGCGCTCCTCTGTTTGGCGGAAACGCAATTACGGGGGCGGGGGGCAGCGGTCTTCTGGACTCCCTGGCCGCGCTCATCCTTCCTTACGTGGTGAGCGCCTGGGGAGTGTTCATGTTGCGCCAGTCCATGCTTGCGCTGCCTGACGATTTGCTGGACGCGGCCCGCATGGACGGAGCGAGCGAGCTGCGCCTGTGGTGGCAGGTGGCGGTCCCGCTGAGCGCACCGGCGCTGGTGACCGTGGCGGTGTTCACGTTCATCACCCAGTGGAACAACTTCTTCTGGCCGCTCATCGTCTCGACATCATACCCCAGCACGATGACCCTGCCGGTGGGCCTGCAATATCTGCAGACGACGCTCAGTCCCACGAGCAACGAGCAGTTGATCCTGGCGGGTCTGGTGATCGGCATGATTCCCGCGTCCCTGGTGTTCCTCGTGTTCCAGCGCTACTACGTGGCCGGCATCACGCTGGGGTCCATCCGCGAATGAAGTCGCAGGCCAGCGAGGAAGGGGTGTTCGATCATCAAGGCGGTGGTATTGAGGGAACCGGGACGCTTGGAGCTGACCGATCTCCCACAGCCGCATCCCGGACCCGAGGACGTGAAGCTCCGTGTGGAGGCCGCAGGCCTGTGCACCACGGATCTTCACGTGATCGACGGTCACTTCCCGGCCACAACCCCCGTGGTACTGGGGCACGAGTTCGCCGGACGCGTGGTGGAGGTGGGTGAGAAAGTCACCAGCCTCACGATCGGAGACCGAGTGGCGGTGGATCCGGCCAGGCCTTGCGGCCGGTGCGTCTTCTGCCGGCGAGGAGACGTGGAGCTGTGCAGCCACTTCTCCAGCCACGGCAGCACGTGCGACGGCGGCCTCGCGCAGTTCGTCGTGATCCACGAGAGTCAGGCGTTCAAAACCGTCCTGGCCGGTGAAGCGGCGGCGCTGGTGGAGCCGCTCACGTGCGTCTTGCATGCCGCGCGCGCGGCCTTGCCCCACAAGGTCGCGGGCGGCAAGGCGCTCGTGCTCGGGGCGGGCACCAGCGGGCTGATGTTTGTGCAGGCCCTGCAGGTCATGGGCGGAATGGAAGTTCATGTGCTCGACCGCAACGAGGACAAGCGCGCCCTGGCCCAGCGCCTTGGTGCCGCCGTCGGTCTGACGTCTGGCGCGGATGGGGCCGCCGTCGGGGGCGGGGGCCAGGGATATGACCTCGTGGTCGACACCACCGGACACATTCCCCTCGTGCAGGCGTCGATGGCGCGGATGGGGCCGAAAGGTGTGTTCTTGCTGTACAGCGTACCCCACCCTCAGGATCAGCTGACCCTGAACGCGTTTGACCTCTACCGGCGGGAGCTGCGGATCGTGGGCGCTTTCGCCGGTCCACACCAGTTCCCCACCGCCGTCGACTGGCTTGAGCGCGGTTTGATCAAATCGGCTCCCCTCATCAGTCACCGCTTCCCCATCGAGGCGTTCGGCGAGGCGGAGGCGCTCTTGCGCCGCGGCGGTCCAGGCGTCCGTAAGATTCTCATGCTGCCCTGGAGCGGGGACGACAGTGGCGCTGCTCGGTCGCCGGGTGACACCGTCACGCACTCCAGTCGAGATGAGGTCGGGGGAAGACAGCCATGATTGATCATACGCGGCCCGTGCCCCTGCACTACCAGGTGCGTCAGTTCGTGCTGGACCGTCTGGAAACCGGCCAGTGGGCGGTGGGCAGCCAGATCCCCACCGAACAGCAGCTGAGCGCCCTCTTCCGGGTTAGTCGAGCTACGGTGGTGCGCGCGCTGACCGAACTGGTTCGCGACGGGATTCTCGAGCGACGCCAGGGCAAAGGCACTTTTGTGGCGAGCCCGCGACTGCTTCACGGGCCCTTTGAACTGAAGAGCTTCACCGAAGAGCACAGCGAACGGGGCCTGGTGGCGCATTCTCAGGTCCTTGAGTGCCGCGAAGAGCCTGGCTCTGCGACCGTCTGCGAGCGATTGCGGATCGCCGTGGACGAACCCGTCATCCGTCTTCGCCGTTTGCGGTGGGCGGGACGGGACACGATGGGAATTCAGGAAGCGTTTCTGCCGGCTGCCCGGGTTCCCAACTTTCTGGACCACCGAGACCTGCTTACCGGGTCGCTCTATCAGCTTTTACAGTCGCACTATCACCTGGAGCCCCATCGCGCCATCGAGACGTTCGAACCCATCGTGCTTGACGACGAGGCAGCCGCGTTGCTGAAAGGCCCCTCTAACCGTCTGGCTTTCTTGGTGGAGCGGGTGACGTTCGACGCAGCCGGGCAGCCCATGGAGTATGTTCAGTCCAAGATGCGGGGGGATCGATACAGGTACTCGATGGAACTGTTGCGTCACTGACGGACCAGAGCCAAATCGCGACCTGATAAAGGGGAGTACCCGATTGTCCGAACGAGTGGAGTATCTCCACCTGGCTCAGGAGCTTCTTCGAGCCATCGAGGAGAACGAACACGAGGTCATCTTTCGAGCCGCAGATCTCGCCGCCGACGCGATCGCGCACGGGCGCTGGGTCAACATGTTCGGGAGCGGACACAGTGCCATTCCAGCTCTCGACGCCTTCCCGCGATACGGGAGCTACGTCGGCTTCCGACCCATCCTGGATCCTCGTCTATTGTGGCATGTGCCTTCGGGTCCCGGCGGAGCACCTGAACTGCTGTGGATCGAGCGGCAGCCAGGCTATATTCGAAACTTTCTCGAGGACTTCGCTTTCGAAAAGGGGGAGGTGGCACTCGTCTACTCCCACGGGGGCATGAACGCAGCCCCCATCGAGGCGGCGCAGTATTTCAAGGCCCAGGGCTTGGCGGTGGTGGCGGTGACCTCGCGCCAGAACTACGCCACTCGCGAGGCCGAACACCCGTCCGGCCAGAAACTGGCCGACATCGCCGACCTCGTCATTGACACCCATGTCCCGCCGGAAGACTCCCTGATACCCCTGAGCCATTCTCGGGTTCCCGTGGCCGCCGGTTCCACGGTCGCGGCCGTAGCCATCACCATGTCACTGGTGGCCGAAGTCGCCAAGCGTCTGGACGCCATGGGGGCCATGACACCCACGTTTGTGTCGCCCAACGTGACCGGCGTCGCCCCCGACCACAATGCGCTGGTGTACGCGGAGTATCGCCGGTGGAAACGCTCGACGGCCAACGGGCAAACGCCTTGACACGCTCGGCCGTCCTGGGCGATCCACTGGCCGCACAACCCTCTCGCTTGGATGCCACGGGGGGAACCGCATGACGCTACCGCTACACGGTCTTCGGCTGGTGATCACGGGCGGCGCATCGGGGGTGGGGGAAGCCACGGCCAAGTATTGCGCCGCCAGCGGCGCCCGGGTGTTCGTCTTGGACGTGGACGCGACGCGGGGTCAGCTCCTGGAGCAGTCTGTCCCCGGAGTGACCTTTGTGGAGTGCGACGTGCGTTCCGACGACTCCGTGCGACAGGCCGTCGATCGAGCCACGGACGCCGGCGAGGCGCTGCTGGACGGGGTCTTCGCCAATGCTGGCGTCATTCTCAACGACACGGTGGAGTCAGACTCGCTCGCGCGTTTTGACGCGACGATGGACCTCAACGTGCGGGGCGTCTTCCTGACGCTGCGACACTGCATGCCGCGGCTCAAACGGCCAGGGGGCAGCGTGGTCGTCACCGCGTCCGGAGCCGGCGTGGTCGGCACGGCGAATTCGGCGTCGTACTGCACGTCGAAGGGGGCGGTCATCGCCTTGACCCGCGAGGTGGCGCTGGACTACGCGTCCCAAGGGATTCGGGTTAATGCTGTCAGCCCCGGAGTCATCGACACACCCCAGGGTAAACGGGTCTTCGCAGAACTCGGGGACCCGGACGAACTCCGCAGGGAAACCGAGCAGGTCATCCCTCTCAAGCGGCTGGGGCGTCCCGAAGAGGTTGCTCACGTGGCGGCCTTTCTTCTCTCATCTTTGTCCTCGTATATGACTGGCGCCATCGTCGCCGTCGATGGCGGCTACACCGCCCAGTGACCCGCCGGCGGTCCCGACCCGTGCAGTAAGCCTCAAGGCCGGCACGACGCCGTCACGCTCGGAGGCGGCGGTGGGGTTGGTCATCCTAGCCCAAAGACGGTGAAGTCCGCGTCAAGTTTCGGGCGGGTGCCCGGCGCGGCGGTGACCCGTGCGACGACCGCAAGGGCCCCGGGGCCCCTCGCCCGATGATCGAGGCGTCATCGCGGACGCCGGGAGGTTGGGGCACAAGCCGTGACGAAGGCGGAGCCGACCACGCGGCCACGGACGGCGACGCTGTGGGCCACCGGGCGCAGGCCCCCCGGCGCTCGCGGCACCCTCCACCGGGGTCCGCGTGCGGCCGACGCCACCGGCCCCACCGCCAGGCCCGCGCACCACCCTCCGCCGGGCCTCGCCTTTCACGAGCGCGGACCAGGCTCTGCGCTGGGCCTCGTCGCTGCGGTTCACGTCGAGCTTCGCCGCCTCCACAGGCCGCATCCGCCTGCCGGCGGGGGCGCTCCGCCCTCCCCCACAATCCGCGCAGGGCGTGTCTGCGACGGCCGCCCCGGCCCCGCCGATGACACCAGGCTCAGGCAAGAAGGTCGCGCAAGTATGAACGGCAATTGCGTGCTCGGAGTGGATATCGGCGGCACGAAGATCGCCATGGGGATTGTCGATGCGCAGGGTCGCGTCCGGGCCCGCGACGTGATGCCCGTGTCCTCGGGAGGCCAGGTTCAGCGCAGCGGCCAAGTGTTGGCGCGGGTGCGGGCCTTCCTCCGCGGCCAGGCGAGGGTGACGCCGGTGGCCGTGGGCGTCAGCATCGCCGCCGCGCTGCACCGGGGCACAGTTCTGTACGCTCCCAACCTTGTCGGCTGGGAAGGAGTTGCGCTTGAAAGAGACTGGAGTGATGCGCTCGGCTGCCCGGTATTTGCCGTCTACGACGGCCATGCCGCGCTGCTGGGCGAGCAGTGGCTCGGGGTTGCGCGAGGCCGCCAGGATGTCGTCCTGATCATTGTCGGCACCGGTGTGGGCGGTGCGTTCATGGACAAGGGGCGTCTCGTGGAGGGCCGCAATCATCTGGCGGGCCTGATCGGATGGCTGCCCATGCCCGCCGAGGCGGGCAATATGGTGTCGCTGGAGTCCCGGATCGCGGGCCCGGCCATTGGCCAGCGCCTCTCTGCCCTGCTCGGGCGACCGGCCACATCCCGCGAGCTGTTCCAATTGGCCGCTCGGCGCGTGCCCCCGGCGCGCCAGCTCCTCCAGGATGTGCTCCGAGATCTGGGCGTAGCGCTCGCCGCCGTCGTCAGCATCTGCAACCCCGAGATGATCGTGCTGGGTGGGGGCCTCGGTACGGCGCTCGCCGCGTACGAGAAAGAGCTGCGGTCCGTCATGACGGTCTGGGCCCCGCCCGTCAGCGCCGCGCAGGTTCCGGTGGCAGCCGCCGCACTGGGCAACGACGCTGGCTGGATAGGTGCGGCTCACCGGGCCGGCCAGCTGGGGGGCACGACCGATCCAGGCGGTGTGGGTCGGCCAAGGGACGGCTGGGTCGTGCCGTAGCACGGGGTGGGTCGACGCTGCGGCGCGCCGCGGCCCAAAAGGGTGAACCGCCGTCGGGGCGCTGTCCGGTCGGCGGTGCTCCGGCGAGCCCGGACGGCTCCCGACGGCCAAGGGCGCGCGATCGCCTCCGTGGTCGCGTCCATTCGATGGAGGCCGCAGCAGGGGGCAGTCCCTGTCCTTGGCGGCTCCTATCCGGGCTCCTGCCGGACAAGGCCCGTCTGGAGAAGGTCCGTGCGGTTCCGGGGTGCGATCCTCCGGCACGCCAGTGGTCGGCCGTGCTGTTGGGCCGACGCAATGGAGACTTCGACGCACGAATGTCTGCCTTCCTCAGGAACGGTCCAGGGAGGGCGCCGCGGCCTGCCCGTGTGGTTGCGGGTACAGGGCGTAGCCGACGCCCAGGTGCGATATCAGGTACACCGGCCGCTTCGGGTCGGGTTCGATGTACTGGCGCAGCCTGCGGATGTACACGCGCAGGTACTCGCGCTCCTCGGTGTAGCCGGCGCCCCACACCCGGGTCAGCAGGTACTCGTGGGTCACCACCTTGCCGCAGTGGGCCACGAACACGGCGGCCAGGCGCAGTTCCGTGGGGGTCAGGTGCGTGACGCGGTCGCGGGCGATCAGCCGCCGCCCTTTGGGATCGAGCCGGACGTCCCCGCAGCCCGGCCTGTCCACCTCCGGCTGGGACCGGCCCCGCCGCAGCAGCGCCCGGAGCCTCGCCAAAAGCTCCGTGGGCGAGAACGGCTTCGAGATGTAGTCGTCGGCCCCGGCCTCCAGCGACTCGACCAGCGCCTGTTCCGTGTCCAGCGCCGTGAGCACCAGGATCGGCGCCTGGGTGAGGCTTCGCAGCCGCTGGCACAGGACGATCCCGTCCACGTCGGGCAGGCGCAGGTCGAGCAGGATGACGTCGGGTTCGTGCTCGTACAGGGCCTGCACCGCCTCGTGTCCCGAGGCGGCTTCCCGGACGGTGCACCCCGCCATGCGCAGGTTGGCGATGATCAGCCGGCGGTACTTGGCCTCGTCCTCCACGATCAGCACGGACGCCAGGAGGTCGCCGTCGAGGTTCATCGCCCCGCGCCCCGGGTCCCGTCCCCGGCGCCGGTCCGTACGCCAGCGGGGCCCGGGCGCGTCCCGGAACGCGCCACGCACCGTGGGTCCGTCACCGTGTGCCGCCCCCTTCCCAGTGGCTCCACAGCGCGCTGCGAGGTCACGGGCCCCTCCCCCCGGCGGCCCCGCCGCCTGGCCCCGCGCCGCGGGACTCCGCCGCGTCCCCGTCGCCGGGCTGCGGCCACTGCATGCACACCTCGAGGCCGCCCTCGGGCCGGTTGTGCGCCCACATCGACCCGCCGTGCGCCTCCAGCACGCGGCGCGCGATGCTCAGGCCGAGCCCCGAGCCGCGCACTTCGGACCGGGCGTCCCGGGCGCTGCGGTAGAACCGCTCGAAGATGCGCCCGAGGTCTTCGTCCGGCACGCCGGGGCCCCTGTCGCGCACCGCGACCCGGACCTCCCGCGGGGCGGGGCGGAAGATCGCGACCCGCACCTCACCCGATGCGTACTTGAGCGCGTTGTGGACCGCGTTGGAGACGGCCACCGCGATCTGGCGCACGTCGCCGTGGATGGCGGCGACCCCCCCGGCGTCCAGCGCCACCCGGCGGTACAGGGCGGGCGGGAAGTCCCGGGCCAGCCGCTGGGCGAGGTCGTCGGGCGAAAACCACCCGAGGTCCAGCTCGATGCCCACGGTCTCGATGCGCGACATGGCCAGGAGATTCTCCACGAGCCGGCCCAGCTCGTCGCTTTCGGTGGCGATGACCTCGAGGAACTCCTTCTGCTCCGCCGGCGGCACGCGCCCGGCGTGGTCGCGCAGGGTCTCCGCGTAGCCCTTGATCAACCCCAGCGGGGTGCGCAGCTCGTGGGAGACGTTGGTGAGGATCTCCGAGCGGACGCGGGCCATCTCCTGGTAGCGCGCCCGCTCGCTCGCCGCCCTTTCCAGCCGGTCGTTGACGACCACGATGGCGACCTCCTGGGCGATGACCTCCAGGAGGTCCCGCCAGCGGGCGAACCATCCCGGTTCGTCGGATTCCGCGAGCAAGAGGCCGTGAACCTGGCCCTGGTGGCGCAGGGGGAAGATCCCCGTGCGCGCGAGCCGCGTGCCCGGGACCGCGTAGCCGTCGCCCCCGTCGTCGCCCGTGTAGACGGGGACCTTTTCGGCGATGGCGCGTCCGACCAGGCTGAGCCGGCCGTCGAGGTAGGCGCGGGGCACCCGCCCCAGGCTGGGCGCGCCGGGTCCGGCCTGCTGCAGCGCCACCAGCGCGTCCTGCGGATCCGCGTGGGAAAGGGTCACCACCGAGGCGGAGCGCACGCACGTGTGCTCGCGCAGCTGCTGGAGGATGTCCGCCACGGCGGCCTGCACCGGCGCGTCGCGCGACAGCCCGCCCAGCCCCCCCGTGATCGCGAGGAGATTGCGGGTGAGCTCGCGCCGCTCCCCGGCCAGCCGTTCGTCCGCCCGCTCCTTGAGCCAGTACGCCACGACCACCCCGGCGACCAGGGCCGCGATCACCAGCGGGTCCACGGACGCGACCGGCCACACCGTGAAGGCAAAGAGCCGGCCCGCGGCCACGTCGAAGAGCCGGCCGGCCCCTGTCGCCACCGGCGAGCCGTGCGGCGCGCGCACGCCGAGCTCCCGCGCGGCCAGGCGCAGCAGCCCCCGCGCCCGGGCGGTGCCGCCGGGGTCGGCGACGGCCGCCCAGAGCGCGTTCAGGGCCACGGTGGTGGCACGAAGCTGCGCTCGGGCGCGCGCGAGATCCCCGAGCCACACCACGGCTGCGGACGCCGCCGCGGCGCCGGCCGCCGCGAGCGCCCACCGGCGCGCTCGCGACGGCCCCGATCCGACCTCCACGGACATCACGCTCTCCTGCCGACGCCGAGTCCTCCCGGCTCGATCCGGCTCCATTGTGCCACGACGGCGCGCACCGGCAAGCCTCGGGCCCGGGCGGACGACTCACCGGCGGTGGCGCCCCCGCCCGCCGCCGTGGGGCACCTGGCCCAGGACCTCTGCCAGCCGCAGGTTGAGCTGGGTCACGTTGACGGTGGGACGGCCGATGAGCCCGAACTCGGGCCCCCGCGTGAACTCGGCCACGAGCCGGCCCAGAAACGCCCGGGAGAGCCCCGTGGCTCTGGCGACCCGCGGGATCTGGATCCGGGCGGCGGCCGGGCTGATGTCGGGGTCCAGGCCCGAGCCCGAGCCCTCGACGAGGTCCGCGGGGATCCGGCGGGCCGTGAGCCCCGGGGTGGCCGCGACGAGCCGCCGGATCCGGGCGCGGATCCGCGCCAGGAGCACGGGGTTTGACGGTCCCAGATTGCTCGGCCCCGAGTTCAAGGCGTTGTACGGCTCCGGCCGGCCGGTCCTCAGCGAGACCGTCGCGGAGGGCCGTCCCCAGAAGTACCCGGTCCCGCCAAACGACTGCCCGACGTTCTGGGCGGCCACCACCACGCCGTGGACCACCACGGGGCTGCCGGCCGCCTGGCGGGGGAAGAGGACCCCGGCGATCGCGGTCGTCACGAGCGGATACCCGAGCCCCAGGAGCAGCCACAGCGCCAGCGAGACCCCCAGAACCTGCCGCACGAGGCGCACGCCCCCACTTCCTTTCTTCGCCCGGCCGGCGTCAGGCCAGGCCGAACAGGCCGAGGATGCGGTCGATCCCCCAGATGCCCACGAACGGGATGACGATCCCCAGCACGCCCCAGTTGAAGATGTTGCGGGCCAGCATCCGGTCGGCGGTCTCGGCCCGGCTCCTGACGCCGCGCACGGCGAACGGGATCAGCGCGGGGATGATCAGGGCGTTGAAGATGAGGGCCGACAGGATGGCCCCGTGGGGGGTCTTCAGGCCCATGACGTTCAGCGCCGAGAGGACCCGGAGCGAGGGCACCGACGCGAACATGGCGGGGATGATCGCGAAGTACTTGGCGACGTCGTTGGCGACCGAGAACGTCGTCAGCG
>JAJZYS010000199.1 GCA_021797925.1 Bacillota bacterium
AATATCAAGTAATAGCTAAGACAAAGTGTGCAGTTTTTACCCCTCGCCTATCGCCTCGGGGCAGGCCGCCTGCCGATCATGCCGTGAGCGGATCCCCGGTCACGGGAAGCGCGCCCGCTCGCCGGGATGGCGAACGCGAAGCCACGCCACCGCCAGCGTCGATCCGGTATGCAGGAGCATCCACGCCACCGCCAGGGGATCGATGATGTCGATCAGCGCCCGCGTGGTCGCCTCTGGGGTGGGGAACATGAGCGCCAGGAGGCTTACGGCCAGTACCATGCCGAGGACGCTCCACCAGCGCTGGGCACTCGCAAATCCCAGAGCCGCCTGCAGGTTGACGCTGCCGAAGAACATCCGCACCGCCAGGTAGAACACCAGCGCCAGTGCCCACGTGGGAAGCACCAGGATCCCCGGCCGCGCCACCAGGAACGCTTCCGGACCCAGGTTCACGAACACGTAGATGAGCGGCCAGGCCAGGATCTGGGGGGCCCAGCGCCCCAGCATGCCGACGACCACCCCGCCGGTGAAAAACAGCATCATCCCCTGGAAGAGGTACGCGGCCACGCCCCACCGGCGGATCTCTCCCCAGCTGGCCTGGCGCACCCAGGGGGCCAGCGTGATCACGAGCGCCCCCTGGGTCCACAGGTACCATGTGGCCAGGATCCCCTCGTCCAGGTGGGACATCTTGGGCGGCCAGTCGGGGTGCAGCTGGGCCAGGGATTGCAGGTGGGGCAGCGACAGCGCCACCAGGCCGAAGAACGTGAGGAGGACCACGGGAAACCAGAACTGCACGTTGCGCGCGAGGACCGGGAGCGATTGGGCCGCGAACCGCCCGGCGAGCCCCACGAGGAGCACCCGCATGGTCCACGCCGGGGTGTCGGGATAGAAGAAGACGCCGAGCATCTGGACAAACAGCGCCAGCATGGCGGCGTCGACCACCACGCACAGGGCGGTCGTCCCCGCGAACCACAGCCAGGCCGCCCGGCCCCAGACCCCGGTCAGCCGGTCGAAGTAGGTGGCGCCGGGAACCCTCCGCGCCCACTGGATCTCCCCCGCGACCATGGCGACGGCCAGGACGATGGTGACCCCGAGCGCCCAGGGCGCGTCGGTCCCGGCGTTGCGGATCATGGGCTGCGGCCAGGTGTAGATGCCGCCGGCGACGACGGAGATGCCCACCATCCAGAAGAACTGCACCCGGCTGATGCGCTCCACCGGCCCGACGGTCATGCGACGGTCCCGCGGCTTTGAAGCCGCACGTCCACGTTCACCGAGACCGTCAGCGGCCGCCAGAGGACCGTTCCGGGGGCGAGCCGCTGGGCCAGGTCGGGCACGGTGAGGATCGCGTCCCGCGTGTATCCGAAGGGGTCAGTGCGGTGGGCGTTGGCCCAGGCGACGGCCGCGAGGCATTCGGCGGCGATGCGCCGGGCCGCCCACTGCTGCGCGCCGCGAAGCCACGGCTGGTTCGCGCCCGGCAACCGGGACGTGGCGAGATACCCGGTGATGTCAACGCCCACCGCCGCCCTCACCCCGCTTTTCTCCCAGCGCACGCTGGCGGAGGACGCGGCGCGCATCCGCTCGATGGCGAAGTGCACCCCCCTCCAGTTGCCCGTCAGGGCCCCCTTCATGAGCCGTCCGGTCAGGCACGCGAAGCCGTTGGCGATCTCCGGCGGCATCGTGACCGGCAGGCGCCCGGGCGGATACACGGCGAGGGTCTGCACGCGAAGGCCGGAACGGGTCTCGGTCATGACCGGGGCCACAGGGGTGACTCCAGGCGTCAGGCGCCGAACCCACCACTCCCATCCCAGCGTGTTCCAGTCGACGGCGTGGCAGGTGCGGCACGCGAAGTACGCGGCCAGGTAGTACCGGGGAATGACCTCCTGCGGCGTGGGCCAGGTCAAGAGCCTTTTGACGGGCCCCTGCGCTCCGATCACCCAGAAGCTCTTGGGGATGAGCCCGTCCTGGTCCAGCGAGCGCATCACCATGGCCACCTGGTCGACCGGCATCCGGGTGTCGAAGGCCACGACCGCCAGGTCCCCCAGGAAGAGGTCGCGGCTCATCCGGTCCTGCACCGCGACCAGCGCGATGGCCCAGGAGGGCGCCTGGACCGTGATGGAGTAGACCTGGTCACCGGGCGGCAAGCTGCTGATGCTGGACGCCGTGATGGAGATGTTGGGAACCACGAAGGTCCACGACTCCTCCCCGGCCGTGGTTCCCGGACCGACGCCCACCGCGATGACCAGTGCCCGGTCCTCGACCGCGTGGGCGTCCCCGCATCCGGTCAGCCAGCCCGCGGCCACCAGCCCCAGCACAAGCCCCCAGACCCGCTGTGTTGTCCTCACGCGCGCCTACGGCCGCGGCGCAGGGGCGGGCTGCCCACGGCGGGCGCCGGCGGCCAGCCCACGTCCAGCGGCCGGGCGCTCGTGGGGCGGCGGTGGAGAATGGCCCAGGGCACCCGCACCGCGACGTCCCTCCAGTCCACGGGACGCAGCGGCGCCCAGGGTTCGAAGTACGGGGTGCCGAAGGAGCTCAGGCGCGTGAGCTCCCCCATGACCAGCAGCGTCACCGCCGTGATCCCGAGCAGCCCCAGCACCGCGGCCCCGATCAGCATG
Organism: Bacillota bacterium; assembly: GCA_021797925.1. Lineage (GTDB taxonomy): Bacteria > Bacillota > Sulfobacillia > JAJZYS01 > JAJZYS01 > JAJZYS01. The sequence goes on from JAJZYS010000199.1 coordinate 2,610, forward strand.
CAGAAGTTCACCACGCGCCAGGTCCCGGTGAGTTCGTACACCGGCGCCGTGTAGAACGCCAGCGCCGTGAGGGTGATGAGGACGATGATCTGGGGGCTCACCACGCCGGCCTTGACGATCGCGGTTCCCACGACGATGGCGCCGACGGTGCCGATCGTCGGGCCCAGCGCCTTGGGAAGCCTGAGCGCCGCTTCCCGGAGCACCTCCAGGGTGAACACCATGAGGAGCACCTCGGACACGGGGGTGATCGGCAGGCCGGCGCGGCTGCCCTCGATGACGATCATCAGGTTCGCCGGCAGCACGCTGTTGTTCACCTGGGTCAGTGCGATGTAGAGCGCAGGCAGGTAGACCCCCAGCGCCCAGCCCGCCATGCGGATGAGGCGGACGAAGGAAGCGTCGTACCATGCGCCTCCGTAGTCCATGGCCGTCCGGTAGAAGTCGGCCAGGGGGGCGGGGGCGATGAGGACAAAGGGATCGCCGTCGACCAGGATCACCACCTTGCCCTCGGCGAGTTGCCAGGCGGCGAAGCCGACGCGCTCGGTGTTGCGGATGGTGGGGAAGATGGACCGGGGGTGGTCGCGGATCATTCCCCCGATCGCGGTGGCGTTGGGCCACACCTCGAGCGGCAGGCGTCCGAGCCGCTCCACGACCGACTCCACCAGCGCGGGATTGGTGACGCCCTTGAGGTACGCCACCGCCACCGGCGTCTTCTGCAGCCCGGCGGTGAGGATGCAAAATCGCAGCGCCGGGGTCCGGAAGTGTCGCCGGATCTGGGTGATCTGCGTGGCGAGCACCTCGTTGAAGGCCTCGTCGGGACCTCGCACGCTGGTCTCGGTCTGGGGGCGCGTCAGGCCCCGCTGCTTGTACTTGGCCGTCTCCACCGACCACGCCACGGCGCACCCCGAGGCAAGGACCACCGTGCTCCCGGCCGACAGGTCCTCGAGGATGTCGTTCCAGTCCCGGCGCGGGCGCACATGCCCCGCGCGGATCGTGCCGCGGTCCCACGTCGAGGGCGGCGACACGGTCGTTTGCAACGGTCCCAGGACATCCTGGTCGATGACCTGGGTGTCCACCATCCCGTCCACATAGGCCACCAAGACCCGCCCCGGCGCGCACGCGGGCACGTCCACCCACCGCAGGACCACGTCCGGGCTCTGCCCCATGCCGGACTTGATCCGCTCGTGGGCGGCCGCCATGTCCGGCGTGTAGGCGGTCGACACGGGACCCGCGGACCACGCCGAGATCCCCTCGAGCCACCCGTCGATCTTCGCCAGAAGCTCCCGTCCCTGCTGTCCGATGCCGGCCACGACAACCCGATCCATCCGTCGTCTCCCTCTCGGGCGCCCGGTGCCACGCTCCCGCCGGCGCAGGGCCGGCCTACCGGGCCTCGCCTGGAGCAGGCCGTGCCCGGCGCCCACCGGGACTAGCGTGTCCAGAGGCGGGCGCGGCATGTGCCGGGGACTTCCCCGGGTCCGGGCCACTCACGGGCCGGCCGAAGCGCACGACCTGGCCTCATGTTTGGGAGTGAAGTGACGCCATGACGAAGACACCCCCCAGGCTCTTCCTGGAGGGTGTCTTCGTATTCCTTGCGGCTGTTGGGTTTTTCATGGTGGAGATGAGCGGGATCGAACCGCTGGCCTCCTGCTTGCAAAGCAGGCGCTCTCCCAGCTGAGCTACATCCCCGTGGTTATATGGTGGGCATAGGTGGACTCGAACCACCGACCTCACGCTTATCAGGCGTGCGCTCTAGCCAGCTGAGCTATACGCCCCCGACGAGGAGAGGCGACCTGGCATGACGCCAGAGCGGTCTCTCAAAACCGGGCAGGATGGAGTTGGGTCATGGTCCTTAGAAAGGAGGTGATCCAGCCGCACCTTCCGATAC
>JAJZYS010000200.1 GCA_021797925.1 Bacillota bacterium
ACTTCGATGACGTTCTCGTCAGCCAACGGACGACCTCCCTAGCCCTTGACCCCCGTGAGGGTGATCCCCTGGACAAAGTAGCGTTGCAGCACGAAGAACAGCACGACCAAGGGGAACATCACCGCGAGGGACGCCGCCATCATCAGGTTCCATTCGCTGCGGAAGCTCCCCTGGAACAGCGAGAGCCCGAGCTGGAGCGTGAAGCGCCCGGGGCTGTCGAGGTAGATGAGCGGCGCCAGGAAGTCGTTCCACGCGCCCTGGAACGAGAAGATCGCCACGGCGGTCACGGCGGGCTTCGCCAGCGGCAGGATCACCCGGGTGAAGACCTGGAACCAGCTGGCCCCGTCGATGACGGCGGCGTCCTCGAGCTCGCGGGGGATGGTGAGAAAGAACTGCCGGAAGAGAAAGATGTAGAACGCGGAGCCGAAGAACGCGGGCACGGTGAGCGGCAGGAAGGTGTTGACCCACCCCAGGGCGTGGAAGAGGATGAACTGCGGCACGAGGACCACCTGGTAGGGGATCATCAGCGTCGCCAGGAGCACCACGAACAGCACGCCGCGCCCGCGGAACCGGAAGCGGCTGAATCCGAAGGCCACCACCGCCGACGACGCCACGTTCCCCACCACGCACAGCAGCGCGATCAGCATGGTGTTCAGGGCGTACCGGGCGAAGGGCAGCTGGGTCAGGGCCGTGACGAAGTTGACCCACTTGGCGGGGGCGGGCCACCAGACGGGGGGGAACACGAACACCTCGTAGCTGGGCTTCAGGGCCGAGGCGATCAACCAGTACAGCGGGGTCAGAAAGACCGCGCAGAGCACCACCAGCGCCGCGTAGACGGCCCAGATCCTGCTGGGCGGGCGTCGGCGCCGGGCGATGGGCGCGCTCACGCCCGCTCACCGCCATAGTACACCCACAGCGCCGACCACTTGAGCACGAGCAGCGTCAGGGCCATGATGATGAGGAAGAGCACCCACGCCAGGGCCGAGGCGTATCCCATCCTCAGCTGCGTGAAGCCCACGAAGTAGATGTTGAGCACGTAGAACAGGCCCGCGTTGTTCACCCCGGCGCCCGTGCCCAGGCCGTTGCCGAGGATGTAGGCCTGGGTGAAGAACGAGAAGCTGCCGACGATGCCCATGACCAGGTTGAAGAGCAGGACCGGGGAGATCATGGGGAGGGTCACCTTCCAGAACAGGGGCCACACCCCGGCGCCGTCGATGCGCGCGGCCTCGTACAGGCTTTCGGGAACCTCCCCGAGCCCCGCCAGGAGGATGATCATCCACGTCCCGACCCCCCACATGCTCATGAGAATGTACGCGGGCACCGTCCACTCGGGGCTCACGAGCCACTGGGGCTGGGGCAGGTGCAAAAAGCCCAGGATCTGGTTCACGATGCCGTAGCTCGGGTTGAGGATCCAGTTCCAGAGCATGGCCACCGCCGCCGGGGGCAGGATGACCGGCAGGTAGAAGACGGTGCGGAAGAACGACCGGAAACGCACGTTCTGATTGAGCAGCAGCGCCATCCCCAGCGCCACCGCGAGATCCAGCGGGATCGCGAAGACGGCGTAGTACGTGGTCACCCACAGCGACAGCCAGAAGTCGTGGCTGTGGATGAGGTGCTCGTAGTTCGCCAGGCCCACGAACGCGGGCGGCGTCAGCAGCGTGTAGCGGGTCAGGCTGAGGTACAGCGACGCCACCAGCGGGCCCAGGGTGAAGACCACCAGCCCCACCAGCCACGGAGATATGAGAAAGAACCCGGTCCAGGCCTCCCGGCGGCGCAGGCGTCCCAGGCGACCGGGGCTCAGCCCGGCGACCGCGCGCCCCCGTGCGGGGTTCAAGGCCACGCCGCTCCCCTCCATCTGCGAAGCCCGGGCCCGGCGGCGTCAGCCACCGGGCCCGGCTGTCCTCAGTGACCCGCGGCGATGACGGCGTCGAGGGCCTTGGCGGTCGCCTGCGCCGCCTGCTGGGGGGTCTCCTTCTGAAGGAGCAGCGGTTCATACAGGTCGTTGCTGAGCACGGTCCAGTACTTGCCCATCTCGGCGGCGTTCTTGAGCATGCGGTAGCGCTGGGCGTGCTTGAGCGAGGCCATGATCACGGGGATCCGGCTCGCGGGGGTGTGGTCCTGGGGCGCGTGGGGGTTGTGCAGGTTCACCGACTCGATGACCTTGGCGGTGGCGAAGGGGAGCACCGGAGAGACGATCTTCCAATGGTCGATGGCGGCGAGGAGCTGGAAGTACGCGTCCATCACCACGTTCTTGTCGGGGGCCCGGCGGTTCACCGCGAGGTCGGCCATCCAGAGGAAGTTGGCCGCGTGGGTGCCCCGGGGAACCGTGGCCACGGTGGCGGTGAAGCCCCGCGTGTTGTACACCCCGTCGTCGGCGCCGCCGATGAACATGCCCAGTTTCCCGGCGCGGAACAGGTCCTCGATGGCCACGTTGGCGATGGCCGCCTGCGGCGGGACGACCCCGTCCTTGACGAAGGTGGACATGAGCTCAAGTCCCCGGATCGCCCGCTGGGAGTCCACCGTCGCCCGCGTGCCCGACGCGTTGAGGATGTGTCCCCCGTAGGACCACAGGTACAGCTGCACGGGCGGCCAGCCGTTGGCCTGAAGGTATCCGTAGATCCCCGCCTTGGCGTCGGTGATGGCCCGCGCGTCCTTGAGAAAGTCGGACCAGGTCCAGTTCATGGACGGCAACGCCAGGTGGGCCTTGCGAAAGAGCACCGGGTTCACGTAGGTCACCACCGGCATCGCGATCCACGGCAGGGCGTAGTACTGGCCGTGGTAGGTGGCCTCGCGCAGGGTCACCGGCAGGTAGTTGGCCGGATCCTCCACCGCGTCGAGGTACTGGGCGTTCTTGTGGTGCGAAAGGTAGGGCGTGATGTTGAAGAGCACGTGCTGGCTCTCGAAGGTGGGCAGCATGGAGTTGTTCACGTAGAAGATGTCGGGCGCGCTGCCGGCGGCCAGCTCCACTTCAAGCTTCTGCTCGTAGTTGCTGTTGACGTTGATGTTCTTCAGGACGAAGCGGCCCCGATTGCGGGCGTTGATTTGCTGGACGATGGCCAGAAGCTGCTGGTTCTCCGCCGACCCTCCCCAGCTGCCGAAGGTGATGACCGGCGGGGATTTGGCGGCGGCGACGGAGATGCCCGTCTGGGCGATGGCTCCCACGAGGACGACGGCCAGGGCCACGCGAGCTGCGGCAACCGTTCCCTTCACTCGAGTCAGCCTCCCTCCAAGTTCTCCTTGACCTCGGGCGGATGTCCCACTGTCTCCTCCCCCACCCCCCCTTCGGCGCTGCAGCCGCACGACTGGCGCACGACCAGCTCCACGGACACCTCCGCGCGCACCGGCGGCGGCCCCGGATCCCGCAGGCGGTTGAGGATCCACTGCCCGGCCATGGTCCCCAGCGCCTCGAGGTCCACGTGCACGCTCGTGAGGCCGGGACGCGCCAGCGCGGCCGCGGGCACGTCGTCGTAGCCCACCACGCTCAGGTCCCGGGGGATCTCAAGCCCCAGCTCCTGCGCCGCCAGCATGACCCCCAGCGCCATGGCGTCGTTGGCGGCCACGATCCCCTGGGGGCGATCCCGGCTCGCCAGGACGCGCCGGCCCGCCTGGACCCCCGTGTCCACCTCCGTGGCCGGCTCGTGGGCCACCGCCACCGGCGCGACGCCCGCCTGCTCCAGCGCGCTGCGAAACCCCAGATAGCGGTCGAGGTTGCTGGGCCAGCGCAGCGGCCCGCCCACGTAAGCCAGCCGGGTCAGGCCGTGGACCTCGAGGAGGTGCTCGGTCGCCTCCTGCATGCCGCCGCGGTTGTCCGACAGGACCGCGTCGGTGCCGCTGCCCCGGAGCCAGTTGTCCACCAGCACCACGGGCACCCCCAGCGAGCGCGCCAGGCGGATGTGCGTCGGGTCGATGTCGGGCCCGGCGACCACCAGCGCGTCGACGCGCCCCTCGCCCACCACCCGCGCCAGCCGGTTCTCGGCCTGGTCGGACAGCCGAACCAGCAGCACGTGGTATCCGGCGCCGGCGAGGCGGGCCTCGAGACTCCAGAGGATCCGCGGGTAGAACGGGTCGGCCGTCGCCGCGTGGTCCGCGGTCACGGCAAATCCCACGGTCTGGCTCCCCGAGCGCCGGCCCCGGGCGGGCTGATACCCCGACGCCCGCGCCAGGTCCTGGATGCGCTGGCGCAGGGCGACGCTCACCCCCGGGCGCTCGTTGAGCGCCCGGGAGATGGTGGAGACGGACGTCCCAAGCTTTCGCGCAATATCTTCGAGTTTTATTGCGCTATTTGCGTTATCGATCTGTTCGTCCTTGCTCACCGCGCACATCCCTCTTTGCCCACGAGTGTAATGATGTATGACGCAAACGTCAAGGCTCCGGTTGCTCAAAACCGCCGGCAGCGCGGAGGGGTCACTCCGCCCTTGTCAGGGACGCCCACACGCGATGCGCAATCTTATCGAAGTGATTTGCGTGATTTTGCGTCTTCAT
>JAJZYS010000201.1 GCA_021797925.1 Bacillota bacterium
GGGGCCGGCTGCAGACTTGGCTGAAGGGGCCCGCCGCCGCGGGCGAGCCGGATCCGCGAAGTCCAGGGGACATGGCTCGGGGGGCCGGGGCCGCGTGCCATCGCGGGCGAGCCGCGCGCTCAGGGGCTCACGCAGAGTTTCGCGTGCGCCTCCGCCGCGGCCGCAGCACCGGTCCCGGGCCGTCGGCAGCGGGGCTACCCGGCCCCCGGGACCAATCCGAGACAGGGGGTGGCGCCGGCACGTCGCCGGCTCGCAGGCCCTACTCCCACTCCTTCTCCTCGGTGTCCGCCTCGACCTCGTCCTCCGCGGACTCCGCGCTCTCCCGGTGCCTGCCGGTCAGCGCGGTGGTGCGCGTCACGGTTCGCACCGGCTTGGGCCGGGGCACCCATTCCTTCAATCCGAACTGCCCCGGATTCGCGATGACCAGCCGGTGGTCGAGGCTCAGGAGCGTGTGAATCTCCGACAGCACCCTGGGATCGGGCGCGTCGGAGCCGCCCCGCTCCCTCTGCACCGCCTCCAGCAGTTCGCGGATCGCCATGGGCTCCTTGCGTTCCCTGAGCACGCGCACCGCGATCTCCACGGGGTTGCGGCTCGCGTCAAAGCGCTCGCTGGTGGGGTCCACCTCTCACCCTCCTGCCAGCCCGCGGCACTCGCGCCCCGGGCGAAGACGATCACGAAGCCGGTGGGGACACGCGTCAGCCGTCACGGGGCGCCTGGGCACGTGGTCCACCCCAGGCGCAGGCCCGCTTCGCGGGGTAAGGGTATTCGGTCCCCTCCGCCCGATTCCTTCAGGAGCTCGGGCTGTGTATCATGCCCCGGCCGCGCCCGGGCCACCCCGGCGGAGCGGTCAGGGGCCGGGTGCCTCGGGCCATCCTTGCACCGGCAGCCGCCACGCGTCCCAGCGCCGATCGGTGGCCATCGCGAAAAAGTCGGCCACCGGCAGCGCGTCGAGACCGTGGCGAGCGCACAGGCGCGCGAGTTCCGCCGCCCGCTGGGTGCTTCGGGCGGCGGAGTCGTTGCCGCCTGGGCCGGCCCACACGTAGTCCACGGTGGGATGCTCGATCCGCCGCCACACGACGCCGGCGGCCACCGAGCGCAGCACCCAGTCCCAGTCGGTGTAGTACCGCAGCCCGGGGTCGAACGGCCCGGTGCGCTCCCACGCGCGTCGCGTGAAGACGGCGGTCGACGGGATCACGGGATTGGTGTGGCGCAGGATTTCAGGGCTCAGCGGAAAGTGGAACGGGTGGCGGCGCCCGCTCGCGGCGTCGAGCACCCACGCCGCCCCGTGCACGGCGTCGCACGGGCCGCCGAGCAGCCTCAGGGCCGCGTCCAGGTGGTCCGGACGCCAGCGGTCGTCGTCGTCGCAGATGGCGAGCACCTGGGCCCTGGCCGTCTCGATCCCCGTGTTCCACGTGCGGGCCAGGCCTGCGCGCCGCGAGGAGCCCGACGGCACCGACACGACCGTGAACGGCCATGAGCCCACCGGCGCCGGCGCGAGCCCGTCCCACACCAGGACCACCTCGATAGGCCCCGCGATCTTCTGGTCCGCGATCCCCGCCAGCGCCGCCCCGAGGGCGCCGGGGCGGGTCACGGCGACGATGACGGACACCTCTGGACCCTGCCCCAGCATCGGTCGTCCCTTCCGAAAGGGTTAGCCTCAAACCGCACGCGGCGGCGCCCGATTCTGTGCCGTCCCACGCCCGGCGCCCCGCGCACGCTCGGGCCGCAGGATGACTCCCTGTGCGGACAGCCACCGTACGACCGCCCCGCACGCCAGGGAACGCCTGACCCGATGGGGCCGGTCCACCGCAGCTTGCCTCATCATACCGGTGGCTCGCGCGGGCCACAAGCACACGGTCGCTCAGTCGGGATCGCACCCGAGGCAGGACGGCTCACTCGCCGGGGAGTGCACCGCGGGCAGCAGCGAAGACAGGCCGCACCCGCACCGGTGCTGCCCGGTCACAAAAGGGCGCAGGTGGCCAAGGCCCAGAAAACACCAGCTTTGCGGTTCACCCGGCGCAAGCTGTTCATCCCAAAGAGCGTGGCAAAGCAGGCGGACCTCGCCTGGCCGAAGAGGTACGCTGCGCGCGGCGCTCACGTCTTTCGGACGATCGACGGGCTCGTTGACGTGCTCAAGGCCGATGCCCTGAGGCCGAAGGAGGGCGGCCCTGCGTCAAGTGCCGCTGCACCCGTCGATTCCTTGCACTGGCTCGATGCCCATTGAACTACGTGACCTCACGCGTCGTGGGCCCTGTGCCAGAGGGGGGTCGTCGGTCGTCCCGCGCGTCTTGGCCGGCCTGACGCCTTGCGTGACCGGGTGCACCTTGTTGGCCCAGAACCGCCCCCACCCGCTCCGAAACGCGCCGGGAACGTGATCGTTCCGCGGCGTCACGGGCTTTTCCCTTCACGCGCCCTGGCGCGGCCGGCGTTCAACCCTTCGACTCGGGCGGGCGCCAGCCGGGCGAATGTTCGCGGCAACCCGACCTATGATCCCGGCGTGACCCACTTTCTGATCCATCGTCGCGGAGCGAGAGCAGCGAGGGCATCCGTCACGGGCGGTTGCCGCTCGATGGCGCTCACATCCGGTCGGGTGCGCTCACGCCCAGCAGCGCGAGGCAGCGCCGCAGGACGATGCCGGTGGCCTGGGCTAAAGCGAGCCGGCGCGCCGTCACCTCCGGGGCCTCGCCCCAGATCCGGTGCCGGGTGTAGAAACCGTGGAACGCGCCCGCGAGATCCTGGGCGTAGCGCGTCAGCCGGTGCGGCTCCATCCGCTCCGCCGCCCACAGGACCTCCTCGGGAAACCGCGCCAGCCACACCAGCAGCTGGCGCTCCTCGGGGTGGTCGAGGTCGCGCGCCGACCAGTTCACCTGGGGCGCGTCCGCCTGGCGCAGGAGGCTCTGGATCCGGGCGTGGGCGTACTGGACGTAGAAGACCGGGTTCTCCTGCCCCTCGCGCTTGGCCAGCTCCAGATCGAAGTCGAGGGGGGACGTGTGGGCCCGCATGAGGAAGAAGAAGCGGGCGGCGTCGCGACCCACCTCCGCCACGAGCTCCGTGAGCGGGACGAAGTCGCCGCCGCGCTTGGACATCTTGACGGCCGTCTCGCCGTGCACCAGGCGCATGTGCTGCACCACGAGGTACCTGAGGCGCCCCGGGGCCCCCAGCGCCCGCATGCCCGCCTCCATCGTCCGCGTGTGGCTGTGGTGGTCCGGACCCACCACGTCCACGAGCTCGGTGAACCCGCGCCGGAGCTTGTCCCGGTGGTAGGCGAGGTCCCCCGCCAGGTAGGTGGGGGTCGAGTCGGAGCGCACCACCACCCGGTCCTTGTCGTCGCCGTGGGCGCTGGTGCGGATCCACACCGCGCCGTCGGCGGCGTAGGTCTCCCCGCGGGCCTGAAGCTCCGCCAGGAGGTCGCGGACCGCGCCCCGCTCGTGCAGCTCGCGCTCGGAGAAGAAACTGTCGAACCGGACGCCGTACGTCAAGAGGTCCTGGCGGACCCCCGCCATGATGGCGGCGACGGCGTACGATCCCAGCTCGCGGTCGGCGTCGGCGCCCTCCTGAGGCACGCCGTGCTCCTGAAGGTACGCCCGGGCCACGTCCACGAGGTACTCGCCCGCGTAGCCCTGCTCCACCGGGACGAACGGCTGGCCGGTCTGCTCGAGGATCCGGGCCCGCAGCGACTGCCCCAGGCGCAGCACCTGGGCCCCGGCGTCGTTCACGTAAAACTCCCGCACCACCCGGGCGCCGGCGCACTCCAGCACCGCCGCCAGGGTGTCCCCGAAGGCGGCGGCCCGGGCGGAGACCACGTTCAGGGGTCCGGTGGGGTTGGCCGAGACGAACTCCAAGAGGACGTGCCGGTGCGCCAGCGCCCGGGACGCTCCGTAGTGTTCGGGGTCACCCAGGACCGCCTGGAGCGTGGGGGCCTTGAAATCGTCGCCCAGCCGGAAGTTGACAAATCCCGGTCCCGCCACCGTCGCCTCGGACAGGGAGGAGTCCCGAAGGTCCAGGTAGCGCACGATGGTCTGGGCGATGCGGGAAGGCGCCATGCGCATGGGGCGGGCGAGCATCATGGCCGCGTTGGTGGCGTAGTCGCCGTGGGCGGGGTCCGCCGGGACCTCCACCTCGACCCGTTCCACCGCGACCGCCGGCAGCTCCCCCGCGGCCTGGGCGCGCACGATGGCCTCGCCCACCCGCGAGCGGATCACATCCGAGTAGAGGGGGGCCGTGACACGATCACCTCCCGTGCAAGCTTGGCCGCCAGGATCTGGGTGATCCCGCCGGGGTCCACCGGAGGCGAGACCTCCACGATGTCCGCGCCCACGAGCCTCAGCGCGCACAGCCTGGCCACCGTCTCCAGGAGCTCGCGGGCGCTCCAGCCCCCGGGTTCGGGCGTCCCGGTCCCCGGGGCCGCCGCGGGGTCGGCGACGTCGATGTCCACCGTCAAGTACACGGGGCGGCGCCCCACCGCCGCG
>JAJZYS010000202.1 GCA_021797925.1 Bacillota bacterium
CGGCGGGCAAGCCCCCGGCCCGCCCGCCGTCCAAGAAGCCCCATCGCCCGGCGTGACCCCGTGGGGTGGCACGACGATGTGTGCGCGCTGGGGTCCGGTCCGCGTCGCTTCCACGGCGCCGGCCTGTCGCCGGGAGGGGGCGGTGTCGACGTCTCAAACCTGCCGTGCCGGCGCCCGCCGGCCCCGGCTCAGCTCTGCTGCCGGAGATTCGCTTCCTCCGCCAGCTCCTCGGGCGTCAGGCACTCCACCTCTCCGTCCCACGACAGCATACCGCCGTCGACGTTGTGCACACGCACGAAGCCGCAGGAGAGGAGGAAGTGGGCCGCCATGGCGCTGCGCCGACCGCTGCGGCAGATGAGCGCGTAGGTCACCGATGGATCCAATTCCCGCCACCGCTCGGTGAGCTCCTGCAGAGGCAGGTGCCGGGCGCCGGGAATGTGGCCCGCCGCGTATTCCTCGAGGCTTCTCACGTCCACAAGCTCGACCTCGCAGCCCGCGAGCCGCTGCGCCAATTCCTGTGGGCTGATGGTCGGTGTGGGACGCTCACCGGGTTGATGCATGCGATCGCTTCCTTAATGCCGTCTGTAGGGCCGAGCCGTTCAGCGCCCTGGCTGTGGCGAGTCCTCGCCGGGGGGCCGCCGGAGGGAGCGGTCTGCACCTGCGTGCGGCGGATCGCGTCCCCGGTGGCGTGTACTCCGCGATGGCTCAGCCTGATGATCGCCCGCGGGCGGCTTGCGTGTCAAGACCGGCACGTCCGGGTCCTGCCGGCCCGAGGCCTGTGCCCGCGTGCCCGCCGATCGGTGATCGACCCCGTCCGACAAGCGCGAACCGTTGAGGGGGGTACGCTGGAGGCGGTCCCGATCAGTTCACGCAGGGAGGAGTCGGATTGGAATACACCCACCTGGGGCGCACGGGCCTGCGTGTCAGCCGGCTGTGTCTGGGCACCATGAACTTCGGCCAGCAGACCGGAGAGAGCGAGAGCTTCGAGATCATGGACGAAGCGTTGGAGCACGGAATCAACTTCTTCGACACGGCCAACACGTATGGGACGCCCCGTGGAGAGGGGACCACGGAGCAGATCATCGGCCGCTGGTTCGCGCAGGGCGGCGGCCGGCGGGAAAAGGTGGTCCTCGCGACCAAGGTGTACGGGGACATGGGCGAGTGGCCCAACATGTCGCGGCTTTCGGCCCTGAACATCCGACAGGCGCTGGAAGCGAGCCTGCGGCGTCTTCGGACCGACCACGTGGATCTGTACCAGATGCATCACATCGACCGCGCCACGCCGTGGGAGGAGATCTGGCAGGCGATGGAGCGCCTGTACCGCGACGGCAAGCTGCTCTACTGCGGCAGCAGCAACTTTGCCGGCTGGCACATCGCCCAGGCGCAGGCGTCGGCTCGAGAGCGTCATTTCATGGGGCTTGTGTCCGAACAGAGCCTGTACAACCTGCGAGCCCGCACCGTCGAGCTCGAGGTGATCCCCGCCTGCCGGGCGTACGGACTGGGTCTCATCCCGTACAGCCCCCTGGCCGGGGGTCTTCTCGCCGGTGCCGCGGCCGCGGGGGAGGGAAGGCGTGCGAGCGAGCGGGCGAACCGGGAGCGGTCGCAGGACGCCGAACGTCTCGCCAGCTACGAAGCGCTGTGCAAGGAGCTGGGGCGCGAGCCGGCGCAGGTGGCCCTGGCCTGGCTCCTGGCCCAGCCCGTTGTGACCGCGCCCATCATCGGCCCTCGTACCCGGGGGCAGCTCACCGGTGCCCTCGGGGCTCTTGAGGTTCGCTTGGGCCAGGACACGCTGCAGCGGCTGGACGCCATCTTTCCCGGCCCTGGCGGCGAAGCCCCCGAGGCGTACGCCTGGTAGCGGCTCGGGCGCGACGGATCAGTCCGCGGGCGAGGGGGCCTCGCCGGGCTCCACGACCACCGCGGTCCCGTACGCGAGGACCTCGCTCATGGTCTGGCCGATCTCCGAGGAGTCGAACCGGGCGCTGATCACGGCGTTGGCGCCGAGTTCCGCCGCATGAACCCGCAGGCGCTCCACCGCGTGCGACCGGGCACTCTCCAGCATCTGCGTGAACTCGGTGATCTCGCCTCCGACGATGCTGCGCAGCCCGGCCTTGATGTTGCCGCCGAGGCCCCGGCTGCGCACGACCAGACCCCAGGCGAATCCGACGGTGCGCACCACCCGGAATCCGGGAAGCGACGGAGTCGTCACCACCACGACCTGCGATGCATCCTGTCCCATCACCACAGCTCCTTTCGCTGAAACACGAGCACCGAGCACGTCACCGCCAGCGCGCCTGCGGCGAGCATGACCGCCAGGTCGCTCCAGGGGATGGTGCCCGCGAGGAATGAGCGGGCAGAGGCCACATGGAGCACGTCCAGCGCGGGTGCGATCTGGGCGATGATGGAGAACGCAAAGAGCACGGCGACGGCGACGACCACGGCGATGGGCGTCAGGAACCAGATGCCCACGAACCCGATGACCGCCTCGATCGCCAGCGCGTCGGCGATGCCCAGAAGCGAGGCGCCGATCATGCCGGGGGGGAGCCGCCCGAATGCGACGCTGCCGCCCGTCCACAGCGCCGCGAGGGCGGCGAGGGCCACGAGGCCGACCTCCAGGGAAGCGGCCAGCTGCTTGTGAAGGATGATCCACCAGCGGGGACGGGGCAGCATGAGCAGCCACGTGATGGAGCCGCCCGTCGCCTCCCCCACCACGGAACCCAGGACCAGGATCAGCGCGTACACCGTGATGAGCTGGGGCATGGTCTTGACGAACCAGCTGAGAAGGTACGCCGGCTTCGAGGAGAGGGCCGCCGCTGCGGCGGGCGAAAGCCCGTGGGCGCCCGGGACAAGGGAGCGGACCACGAAGAAGAGGGGCGCGAAGCCGCCGCCCGTCACCAGCGCCACCAGCAGCCCGACTCCCAGCCGCCACCGGGCGTTGACGAACTCCCGCCGGATCATGCCCGTCCCTCCACGAAGCTGAGATAGACGGACTCGAGGTCCATCGCTTCGGCGCCGAGAACCTCCCGGGCCCCGCTCATGGCGAGCAGCAACTCCGGAGGACCACTGTAGTGCACATGGGCCACGTCGCCGTCCACGTGAACGCTGCGCACCCCGGCGAGCGCGCGCAGAGTGGCGGGGGAGGGGGCGGCGTCGAATCGGAGCCGCACCATGTGCTCGCTCGCCCTGAGTTCGTGGAGGGGCGCCTCCAGACGGCATCGGCCGCCGACGAGGACGATCACACGGTCGGCGACGCGTTCCACCTCGCCGAGCACGTGAGCGGTGAAGAGGACCGTCGCCCCAAAGCCGGCAGCCAGGCCGATGAGCTCGGCCAGGACTCGGCGGCGCACCAGGGGGTCGAGACCCTCGGTGGGCTCGTCCAGCACCATGAGATCGGGCTCCTGGGCCAGCGCCAGGGCGAGGGCGAGACGCGTCTGCATCCCCTTGGACAGCTCGTCCACCTTGCGGGATCCATCCACATCGAGCTCGTCCATCGCGCGGGCATAGGCCGCAAGGCTGAACCGGCGCCGGACCCTGAGACTCAGCCGCGCCAGATCGTCGCCGGTGAACCGCCGGTCCAGGGCCGGACGCTCCGGCACGTAGCCCAGGCGCTCGCGCACCTCGGGCTTTACGCGTGGGTCCATGCCCCACAGCGACACGGTGCCCGAGGTCGGGCGCATGAGGCCCACCACGAGGCGCAGCAGGGTTGTCTTTCCGGCCCCGTTCTCGCCCACCACCGCGGTGATGGAGCCTTCGGGCACGTGCATGGTCACCCCGGCCAGCGCGCTCCGTTCGCGGTAGCGCTTGGAGAGTTCGCGGCACTCAACGGGGTGCATCGGCAGCCTCCTCGGACGGCGTGCTGAGGATTTCACGGACCTGGCGAAGGATCGCCTCCGGGTCCGTGCCCTGGGCCAGGAGGTCCGCGATGACGCTCGCGAGGCGACGCCCAGGCGGCGGTGAACCGGTCCCCGCCACGAACGTGCCGCGGCCCACGACCGACGCGACGAGCCCCTCCTGTTCCAGTTTCCGGTAGGCGCGTGCCACCGTGTTGGGATTGACGACCAGCTGCACCGCCAGTTCCCGGATTGTCGGGAGCCGTTGACCCGGGACGAGCTCCCCGGTGCGGATGCGCTCGGCGATTCCCGTGCAGATCTGCTGAAAGACAGGCGTCGGCGATCCGGGATGAATGGTCAGCCGCACACGAGCACCCTCGGGGAATTGTACTAGTTCAATTGAGCCCTCGTCAACGCCTCCTCCGATCGGCCCGCGGGCGGTCGCGTCAGGGCGCCGGGGGGGCGCTCTCGGGCGGGTCGCCCGGTGATCGCCCTCGGGCCATGCGTCGGGCGGCCGCGCTCAGGGTCAGTTCCTGCGGGTCGGGCACCGGCTCGCCGGGATCCAGCTGGTAGTAGTACACCGTGGCCACCCGGGCTCCCGGGTCAAAACCCTCGGGGTGGGCGGGCGCATTCCCGCC
>JAJZYS010000203.1 GCA_021797925.1 Bacillota bacterium
ACCACCCGCTCCTGCTCCCACGTCGCCCACTGGATCGCGGCGCTGGGGGCCAGCGGATCCTTGCCCGCGGCGACGAGCCGCCGGGTGGCCACCGGCAGCTCGTCCATGCCCATGAGCAGCACGAGGGTGCCGTCGACCCGGGCCAGCCCCGCCCAGTCCACGCCCCGGGGGTCGGCCACGCGCCCCGAGGCGATGACCGCGGTGGCCGCGACGCCGCGGTGGGTGAGGGGGATCCCGGCCGCGAGGGGCGCCGCGAGGGCCGAGCTGATCCCCGGCACCACCTCCCACGGGATCCCCGCGGCGGCCAGCGCCAAGACCTCCTCGGCCCCCCGGCCCAGCAGGAACGGATCGCCGCCCTTGAGGCGCACGACCCTCAGGCCCCTTCGGGCGCGGTCGACGAGGATCCGGTGGATCGCCTCCTGCGGCACCGCCGCGCCGCGGCCCTTGCCCACCGGGATCCGCTCGGCGCTCGGCGGCGAGAGGGCGAGGACGCCCGGGTGAACCAGCCGGTCGTGCACCACCACCTGGGCCTTGGCGAGGATGCGCGCCGCCTTGACCGTGACGAGCTCGGGATCCCCCGGTCCCGCGCCCACCAGGAACACGCGTCCCTCGCCCGCTGCCGCGTCCGCGGTCAGGCTTCGGGGCGCGGCGGCGAGCTCGCCCTCGATCCACGACGCCCAGTCGCGAAACGTCCAGGTTCCGAGCACCTCGGTCCTGAGCTTTTTCGCCCGCTCCACGAGCTCGGTCCACACGGGATCCAGGCAGCCCTCGAGGCGCTCGCGGACGTAGCGGGCCAGCGCCGGGGAGCGCCCGCCGGTGGAGACGGCCACCGTCAGGCCGCCTCGGCGGATTTTCGCCATCGCCAGGCAGTCGCAGTACTGCGGGTCGTCGTGGCAGTTGACCACGACGCCCAGCGACCTCGCCCACCGCGCCACCTGCCGGTTGGCCGCACGGTCGTGCCCGAGCGCCAGGACGAGGCTCGCCCCCCGCAGGTCCTCGGGGACGGCGAAGCGCCGGTGAAGCACGATCCTCCCGGCGTCGGCCCACGCCTGCATCCGTGGCGTCGGATCCGCCGTGACCACGACCACCCGGGCCTCGACCGCGAGGAGATCCTCCACTCTGACGTCGGCCGCCTCGCCCGATCCCACCACCACCACGGGCCGGCGGGTGACGTCCAGCGCGACCGGCCAGTACCCCATGCCATTGCCTCCCTCCGCCGGCCCGGGGCGCGGGTCACTCCCCCGCGCCCGGCCAGCCCGCGGCTGTGGGGCCTGTCCAGCCCAGCATGCCGCCGCAGACGTGGCGGACGTTGCGGTGTCCGCGGCGCTGCCAGGCGGCGGCCGCCTCGCCGCTGCGCGCCCCGCTGCGGCAAACGAGCACCACCGGCGCCGTCGCCCCGAGGCCGTCAAGGCACGCCTCGAGCTCCTCCGGTGGCACCCATCTCGCTTCGGGGATGTGGTCCCGGGCGTACTCCTCCCGCGTGCGCACGTCCAGCAGCACGACCTCCTGGCGCACGAGCAGGCGCGCGAGGGTCTCGGCGTCGATCTCCCACGGCTCGGTGGGACGCGCGAAGGGGAACTCGCGCCCGATCTTGATCAGGGTGCTGTTGTCGCACTCGGCGTCTCCGACGGCGATGGCGAACGGTTCCGGGTCGCCCCAGTCATACGCCAGGATGGGATCGGGCAGCTCGTCGTCGGCGCCCAGCAAGAGGTCGTCGAGGATCTGCTCCACCCCGGTGGGTTCCTTGGTCTCATTCATGTCGCTCGTGCTCCTTGCGTCGGGAGTGGGCGCGGACGAGGCGCCGGGCGGTCCAGGCGGCAAACGTCTCATCGGGATCGCGCTCGGCGCGGTAGGCCCGCACGATCCGCACGATCGCCTCGGGCACCCGGCGCGCCGGGACCCGCACCGTGGCGGTCGCGGCCACGGGCTGCTCGCGGTCCTCGGCCCCGCCCACGAGCAGCGTATACGCCGGGATGGACCGCCGTCCCAGCCTCACGGCCCCGCCGATGAGGCCCACCGGGGCGAAGCGGGCGTGGGAGCAGGAGTGGGGGCAGCCCGACACCCGCACGAGGAGTCCCTGCGGGTCGGCGAGCCCGGTGCGCCGGGCCTCGGCGCGAAGCGCGTCCGCGATCCGCTGGGCCAGGTCGCCTGAACGCGTGACGGCCAGGTTGCAGTACGGGGCGCCGGGGCAGCTGACCACCTGCGCCGTGGCCAGAAGCTGCTCGGGCATCAGGGCGCCGATGGCGGCGTAGAGGTCGCCGAGCCGCGACGGCCGCACCCCCCGGATCACCAGCTCCTGGGCGGTGGTGACGGTGACGACGCCGGCGCCGTAAGCCTCGGACCAGTCGGCGACGGTTCGGGCCGCGTCCGGCGTGACCGACCCCCCGGGCCAGGGGAGCACCACCGCCCACGTGCCGCCCACCTCGGCCCGCAGTCGGCTTCTGGCCCACCCGGCATCGACGCCGGGCACCGTCGTGGGCGCGTCGGGCTCCGGGGGTTCGGGCGCCTTGGGGCCCGCGTCGTCGAGCCATACGACCCCGGCCCCGACCTGCTCCAGGGCCCTCGCCACCTCGGAGCGAAAGCGCTCCTCGCCCATCTCCGCCACCAGCCACTTGAGCCGGCCGCGGTGACGGTTCTGGCGGTTTCCGAGCCGGCCGAA
Source organism: Bacillota bacterium (assembly GCA_021797925.1). GTDB lineage: Bacteria > Bacillota > Sulfobacillia > JAJZYS01 > JAJZYS01 > JAJZYS01. Next base: position 2,660 of record JAJZYS010000203.1, read on the forward strand.
GACGTCGGCGACGGCCCGCACGAGCGGCGTGACCGCCGCCGCCGGCACCCATGCGGCCAGCGGCACGGCGATCGCCGGGGTGGCGCCGATGCCCCCGCCCGCGAACACGCGAAAGCCCGCCTGGCCGTCGCGCACTTCGGCCACGAGTCCCACGTCCGCGAGCCGCGCGGCGGCGCAGTCGCGCTCGCAGCCGGACAGCGCCACCTTCAGCTTGCGCGGCAGGTGCTCCGCGGGCGCGTACCCGAGGAAGTCGCGTGCCAGCGCACGGGCCGAGGCGATGGCGTCGAACCGCTGCAGCGGGCACGTGCCCATGAGCGGGCACGCGACGATGTTGCGGACGGAGTTGCCCCCGGCGTTCCACGTGGTCAGGCCGGCCTCGGCGAGCTCCGCCAGGAGGGAAACCGTGTGTTCCTGAGGGACGTCGTGCAGCTCCACGGCCTGCCGGGTGGTCAGGTGCAGCCGGGGCAGGCCGTGGCGGCTTGCGGCGGCCAGGGCGCGCAGCTGCCCCGCGTCGGCGAGTCCGTACGGGGTCTTCACCCGGACCATGTAGCGGCTGCTGGGAGAACGCTCGAGGTGCACCCCCGCCTGGATGCGAAGGGCCCGGAAGGCGGCGGCGTCCATGGCCCCCGTCCGGTACGCGGCGAGCGCCTGGGCGTACGCGCGCACCCCGGCGGCGAGCACGCTCTCCCCGGGGGCAAAGGCGACCGCCCCGCGGTCGATTCCGCCCACGTCCTCACCTCCCCTGCTCATGATCCGCCGCCCGTGCCCAGGGCCTGGGCGAGCACCGCGACCACCTCGGGACGGCTGAACTCCGGCGGCAGCGGCCTGCCCTCGCGCAGCAGGGTGCGCACGGCGGTGCCGGAGATCGAGAGGTGCCAATCGTCGCCGTGGGGGCAGGTCTTGGCGGTCGCGGTGTTGCCGCAGCGCCGGCAGTAGAAGGCGTTGTCGAAGGCCAGAACCGCGATGCCGAGCTCCGGTTGCAGTTCACGGACGAGGTCCTGGGCGGCGAACGGGCCGTAACGGCCTCCCACGCCCGCGTGGTCGCGGCCCACGATGAAGTGGGTGCAGCCGTAGTTCTTGCGGCAGATCGCGTGAAAGACCGCCTCTCTCGGCCCGGCGTAGCGCATGGCCACCGGGAACACGGCGAGCACCACCCGGTCGGCGGGGAAGTAGTGGCGGATCAGCGCCTCGTAGCAGCGCATGCGCACCGCGGCCGGCAGATCCTCCTCGCGGGTCTCGCCCACCAGGGGATGGAGCAGCAGCCCGTCCACGAGCTCCAGGGCGCACTTCTGGATGTACTCGTGGGCGCGGTGCACGGGGTTTCGGGTCTGAAACCCGGCGACCGAGCGCCAGCCCCGCTGGGCGAAGAGCGCCCGGGTCTCGGCGGGAGTGGACGCGTACCCCGGGAACGGGGCCGGGGGGCTTCGCCACACCCGCACCGGCCCCCCCACCGCCACCGGGGAGTCGCAGAGGGTCTGGGCCACTCCGGGGTGGGAGGGGTCGTCGGTGCCGTAGACCGCCCTGGCCTCGGCGAGAAGGTCGCGGGTGAACACGTCGGTCACCGTGAGCGTGGCGACGGGGCTTGTGCCCGGCGGCGCGAGGGCGACGGTCTGCCCCTGCGTCAGAGCCCGGGCGGTGTCGGCCGGCACCGGCAGCACGACGGGCAGGGGCCAGATCCACCGCCCCGGGCCATCAAGGCGCATGTCCGCCAGGACCGACGCGTAGTCGTCGCGGTCCATGAACCCCGTCAGGGGGCTCAGGACGCCGGTGGCG
>JAJZYS010000204.1 GCA_021797925.1 Bacillota bacterium
ACGGCCGTCGCGCACGATCACCGTGGGGGTGACGAACTCGTCGGTCTCGCCTCGGGCGTAGGCGGCGGAGAGCGCCTCGGCGGCGGACCCGGCCGTGAGCCCCTCGCCCAGCACCATGGCCTGCCAGGCCTTCTCGATCCGGTCCCAGCGCCGGTCGCGGTCCATGGTGAAAAAGCGCCCGCTCACCGTGGCGATGTGGGCGCCGTGCGCCCTGCCCAGGACGCCCTCGAGCCACTCGATGTCCTCCCCGGCCGCCTTGGGCGGGACGTCGCGCCCGTCGAGGATGCAGTGGACGGCGACGGGGTTCTCCGGCAGCCGCGAGCGGCACTCGCTCACCAGGGCGGCGAGGTGGTCGCGGTGGGAGTGCACCCCCCCGGTGCTCAGCAGCCCCATGAAGTGCACGGTGGCGCCGGGCGCGACCCCTTCGAAGAACCGCACCAGCGTGGGGTTCTCGTGCAGGGACCCGTCTTCGATGCTCTTGTGGATGCGCACGATGTCCTGGTCCAGCACCCGCCCGGCGCCCAGGGTGAGGTGGCCCACGTTGGAGTTGCCCATCTGTCCGCGGAAGAGCCCCACCGTCTCCCCGTCCGCCCGCAGGCGCCCGTGGGGGTAGGTGGTGAGGAACCGGCGATAGTTGGGCAGCGAGGCCAGGCTGATGGCGTTGGCCGGGCCGTCCGGCGCCAGTCCCCACCCGTCGAGCACGATCAGCACCACCGGGCGCGGACGCATCATCGGGCCGCCTCCAAGAGGCCCAGGTAGGTCTCGGGCGCCTGGGAGGCGCCGCCGGCCAGGACGCCGTCCACGCCCGGCTGGGTCAGGTACGCCCCCACGTTGCTGGGACTCACGGAACCTCCGTACAGAACCGGCATTTCCTTCGCGACCTCCCGCATGTACATGGTCGCCACCTCGTCGCGGATCCACTGCGCGGCCCGCGCGGCGTGCTCCGGGCGGGCGGAGCGCCCGGTCCCGATGGCCCAGACCGGCTCGTAGGCCACGACGACGCGGCCCACCTCCTCGGGCGTGAAGCCCTCGAGGCCGGTGCGCACCTGACCCGCGACCACCGCGGCCGCCTCGCCGCGGTCGTACTGCTCCAGGGACTCGCCCACGCAGTAGACGGGCCGCAGCCCCGAGGCCAGCGCCGCGCGCAGCTTGCGCCGGGCCAGCTCGTCGTCCTCGCCGTGATAGCGTCGCCGCTCGGAGTGGGCGACCAGCACATGGCTGCACCCCGCCTCGCGGAGCATCGACGCCGACACGTCCCCCGTGTACGCCCCCTCGCCGTGGGGCGAGACATCCTGGGCGCCCAGGCCCAGAGGCGCGCCCCCCACCGCCGCCTTGGCGAGCGCCAGGCAGACGAACGAAGGGAACACGACCGCCTCGACCCCCACCGCGGGCTCGAGCACCGGGAGCACGTCCGCGAGCCAGGCCCGCGTGGCCGCGATGCCCAGCTGCATCTTGAAGTTCCCGTAGATGAGCCGCCTCCGCCTAGCCATCGTCGGTGAGCGCGGCCACCCCTGGCAGGGTCCGCCCCTCCAGCAGCTCCAGCGAGGCGCCGCCCCCGGTGGAGGCGTGGTCGATCTGGTGAAGCACCCCCGCCCGATCCAGCGCCGCCAGGGAGTCGCCGCCGCCGGCGACGGTGAACCCCGGAGCCTCGGCTACCGCCCGGGCGATGCCCAGCGTCCCCTGGTCAAAGGGCGGCTTCTCGAACATGCCCACCGGCCCGTTCCAAAAGACGCAGCCCGCGCCCGCGATGATCCGGGCGTACGCGTCGACGGTGGCGCCGCCCACGTCGAGCGCGCGGTCCTGCTCGCCCACCGCGTCGGGCGCCACCGTCCGGGCCGGGCCCTCGGGGGACGGCGCCACCACCAGATCCACGGGCAGCTCGACGCGGCCGGGGTAGGCCTCGAGCAAGGCGCGGGCCTCGGGCACCTGCGGAGGCTCGACCAGGCTCTGGCCCATGGCAAGGCCCCGGGCCAGGAAGAAGGTGTTGGCCATGCCGCCGCCCAGGAGCAGCCGGTCCACCCTCGGCAGGAGCGAACGCAGCACCGGCAGCTTGTCCGACACCTTGGCCCCGCCCAGGATGCACACGAACGGCCGCTGGGGGTTCTCGAGGAGCCCGGTGAGCACCCGGACCTCCTCGAGGAGCAGCAGGCCGGCCGCATGGGGCAGAAGGCGCGCCAGGGCGTGGGTCGAGGCGTGGGCGCGGTGGGCCGCCCCGAAGGCGTCGTTCACGTACACGTCCGCCAGGCTCGCGAGCCTGCGGGCCAGATCCGGGTCGTCCCGCTCCTCGCCCGGTTCGAACCTGAGGTTCTGGAGCATGAGCACCTCGCCGGGGGCGAGCGCCCCGGCGCGCTGGTGCGCCGCCTCGCCGGCCACATCGTCCACGAACTCCACGGGCCGCTGCGCGAGCTGCGCCAGGCGCTCGGCCACGGGCGCGAGGCTGAAGCGGTCGTCCCGCTGCCCCCGGGGCCGGCCCAGGTGCGAGGCCACCACCACCGAGGCCCCCCGCTCCACCAGCAGCCGGAGCGTGGGCAGCGAGGCCAGGATGCGGGCGTCGTCGGCGACCCGCCCGTCCTTCATGGGCACGTTGAGGTCCGAGCGCAGAAACACCCGCCGCCCCTTGACGGGCAGGTCCCGGACCGACGGGAGCGGGGTCACCTGGCCCGGCCCACCAGCTCGCACAGGTCGACGAGCCGGGTCGAGTAGCCCCATTCGTTGTCGTACCAGGCGACGACCTTGGTGAGCGACCCGATGCTCATGGTGCTCAGGCCGTCCACGATGGCCGAGTGGGAGTCGCCCTTGAGGTCCATGGACACCACCGGCTCCTCCAGGTACCCGACGATCCGCGCCAGGGGCCCCTGGGAAGCCTGCCGCAGCGCGTCGTTCACGGTCCTGGCGTCGGCGGGCCGTTTGAGCACCGCCGTGAAGTCGACCACGGAGACCACCGGGGTCGGTACGCGGAACGACAGGCCGTTCAGCCGCCCCTTGAGGTGGGGGATCACCACGGCCACGGTCTTGGCGGCGCCGGTGGTCGTGGGGATGATGTTCGTAGCCGCGGCCCGGGCGCGCCGCAGGTCCTTGTGGGGAGCGTCGAGGATCACCTGGTCGTTGGTGTAGGAGTGGATGGTGTTCATGAGCCCCGTCTCGACCCCGAACGCGTCGTCGAGCACTTTGACCAGCGGCGCCAGGCAGTTGGTGGTGCACGACGCGTTGGAGATCACCCGGTGCACCGCGGGGTCGAAGCGGTCGTCGTTGACGCCCAGCACCACCGTGAGGTCCTCGCCCTCGGCGGGCGCGGAAATCACCACCCGCCGCGCGCCCGCGTCCAGGTGCGCCCTGGCCTTGCCCCCCTTGGTGAACCGGCCGGTGCACTCCACCGCGATGTCCACGCCCAGGTCCTTCCAGGGAAGGGCGGCCGGGTCGCGCTCGGCGATGATGGGAATGCGGCGTCCGTCGACCTCGATGGCGCCGTCCAGGGCCTTGACCGTACCCGGGAAGGCCCCGTAGTTGGAGTCGTACTTGAGCAGGTGGGCCAGGGTCACCGCATCGGTCAGGTCATTGATTCCGACCACCTCGAGGTCCTTGCGGCCCTGGGCGATGCGGAAGAAGCGTCTGCCGATGGAGCCGAAACCGTTGATCCCGATTCTCGTCGTCATCCAATGGCCCCCTTGAGCGCAAAACTCCACCCATTATAGCGGCTTCGGAAGGCTTTGACCAAGTACTCCCCACCGCGGCGACGCGGACGTGTCCCGGCGTGACGCCGCCGGGACCGGAAAGGTCGGGATAAACCGCGACAGCCAAGGGTTGCGCCGGAAGGGAACGCGTTCGGCGCCGGGCCGCCCACAGCCGGGCCGCCCTCGGGGCGGCCCTCCTTGTCCCTGCAGCCAGGCGGAGCGAGGCTGCGGCCTGGTGGCGCACCGCCGGGCCCTGCTGCGCCGGCGGCCGCCGTCCCTCTCCGACGCACAGCCGTCCACCGCAATCTCCCCGGAGCATCCCGTCGCGGCTGTCCCAAACCAGCACGGGCCCTGGCACGCTCGCGACAGCCGGCGCAGCAGCTTCCCGCCGACGGCCCCGCCCATGGCGGGGCCGGCCGGACACTCGCCGGCCGGCCCCGTCACGGGCGGAGGGCCTCCTCGCCGCCGCGCCCGGGAGACCCTCTGCGCGATCCTACCGGTACGTGTAGCGATCCGAACGGCCGACGGGACTCGTTCCCCGCGCCGCGGTCACGGTGACGTCCACGGTGCCGGCGCCCGGCGGCGAGACGGCCGTGATCTTCTCGTCCGAGACCACGGTGAAGCTCGCCGCGGGCACCGACCCGAACCGGACGAGGGTGGCGCGCGCAAACCCCGAGCCCGTGATCGTCACCGCGGTCCCGCCCGCGG
>JAJZYS010000205.1 GCA_021797925.1 Bacillota bacterium
CCGCCCAGGCGCTTGGCCTCAAACAGCGCGCGGTCGGCGCGATCCAGCGCCTCCTCCCACGGCGGCGAATCCCCCTGCCATGACCAGCTGCCCCCGGACGTCGTGACGCGCTGAGGCCAGCCCCGCTCCACGGCGGTGCGGTCCAGCCGGGCCTGGACCCGTTCGCCCAAGGCCTGCCAGTCCACGCGGACGTCCAGCCCCAGGGCAAACTCGTCGCCGCCCCAGCGCCCGCACCAGCCGCCCTGCTCCTGAGCCTCGCTGGCGAGGATCTCGGCGATGGTGCGCAGCACCTCGTCCCCCATGAGATGGCCCCAGGTGTTGTTGACGCGGTGGAAGTCGTCGAGATCCACGAGGCCCACCGTCCCGCCATCGCACGTCATGCACCAGGCCGCCTCGATGCCCCGGCGGTTGAGCACTCCGGTCAAAGGATCCCGCATGAGGTCGCGGGTCAGCCCCATGTGGTTCCACGCGTCGGCCAGGACCCGGCGCAGCGCCTCCAGGGGATGAACCGAGAGACCCGCGCGGCGCCAGCCGTCGGTGCGATCCCAGGTCACGAGCAGCACACCGGCGTCGCCCGACGGCTGCGATCCCAGCGGCACGACGACCACCGAGCGCAGGTGCAGGGCCCGTGCCCAGTCCCGCAGCGGCGAGGGGTCCTGCCGTGCCCCCGCGTGCGTGTCCACATCGGGCACGAAGCCGATCCGCTGCTGGGCCATGGCCTGGGCGATGACCGTCGCCGTCACCCACGGGGTCCCCTCGACGGTCAGCTCCACCCAGCGGGCCCCCACGTCCTGGCGGTGACCGTGCTGGGCGTCGACCTGCCAGGGACCGTGGCCCTGGTCGGTCACCCGGAAGAGGACCCACTGGTCGCCGCCCAGCCACTCCTGCAGCGCCTTGAGCCTCAGGGTCCACTCGGCGGGCGTGCCCGGGACCGGCTGCGTCCGGGACCAGGTCACGAAGGCTTCGGTCAGGACCCCCTGGGTGCGCTCGTCCACGAGATGGGCGATCACCGGCAGCAGGTCCACCACCACCGGCGGGCCGGCGGGCGCGGCCTCTCGCCAGCCCAGTGCCAGCACGCCGGTGGGCTCGTGCGACGCGCCCCCGGGGGAGGGCGGGATGAGCGGGAGCACCCACGTGGTGGCGATGCTGTCCGCGGCCATGATCCGGGCGAGCTCCGATCCGCCGGTCACATCGTGGCGCAGCGGGCGCGGGCGCTCCACGACCGCGCTCAGCGGCCACGCGCCCGGCGGGAGCACGCACACCTGCCGGGGATCGGGACCCCAGGCCACGTGCAGCCATTCCCCGTGCGGGGGTATGCGCGCCCACACCGCGCTCTTGGCCGCGCCCGTGAGCCTGCCCACGTGGCGCTCCAGCCGGCGCACGACGGACAACCACGGTTCGTCCACACACAGACCGTGCCAGCGCTGAAGGGCGCTGGGAAGGCCAGGGACGGTAGACCGACGGACTGTGTCTATGGCGTGTCCACCTCGATGCACAGCCCTTCACACGTCGTGAAGTTCTGAGCCCAGTGTTTCATTCCGCGGCCGGCCTGTCAATCGCGACGGCGCACGAGGGCGCCCGAGTGTGGCCCACGGGCGGGCGGACAGCGCAGGTGGCGCGCCAGGGACCGGCGAATCGGGATGGCAGGAGCGATGGAAGGGGGATGCCACCGGTGGGAGCGCCCATGGACAGAAACCGCGCCCCGGCGGTCCAGGGACGGGCCGCGGACGGGTCCCTCGTCGACCTGGGGAAGGGGCCCCGGATTCTCTACTTCATGCGGGACTTCGCCTGACTCACGTGCGTGAGGCACGTGCGCCAGTTGGCGCACCAGGCGGAATTTCTCAGGGCACAGGGCGTCAGCGTGGCCGTCGTGGGGCCCGGATCGCAAGACGATGCCCGCCACGTGGCGGAGCGGGTGCCGCCAACCTTTGCCGTGATCGCGGATCCCGAGCGGCGCGTCTACGCGGCGTGGGGACTCGAGCGCCGATGGGGGGTCATCCAGCAGAGCGGAACCGCGGTCATCGACGAGCACGGGGTCGTCCGCCACCTCACCCGGGCCACCGGTCCCGGGCACGCCCTCGACCTTCGGGCGGTGCTCGGTGCGGTCCGATCCATGGGACGGGCGGACACGCACCCCGACCCCCCGCCGGGCGTAGACTGATAGGGATCCGGCAGCGGAGGTGCACGCGTCCGTGGAGCTTGAATTCCTGTCGATCCTGGTCGTGCCGTTTCTGCGGGGCATCTGGATCCTGGTGGGCTACCTCACGGGAAACGCCTTTCCCCAGCCCCTCGCGGAGGGCGACGAAGCCGAAGCCCTCGCGCGCCAGCGCAAGGGGGACGAGCGTGCGCGCCAGACCCTGATCGAACGCAACCTGCGCCTGGTGGCGCATCTTGTGCACAAGTTCGACAACACCGGCGAAGACGCGGACGACCTGATCTCTATCGGCACCGTGGGCCTCATCAAGGCCATCGACACGTTCAACCCCGATCGCGGCACGCGGCTGGCCACCTATGCCGCGCGGTGCATCGAGAACGAGACTCTGAAGTCCGGCGGCGGCGGGAATCTCTGCCGGGCGTGACGCCCCGCGGCGATCGGTCGGTGGCAAGCGTGCGCGGTCGTGGTGCCCGGGAGGGAGCCAAGGCCTGTCGCAGATGGCCACGCCGTGCTCCCGACGGGGTGGAACGGGCCGCGGTCACCCGACTGACGCGGCGACGCCCGTTCCGCCGCAGCGAGGTTCACATCGCCGATCCGTGCGCGTGGAAACGGCGTCCACGCCGCGATCGCATGAAAACCGGCACGCTTGCGTGCCGTGCTGAGCCGGCAAGGGGCACGACGCCGCTGCGGCCGCGGGCTTGGACGCGTGCCGGCGAGATCTGGCGGCGTCAGGCCGGGGTGGAGCGAAGGCGGCGGAAGGAAGGCGCCCGAACCTGAGCTGGCCCGGGGCCCGTGGGCTTGCCCCGTCCCCGGGAGGAAGGGCGGCGGATCCGCTGGACCAGGGCTGCTGAATCCGGGAGATCGCCTCCCGGCTTCGGGTCAGAGAGAGTTTCAACTGCGGCCAGGCCCCGTCTGCGGCCAGCTGGCGCTCCGAGCCCGAGGGCATCGGAGGGCGCATGGAAGGCCTCGCGGGCGGTGGCGGCCGGGCGCAGCAACGCCTAACGTCACGGGGGCCGGGGCTAAAGATCAGGGGCAATCCGGCGCGGCCCCTGATTTTTTGTCCCCTGCCGTCGGTTTACGATGCTCGCGGGCGCCCGTATCCCAAGAGTGGGTGAGGCTTCGTGCGTCGGCTGGTCAAGGGTCGGTTACGATGCTGGCGGGCGCCCGCACCCCAAGGCCGTCGACGGACGGCTGTCCGGTGCGTCCCGGTGCTCGACGCGCCCGCCCCGCGAAGGGTCGGGCCCACGGCCCGTCGTGGCCCGCCAGGCAGGGCCCAGGCGCCGCCGCCCACCTGGGTCATCTTTCGTATCAAGCAACGGTTCAAGGGTCTCGCCGGCGGGGACGGCCGGGCCCGAGGAGGCATGCGGATGGACGTCTCCGGCCGGTGAGAGCCGGCGCGGGCAGGTCCGCGGGCGTCGTGGTCGGCGGTGTGCCCGCCGGGTCAGCGACCCGGGTTGTGCCCGCGGGCGCCGAGTCCGGGCCGGCTGTCGCGCCGGATCCGCGACGCCGCTCGGCGTGGTGCGCGTCCCAGCGGCCGAGGCCCTGTGTGCCGCGCCCTCCCCGGGCACCCGTCCGTCCCGGGTGCGCCGGGTCCCTGACCGATCGAGGGCGCCGCGGGCAACGGGGCCGGAGCGACGCGGCCGAGGGCGTTCACGGCGGTTGCGACCTCGAATTTGAAGCCGAGATCGGGAAATGACGATGTGGCGATGGAGGAATGGAAACATGCGTAGCTCGAGTATCGTGGGACGGGTGGTGGCCCCGGTGGCGATGGCGCTGCTGCTGCAGATGCAGGCGCCGGGCGCGGCGGCGGCCGGCGGCGGCGCGCCCAGATGGTCCGCGCCCGCACACGTGCTGACGCTCAAGGGGACGCCGCTCACGATGTCACCGCTCGTGGTCGATGGCGGCGCGGATTACATGGTGGCGCAGTTCGGCAACGTCTATGCCCTGGTGACCAACGCGGGCGGGGGGTGGCGTCAGTACCCCAGCACCATCGCCGACGCCGTGGGCACCAATTCCGAAGGTTACTACTGGCTGGCGGTGTCGGGCGCGGTGGCGTACATCGCGTACGTGAACGCGGCCGGCGCCGTGAAGGTGGCCTACGACGCGCGCGGCCCCGCCCACGCCTGGACGGACGTGACCGTGGTGGCCGGCGGGGCGC
>JAJZYS010000206.1 GCA_021797925.1 Bacillota bacterium
CTCGGCGTTGCTCACGATCACCTCGGGATCGACCCCCACCAGCGTCACCACCCCCGCCTCGATGGCCTCGGGCCGCTCGGTGCTCTCGCGCAGGAGCAGCACCGGAACACCCAGGGAGGGAGCCTCCTCCTGCGCTCCGCCGGAGTCAGTCACGAGCAGCGCCGCCCGGTGCAAAAGCCGGGCCCACTGCCCGTAATCGGGCGGAGTCAGCAGTTCCACGCCCGGCACCCCGGTGAGGATGCGCCGGGCGGGCTCGGAGACCTCCGGGTTGGGGTGCACCGAGACCCAGATGGACGCGGTGGGGACCACGTGCGCGAGACGGGCCACGGCGGTGAAGATCTGGTCCATGGGCGGCCCCCAGTTCTCCCGGCGGTGGGCCTCCACCAGCACCAGCGGCCGCTTGGGGTCGAGCCGCGCCTCGTAGCGCCCCTCCAGCGGCGGCCCCTCGCGGACCGTCCACCGCAGGGCGTCCACCGCCGTGTTGCCGGTCACCACGATGCTGTGGGGGTCGACGCCCTCGCGGACCAGGTGATTGCGCGCCGTGCGCGTGGGCGCGAAGTGCAGGGATGCGAGCGTGGTCGTCAGCCTCCGGTTCATCTCCTCCGGAAACGGCAGGTAGCGGTGGCCGGTTCTCAGCCCCGCCTCCACGTGTCCCACGGGGATCTTGCACCAGAACGCGCTCAGCGCCCCCAGGAAGGTGGTGGCCGTGTCACCCTGCACCAGCACCATGTCCGGCCGCTCCCGCCGGTACACCTGCTCCAGCCCCGGCAGGGCGTTGACGGCGATGTCTGTGAGCGACTGGCGCGCGCGCATCACGTCGAGGTCATGGTCGGGCAGGATCGAGAAGTGCTCCAGCACCTGGTCGAGGATCTCCCGGTGCTGGGCGGTGACGGCCACACGGCCCTCGAAGTCCGCCGCAGCCTTCAGCGCCCGGACCACCGGCGCCATCTTGATGGCGTCGGGCCGGGTTCCGAACACGCACAGGATCCGCCACGGGCTCACCCGCTCTTGGACGTCGCTCCCCCCCTCAGCCGCATCAGACCGGTCCGCTTGGCTCCCCACCCGAGGAACACCGCGACCACCACCAGGAGCACCACACCCTCCGCCCACGCCACCTCGCTGATCATCACCGCGGTGGTGCCCAGCACCAGGGTCACCATGTACAGGAGCAGCACCACCTGCTGCTGGCCCAGCCCCAGGTCCAGGAGCCGGTGATGCAGGTGTCCCCGGTCAGCTTCCCCCAGCGGGCGGTGGTTCACGACCCGCCGCAGGATGGCGAAGCTCGTGTCGAGGATGGGGATCCCCAGCGCCAGGATCGGGACCGCCAGCGCGAAGGTGGTCGCATCCTTGAGGGTGCCCACCACCCCGATGCCGGCCAGCATGTACCCCAGGAACATCGCCCCGGTGTCCCCCATGAATATGCTCGCGGGGTGCCAGTTGTACCGCAAAAACCCCAGGCTCGCCCCCAGGAGCGCCGCGGCCACCATGGCCGGGAGGAACTCGTGCTCGTACAGCGAGACCGCCAGGATCGTGCTGGCCGCGATCGCCGTGATCCCGCTCGCGAGCCCGTCCAGGCCGTCCACCAGGTTGATGGTGTTCACGATGGCCACGATCCACACCACCGTGAGCGGGATGCCCAGCGCACCCGTGTAGACGATGGGCCCGAAGGGATTGGAGATCCACCGGATCTCCACCCCGAACGCCACCGGGACGAGGGCGATGAGCGTCTGACCGAGGAACTTCGTCCACGCCGGCAGGGTGACGAGGTCGTCCACCACACCCAGGGCCGCCACGAGGAGGCCTCCCACCAGGATCCCCCGCACCTCGAGGTTCTGGATCCCTCCCATGACCACCACCGCGACCGCGACCGCCGCCACCATGGCGATGCCGCCCATGTGCGCCACCGGACGGGTATGCACGCTGCGGTCCACAGGAACCTTCATGGCGCCGAGGCGAACGGCCCCTGCCCGCACCAGCGGAGTGACGGTCAGCGCGATGGCGAGGCTGATGGCCAAGGTGAGGATGACTGCCACATGATCGCTCCCCATGCCTTGTCGGCCGAAGTGGCGGGGACGAAACCGCTAGCAGGACGCCGGAGGGATGGGACAGTCCTTCTGCACGGACGCGCCCCATCCCTCCCGCCGCATCACAGCAATCATTTCCGCCCGCCGTCCATCCGCCGCGCGGCGCGCGGCGGACCGGGTCCGCGCACAGAGGATACCGCAGGCAGTATCACATAAGAACAAGATGTGGGTCAAGCCAGGATTCCATCACGTGCGTTCATGAACTTCGCGGGCCGCGGCGCCGCTGTGGGGGTCACGGCCCGGACGCAAGACGGCGCCCGGACGGTCGCGGTGCCAGGCTCCGGCGCGAGCGCTCCCCCGGACGCGAAGACGGGGGGCTCGGAGCCCCCCGTCCGGCGAAGACGGCCTACGCGTCGAGATACAGGTGGAACTCGTACGGGTGCGGCCGCACCCTGACGCCGTCCACGTCCCGGCGGCGCTTCTCCTGGATCCACGCGTCGATGAGATCCTCGCTGAACACGTCCCCGTGCAGGAGGAAGTCGTGATCCCGCTCCAGCTGGTCGAGCGCCTCCTCCAGCGACCCGGGGACGCTCTTGATCCGGGCGCGCTCCTCGGGGGTCAGCTCGTACGTGTTCACGTCCCAGGGACCGAACCCCTCGCGCTCCGGGTCGAGGTCGCGGCGGATGCCGTCAAGCCCGGCCATGAGCATCGCGGCAAAGGCCAGGTAGGGATTGGCGGTGGGGTCGGGGGTGCGGAACTCGATCCTGACGGCCTTGGGCGAGCTGATCACCGTAGGGATGCGGATGGCCGCGGACCGGTTGCCCTTGGCGAACACCAGGTTCACGGGGGCCTCGAAGCCCGGGACCAGCCGGCGGTACGAGTTGGTCGTGGGGTTGGTCAGGGCCAGCAGCGCGGGCGCGTGGGTGAGAATCCCCGCCAGGTAGCTGCGCCCCAGCCGGCTGAGGTGTCCGTACGCCTGCTCGTCGTAGAAGAGATTCTGGCCGTTTTTGAAGAGGCTCTGGTGGGTGTGCATGCCGCTGCCGTTGTCGCCGTAGAGCGGCTTGGGCATGAAGGTGGCCACCTTGCCCGCCTGGTGGGCCACGTTGCGCACGATGTGCTTGTAGAGCAGCACGTGGTCCGCCATGGTGGTCAGGGTCTGAAACCGCATCCCGATCTCGCCCTGGCCGGCGGTGGCCACCTCGTGGTGATGGCGCTCCACGTCGATGCCGACTCCCATGAGCTGGGTCACCATCTCCGACCTGAGGTCGGAAAGCTGGTCGGAAGGAGCCAGCGGCACGTAGCCCTCCTTGGCCCGGATCTTGTACCCGAGGTTGGGCCCCTCGGCCCGGCCCGAGTTCCATTCCGCCTCCACCGAGTCCAGGTGGTAGAAGGCCTCGTTGGTGGCCGAGTGCATGCGCACGTCGTCGAACACGAAGAACTCCAGCTCCGGTCCGAAGTACGCGCTGTCGGCGACGCCGGCGGCCACCAGCGCCTGCTCCGCCCGCTTGGCGACGCCCCGCGGGTCGCGGCCGTAGGGCTGCCCCTGCGGATCGTACACGTCCGACTGCATCGCGGCCGTGGGCCGGGCCGCGAACGGGTCGACGTGGAGGGTCGCGGGATCGGGCAGGAGCACCATGTCCGACTCCTCGATGTGCCGGTACCCGCGCAGGCTGGATCCGTCGAACGGCAGCCCGGCCTCGAACAGGGACGCTTCCACGGCCGCCATGGGCAGCATGATGTGATGCCACCCGCCGAACAGGTCCGTCAGCCTGAGGTCAAGAAACTCCACACGGCGCTCCCGCAAGAATGCAAGTGCCTCCTGGCCAGTCAACGATCTCCGTCCTTTCTGCTCCGATGGCGCTCCTCCATGACCTCCATCAACCGTCCGCGGTCGGACACCGGGTACAGGGAGGTCAGCGCCGGGCGGGACAGGCGCGCCCACGCGTCCGTCTCCCGCGCCGGCGTCCGGCCCGCCGCGGCGTGGGCCGGTTTGGCAGCCTGCAACCTCGTCTTGATGGCCGCCAGGGTGACGCCCTCACCCCTCCAGGTCCGGATCCATTGCAGCCGTTCCACGTCGGCGGCCGAGAAGAGGCGCTGGCGGCCGGCGGTCCTTTGGGGTGCAAGCAGACCCTTGGTCTCGTAGTAGCGAATCTGCCGGGCGGTGAGCCCTGTCAGTTGCTCCACGACGCGGATCGAGTAGCGGCCGTCGCCGAGCGCATCCACGCCATCACCTCCCC
>JAJZYS010000024.1 GCA_021797925.1 Bacillota bacterium
TGGGCCGGGTAGCTTCGGAGCATGAGTTCTTCGAACCAGATGAACCCCGGCCAGACCCCTGCCACCGTCTGCGCCATAGGCGTGATCCCGTGTGCCTTGAGCAGTGCGCACATGTGGAGAAACTGTGCCCAAGTGGTCGGCGGATGCAGGTGAAACCGGGCAAAGACGTGCTTGTTGTAAAAGACGTCCCAGTAAGCGCTGTAGAGCGGTGCCGCGTACACGTTGCCATGGTAGGTGAAGGCCTTTCGCAGACCGGCCGTATAGTCCTCCTTGTAGCGGTTCCAAAGCCCGTTGAGGGGCGTGAGGAGGCCGGCCTTGGCCAGCGGCGTGAGTTGCGCTCCGGACCACCAAGTGAACAGCGCCGGCGCCTTTGTGGAAGGCAGAGACGCCATCATGGTTGCCTGGTAGGTGCTGGTGTCTGCGAAGGGTACAGCCTTGAATCCGACTCCGATGTCTTTGGCGGCAATGGCGCCCATCTCGTTCCAATCCGTGGTCCAGTTGGCCTTGTCGTTGTATACGCCGATGGTCGTGGCGGCACCCGCTACCGGATTGGCAGCCACCGTCACGGCCGCCGTCATCCCCACGGTGGACAAAGCAGCCAGAACGGCGACGAGCGAGCGCCTGCTGTACAATTTCGGCACTGTGGAACTCATCGGCAGGGTCCCCCCTTTTTCACCTGAACCTCGGTACAGCGGCGTCGTGAGGGCAGGCGAGCACGAGGTGCAGTCAAGGTGTGCTACCTCAAACGCATCCCCCCTTTTTTGGACCGCTACCGGAGAGCAGGCGGGTCGATCATGGGAGCAAGTCGGCCAGCAGGACCTGGGCTCAAGGTGTGACGGGCGACGTCGTGCGAAAAGGTCCTTGCCAGGCCTGCGGACGATGCGTCCGTGTTCAGCCCTCCACGGGGCCCGGGGTGGTGTTGCCGTAGCTCTCTTTGACGGGGTGGGTCTTGGAACCGCAGCACTGGCATGGTACCATGGTAATGGTCGGGCGTCAACCTTTCGGACATGCCCTTCTACCCTGTGGGCTTCACGCTGCTCACGCGACCAGGCACACAAATGAGACGTCGGGCGGGACCGCGGACGTCGGGACCTTTGCATCCGATGCTCATCCGGACCCGACACGTGCGCCAAGGAGCGAGCTCACAGCGCCGGTCCGCAGGGGCGACTTGTCGGTGTACCCCCAAGCGTCTATCCTTGGGTTCAGTGCACGACCTGGTGTCGTGCCAGCGGCAGCGGCGGGCGAGTGGTGTCAAAACACGTTGAAATGGATCCTGTGGAGAGGTTTCTGGCGAAGGGGGAGCGGGATGGCGAGAACGGTGGTGACACCCGGCCGCGGCCTCAAGCGGTCCGCGGACCATTCCGTGGCTCAGCAGATCTACCGCGACCTCAAGCACCGCATCATCCACGGGGATCTGCCCCCCGAGACGCAGATGTCCGAAGCCTCCCTGGCCGTGGAGTTCCGGGTGAGCCGCACGCCGGTGCGCGAGGCGCTCAAGATGCTGAGCAACGACGGTTACGTGGTCATCGCCCCGCAGGTGGGGAGCATCGTCTCGGGCATCGACATCCAGGATGTGCTCGACGCCACGGACGTGCGGACGATGCTGGAGCCGGCCGCGGTAGAGCGGGCCATGGCGCGCGCGGGTGGGGAGCTGGCCCAGCTGCTCGCGGAACCGCTGGGGCGGATGGAGACGGCGTGCCAGCGGCGCGAGTACCAGAGCTTCGTCGAGGGGGACAACGAGTTCCACCGCCGCATCTGGAAGGCGACGGGAAACCGGCGGCTGGCGGACATCCTGGAGCTGGTGCTCAACGTCGTGGAGCGGGCGCGCTGGCAGGGGCTGGTGGCGGTGTCGGAGCTGCCGACGCTGATCGAGCTGCACACGGCGCTCTACCGGGAGATCTGCCGTGGCGACGTGGTGGGCGCCCGAGAGCAGATGGCGGCGCACATGCGTTACGTGCGGGACCGGATGGTGCTCATCAGCGCGCCGGACGCGCCGCGGGTGCCGCCGGAGGACGGGCATATCGGAACAGGAGGCTGAGGGAGTGGACGACCTGGCCGCGAGGGTCGCCATCGTCACCGGCGCCGCCAAGGGGATCGGCGCCGCTTCAGCGCGCGCCATGGCCCGGGCGGGCGCCCGCGTGGCGGTGCTCGACGTGGACGGCGAAGCGGGGGAGCGGCTCGCCGGCGAGATCCGGGGCGAGGGCGGACAGGCCATGGCCGTGGCGTGCGACGTGAGCGATCCGGGGTCGGTTTCGGCCGCCGTCGCGTCCGTGGCCCAGCGCTGGGGCGGGGTGGACGTCCTGCACAGCAACGCGGGGATCCAACGCTACGGCACGGTGGTGGATACCGACGAGGACACCTGGGACCGGGTGCTGGGGGTCAATCTCAAGGGCGCCTTCCTGATGGCCAAGGCCGCGGTTCCCTGGATGGTCCGCGCCGGCAGGGGGTCGATCGTCATCACCGCGTCGGTCCAGGGGCTGTTGTCCCAGCCCAACGTGGTGGCCTACGCCGCCAGCAAGGGCGGGCTCATCGCCATGGCGCGCACCATGGCCCTGGATCACGCGCACCAGAACATCCGGGTCAACGTGGTGTGCCCGGGATCGGTGGACACGCCGATGCTGCGCTGGGCGGCCGGAGAACTGGGCGACCGCAAGCGGGTGGACGACACGGTCTCTCATTGGGGCCGGGCCCATCCCCTGGGAAGGGTGGCGCGGCCCGAGGAGGTGGCGGAGGTGGTCGTGTTTCTGGCCAGCGACCGCGCGTCGTTTGTGACGGGCGCCGTCGTCGCCGTGGACGGCGGCCTCAGCGCCGCGCTGTTCGACCCGGGAGCGGCGGACCGTTGAGCGAGAGGGCCGTAGCGGCCTTGCCGCTGGTGGCGCTGGGCGAGGCCATGGTCGCCATCGCCCCGCGCGAGCCGGGGCTGCTGGAGCTGGTGGGCTCCTTCACGCCGTTCGTGGCGGGGGCGGAGTGCAACGTGGCGGTGGGGGTCAGCCGGCTGGGCGTACCCGCGGCGTTCCTGGGGCGGGTGGGCGACGATCCCTTCGGGCGGATGATCCGGCGGCGGCTCGGGGCGGAGGGGATCGACTCGAGCTGGGTCCAGGTGGACCCCGATCGGCCCACGGCGGTGTTCTTCAAGGAGAACCGGGGGCTTTCGAACGAGACGCGGGTGTACTATTATCGCCAGGGCAGCGCGGGGCAGGCGGTGGAAGCGGATCCCCGGTGGCGGGAGCTCGTGGAGCGCGCGGGCATGGTGCACGTCTCCGGGATCACGGCCATGATCTCCGCCGACGCCCGGGCGGCGGTGAAGACGCTCCTCCGATGGGCGGAGGATGCCGGGGTCCCCGTGGCCTTCTGCGTGAACCTTCGGCACAAGCTGGGGGACGTGCCCGCGTGGCGCCGGGTCCTGGAACCGCTGCTGGGCAGCGTCTCCCTGCTGTTTGCCTCCGAGGACGAGCTCAAGGCGACCTTTGGCCTGGGGCCGGAGGCGGTCCTGACGCGCCTTAGGCCCGGGGGGATCCGGCGCATCGTCGTGACCCGGGGCGCGGACGGGGCGACGGTGTACGCGCCGGGGGCGGCGCCGCTGGCGAAGCCCGCGCTGGCGGTGGGCGGGGTCGTGGACACCGTCGGCGCCGGCGACGGCCTGGTGGCGGGGTATGTGGCCGGGTACCTGCGCGGACTCGACGAAGAGCGGTGCCTGGACCTGGGACTGTTCGCGGGGGCCATGGCCGTGCGCTCGCGGGGGGATTCGGACGGGCTGCCGCTCTGGGCGGAGGCCGAGGCCCATCTGAGCGGTCGGCCCCCGATCGAACGCTGAGGTTCACAGCAGTACGTGGATGGAGATGAGGGCATGCAGGCGTCGGTGGCGGACCGGATCGTGAGGCAGGGCGTGGTGCCGGTGGTGCGGGCGGACTCGGTGGAGCGCGCGGAACAGGTGGCGGTGACCCTCCATGGCGCCGGGATGGACGTGGTGGAGATCACCTTCACCGTGCCCGGGGCGGCGGGGCTCATCGAGCGATTGCGCCGGCGGATTCCCGACGCCCTGGTGGGAGCCGGGACCGTGCTCGACGCCGAGACGGCCCGGCTCGCGGTCCTCGCCGGGGCGCAGTTCCTGGTGAGCGTGGTCCCGGCGCGGGGGGTGGCCATCGTGGGCAACCGCTACGGCGTCCCCTTCGTCCTGGGGGGGCAGACGCCCTACGAGGTCCTGCAGGCGGCCGAGGCCGGCAGCACCTTCGTCAAGCTGTTCCCGGCGTCGGTGGTGGGACCGGGGTTTCTCCGGGAGATGCGGGGCCCCTTGCCCGGGGTGCGGTTCTTGCCCACGGGCGGAATCACCGAGGAGAGCATGGGCGTGTGGTTCGAGCAGGGCGCCGCGGCCGTGGGTCTCGGTAGCTCCCTCATCGGCCGTGAGAGCGTCTTCGACCCCGGGGCGCTGACCATCCGGGTGCAACGGTGCCTCGAGCAGGTGCGGGCGCTGCGCCAGGGCGGTTGAGGGACGCGGGCGGCGGCCGCCCCGTCAAAGGGCTCCGGCGGGTGCGCCGGTGAGCCAGATGGGGGACGACCAGGCCATGTGCGCGTCCGACTGGACCACCCGGAGGTAGTAGTAAGCGGTCCGGCCCGGGCCGGGGGCGGGCGCCGTGGCGTCCGTGGCCACCTTGAGGCCCGCGGGTTCGAGGGACCAGGCCACCTGGCCGTCGCGGATCAGCTCGATCCGCTGGATCGGGGCGGTCCCGTGGACGCGGAGCGTGAACCGCGGCGCGTCGGGCTCCGCCCAGACGGCGTGAGCGCCCATGAGCGTGGGACCTTGGCGCAGCTCCAGCAGGATGCGCGCGCCGGTCGTGGCGTAGATGCGACCTTTCGCCAGCGCGTCGAACACGCCCTCGCGGGTGAACTGCTCCGCGTACGCGGCCACGAGTCCGCCCTCGAGCCCGTGCTCCAGCTGGTGGGTGTCGCTGCCGCCCGTGAAGCTCAGCCGGTATCCCAGCGCCAGCGCGTCGCGGACCGAGCGGCCGGTGAACTGGGCCACGTTGCGGGTGTAGGGCGAAACGTTGCCGTGGTACTCGAAGGGAGCGTGGCGCGAGAAGATCTCCACGGCGCGCTGCACGACCTCGTCGTGATACCGCCAGTCGGTCGCCGCGCTCACGACGCCCCAGTCCGCCGCCGGGTGGTGGGGAAAGCACAGGGCGCCCTCCTGGCGCAGCCCGGCGAACAGCCGCTCCGGCGTCTCGCTGGCCGCGCGTGTGGACAGGTGCAGCCGGGGATGGTCGTCGGGGAAGTAGATGTTCTTGTGGCCGAAGTCCTCCATGTACTCGTTGGAGGTCCACTCCAGGGCCTGCAGCGTGATAAGCTCTCCGGGGTGGTTGAAGACCCGGGCGTAGCGCACGGAGGTGGCCCACTCCGCGGGGGTCAGCTCATCGGGGAACACGTCGTGGTTCGTCAGGGCGACGAAGTCGAGCCGGGCCAGGAGCGACGCGGCGTGGTAGTACTGGTCCATCTCGCCCAGGGCGTCCGAGAGCGCGTTCTGCCCGTGGATGTCCCCCCACAGGAGGTGCAGGCCGGCGTAGGCGTCGTCGCCGCCGCGAAACTCCCACACCGCCGCCGGCGGCAGGGCGATGACGGAGCGCTGGCGCTCCGGGGGCTCGACGAACGGGTCCTGGGCGGACTCGCACGCGGGGTCCACGAGGTCTGAGAGCTGCTGGGGAGTCAGGCGCCGGACGACGACGTCGGCGCGGCGCGGGTGGTGGCCGTTGCCGGGAGCGTGCTGAAACGCCACGTACACCGTGCCGTCGTCTCGCTGGAGCACGTCGGCGCGCCGGTTGAAGTCGTCGCCGCCCCGCCGCGAGACCACGGCGGGCGGACCCAGGACGCCGTCGGCCACGCGCCGGAGGTGGATCTGCCGGCCCCAGTTGTAGACCAGCTGCCCTCCGCGACCGTTGGGCGAGGGCCGGGCCCGCAGCCCCGCGTACCAGTTTCTGCCCTGGGCCCACAGGGCCGGCCCGCCCTCGGCCCGGACGGCGCCGTCGGGACCGAGCCCGAGCCGCTGGTGCCAGAAGTGGAGGCTGGCGCCGCGGTTGATGGTGTACCAGAACACGTCCACATCCGCCCCTTCGCCCGCCACCGCCACCGGCGAGGTGGCCCAGCCGTCGTCCGGCTGCTCCAGGACGAAGGGGTCGCCGAACCCGTCGTGGCCACGGGCGCGGACCACCGCGCGGTAGCGGCCCGCGATGAGCCCGTCGTACGCGACCCACAGGGTCCCGTCCGGGGCCAGCGCCCCCGAGGGACGGTGGGCGTGGTCTGCGGCGACCCGCTGGGCCGTGGCGTGCGGCCGCCCGGGATCGACCGCCCAGACGCTGCTGAGGGTCCCGCTGTGCTCGGTCCACAGCAGCGTCGTCCGGCCGTCGACGTCCGCAACGGCGCACAGCCCCTCGACGCCCTCGGCGCTCGCCAGCCGGCGGGGTTCGCTCCACGTCCCGGCGTCGCGGCGGGACGCGAGGAGGTCCGCCCGGTGGGCGTCGAGCTCGCACCAGGCGGCCCACAGGGTCCCCTCCGCGACGAAGAGCACCGGCGAGGCGGCGAGCCGTCCCGGCCGGGAGAGACCGGTGCGCTCCCGTGCGGCGCCGGGGTCCACGCGGGTCGCCGCCACCCGGTCATGGGCGTTCTCGACGGTCTGAAAGGCCACGAAGACCTCCTGGCCGAGGGCGGCCAGGCACGGATAGCCGGCGGTTTCCCGGTCGACGGCGGTGACGGCCATGATCTCGTCATCGGGATGGCGCGGTCCGGTCAAGCTCGGAGGACTCCCTTCGTGGGTCAGCGTCCCGGGATCAAGGGCGGTGTCCGCCGGATCCCGTGGCAAGCATTCGCTGCGCGTCGGCCGCCTCCTGTATTCGATTGCACCTCGTCCCCCGCCCGGGTGCTGGCGGGTTACGGTCAAGTGTGCTAGGCTGTCGCCGAAAGACCCCTGCCTGGGGACGCAGCGCGGACCCCGACGGCAGCTGTCCGGCCGGAACCGGTGCGGCGAGCGCCGCAGGCAGGCTCCACACGTCAGGGGGCACGAGGCTTTGCCCACACAGCGGGACGTGGCGCGGCGCGCCCGGGTGTCGACCGCCAGCGTGTCGCGGGTTCTGAACCGGGAACCTGTGGTCAGCGACGCCATCCGCGAGCGGGTGGAGACGGCGATCCGCGACCTCAACTACAAGCCCAACCGCATCGCCCGCTCGCTGAGGTGCAAGCGCACCCGCATCATCGCCCTGGTCGTCAACAGCATCGCCAATCCGTACGCGTCGGAGATCAGCCAGGGGGTCGAGGGCTTCCTCAGTCCCCGGGGGTACGACCTCTTTCTCTACAACGCCGACCAGGACCACCGCAAGGGGCTCTCCTGCCTCGAAGGGCTTCCCAGCCGGATGGTGGACGGGGTGATCTACGCGGCGAGCGGCCTGGACCTGGCCGATGCTCTGCAGGCCCAGATGAACCGGCTCGCGGCGATGGACATTCCCACGGTGATGGTCTCGTGGTCCCTGCCCGGGGTCCACGCCGTCATCTCCGACGACCGCGCGGGCATGGCGGCGGCGGTGCGCCACCTCGTGGAGCTGGGCCACAGCCGCGTGGCGTTTCTCACCGGACCGCCCGGCTCCGCGGTGACGGAGGACCGCTGCGCGGGGTTCCTCGAGGCGATGGCGGCCCACGGGCGGGAGGTGCTGCCCGACCTCATGCAGCGCGCCGACTGCCGCATGGACATGGCGGCGGCCGTCACCGGCCGGCTGCTCAACCGCCGGCCCGCGCCCACGGCGATCATCGCGGGCAACGACGTCATGGCCCTGGGGGCGCTGTACGCCGCCCAGCAGCGCGGCGTGAAGGTCCCCGAGGAGCTGTCGGTGGTGGGGTTTGACGACATCGCGTTCACCGCCTACACCATGCCGCCCCTGACCACCGTGCACGTCCCCAAGCAGCGGATCGGCGAGGCCGCCGCGCGGCGGCTCCTGGCGCTGATCGCCGCCGCGGGCGACGCGGAGCCCATGGTGGAGGTGCTGCCGACCCGGCTGGTGGAGCGCCTTTCCTGCCGGGAGATCCGCCAGACGGTGGAAATATGATCCATTAGCAGCGATTGACAGCGGCCCGCGCGGTTTCCTATGCTACAACCGTAGGACTGCCGGGACGAGTCCCGCCGGGCGGCGATGGGAATCCGGGGCGCCTGCCCGCGCGGATGCCGCCGCGGTGGGAGCTTCCTGTTACGGCCGCCCGGTGAAGGGATGGCTCGGGCCTCAGGTTCACAACGGAAGGGGCGGACGGATGGACGTCGTCATCAGCAACGTGGAGATCCCCCAGGGAGACCGTCGCGTTCCGGGTCACATCCTGGTGCAGGGGGGCAAGATCGCCGGCGTGGTATCGAGCCTGGACGGCATTTCGGCTCCGGTGGTCATCGACGGCGGGGGGAAACTGGCGCTCCCCGGGGTGATCGACGGGCACGTGCACTTCAACGAGATCGTCTATCCCGACCGGGAGGACTATGCGACCGGCACGGCGTCGGCGGCGGCGGGCGGCGTGACGACGATCGTCGACATGCCGGACCTGCCGCCCGTGCGCAGCGCGGAGCAGTTTCACGCCAAACTCGAGGCTGTCCGGGGCAAGGCGGTGGTGGACTACGCGTTCTGGGGCGGGGCGACCGGCGAGGATGTCCGCGAAGGCTGGACCGACCGCATCCAGGAGCTCGTCGACCTCGGCGTGTGCTCGTTCAAGCTGTACATGACGCCGTCGGTGCCCACGTATCCGCGGGTCGACGACGGCGAGATGCTCTTTCTGTTCGAGAAGATCGGTCCCACGGGGCTGCCCATCGGGGTGCACGCGGAGAACTTCGCCATCGTCGACTTCCTGACCCGCAAGCTGCGCGCCGAGGGCCGGCTGGAGCCGGTGGCCTGGGCCGAGGCCCGTGCCCGGATCGCGGAGCGCACCGCCATCCAGCTGGTGATCGAGTTTTCCAGGCTCACCGGAGCCCGGGCCCACATCGTGCACATGAGCACCCGCGACGGGGTGGAGCTGGTGCGCCAGGCCAAGGCGCAAGGCGTCAACATCACCGCCGAGACCTGTCCCCACTACCTGTACCTGACGGCCCAGGACGCGATGACGAGGTTCGGCGCCTTCGCCAAGATCGCCCCGCCCCTGCGTTCCCAGGAGGACATCGACGCCCTGTGGGAGGGGCTCGCCGACGGCAGCGTGGACTTCATGGGCACCGACCACGCCCCGTACGTGATCGCCACCGAGAAGCAGGCCCCCGGCATGGACATCTGGACCAGCCTGCCCGGCATACCCGCGGTGGAGACGCTGGTCCCCTTCATGGTGAGCGAAGGGCTCAACAAGGGCCGGCTGTCGCTCTCGCGGTTTGTGCAGGTGCTCAGTCGCGCGTCGGCGGTGCACTACGGCCTCTACCCCAAGAAGGGGTCGCTGGAAGTGGGGGCGGACGCCGACGTCACGATCGTCGACCCTCAGGCGTCGTGGGTCGTCGACCCGGCCAGGATGCACACCAAGTCCAAGTACACCCCCTTCGAAGGCGTGACCCTGACCGGCCAGGTGGTGAAGACCATCGTCCGGGGACAGGTCGTCTACGAGCGCGGGCGCGACGTCGTGGCGCCCAGAGGCTCGGGCCAGTTCGTTCCCCGCCAGCGCACCCAGGCGCTCGAGCGCTGGCTCCGGTACGGGTCCCGATGACACCCGGGGGAGGTTGGGGCCGATGACCCAGGAACGCCACGCCGTGGTCGTGATCGACATGCTCAACGATTTCGTGCAGCCGCAAGGCGCCCTCACCTGCCACAACGCGCGCGCCATCGTCCCGAAGATCCAGGAGGTCATCGCGTTCGCCCGCGAGCAGGGGATCCAGGTGATCTTCGTCCAGGAGTCGCACCGGGAGAAGGACGCGGACTTCCGGGTGCGCCCGGTGCACGCGGTCCGCGGCACCTGGGGGTCGCAGTTCATCCCGGAGCTTCAGCCCCGCGAGGACTTGGGGGACTACGTGATTCACAAGCGGCGCCACAGCGGCTTCTCGTACACCGACATGGACCTGTTCCTCCGGGAGGAGAAGATCGACACCATCGTCACCACCGGGGTGTGGACGAACGTGTGCGTCCGTTCGACGGCGTCGGACGCCATGTACCTGGGCTACAACGTGATCTGCCTCAGCGACGCGACCACCTCCCAGGACGAGGCGATGCACCAGGCGGGACTTCGGGACATCTCCCTGTTCGGCAAGATCATGACCGTCGAGGAGTACGAGGCCTACTGGCGCAAGAGCCGGGAGGTCCCGCAGACCGCGTGACGCGGCGCGCGGCCGCTTGAGGGCCGCCAAGGAGCCGGGGCGCCCCGCCCCGGGCAAGGATGGCTTCGAGGGTGGGAATGCGGTGCGCGTCGTCGTGGGCGTGACGGGTGCGAGCGGAGCGATCTACGGCTACAGCCTCGTTAGGACCCTGAACGAGCTGGGCGTGGAGCTGGACATGGTCGTCACGCGCATGGGCGAGCAGGTGCTCGCGTTCGAGTGCGGCGTGAAGAAGCCGGAGCTGGCCCGGTACGGGAGGATCTGGGCGAACGACAACATGTTCGCCCCCATCGCCAGCGGAACGTATCTCACCGACGGCATGGTGGTAATGCCCTGCTCCATGAACTCCCTGGGCGCCATGGCCAACGGGGTGGGCGACACGCTCCTCTACCGGGCCGCAAGCGTGCACCTCAAGGAGCGCAGGCCGCTGATCCTCGTGCCCCGGGAGACGCCGCTGCACCTCATCCACCTGCAGAACATGGAGCGGCTGGCGCTGGCGGGGGCCCAGATCATGCCCGCGTCGCCGGGCTTCTACCACCGGCCCAAGGAGATCTGGGAGCTCACGAGCTTCATGGTGGCCAGGGTCCTGGACGCGCTGCACATCGACCACGACCTCATGGAGCGCTGGGGCAAGCACATGGCCCCGAGGACCGAGTGAGCGAGGGAGGGCGCATGGTCGAGGAGTTCCGGGCGCTCGCCGCGCAGTGGGAGGACGAGGGGTACCTTCACCGGGTCCGCCGGCGCGTGAGCCCGGTCCACGAGGTGGCGGCGGTGGCGGCCCGGTTCAAGGGCGCGCGGCCGCTGCGCTTCGACGACGTGGAGGGCGTCGCCCACCCCGTGGTCATCGGGATGGGCGGGGACCGCGAGCTTCTGGCCAAAAGTCTCGGCACCACGACCTCTGAGCTCGTGCCGACGCTCATGGCGGCCCTTGTCCACCCCCTGCCCACCCGGACCGTCGCCGCCGGCCCGTGCCAGGAGGTGGTGGTCCGGCCCCCCTTCTCCGTGGGGGAGGTGCTGCCGGCGCTCACCTACCATGAACTCGACGCCGGTCCGTACTACGTCCTGGGGGTGCTCGTGGTCCGCAGCCCCGACGGGTCCAAGCGCTATCTCTCCGTCCGGCGGATGCAGGTGCGCCCGGGCAACCGGCTCGGCATCGTCATCACGTCACCGGAGCTCATGCGCCAGGTGCGCGGCTTCGAGGCGCAGCGGCGGCCGCTGGAGGTGGCGGTGATGTTCGGGGTGGTGCCCGGGGTGGTCCTGAGCTCCCAGGTGCCCACGCACATCTTTCACGTCGACAAGCTCGACGTGGCCGGCGCGCTCCTCGGGGCGCCGCTCGAGGTCGTCCGGTGCCAGACCGTCGACCTCGAGGTCCTCAAGAGCTGCGAGTGGGTCGTCGAGGGGCGCATCGTCCCGGGGGTGCGCGAGCCCGAGGGGCCTTTCGGGGAGCTCGGGGGGTACTACAGCGTGAGGGCCCCTCAGCCCGTCGTGGAGGTCACCGCGGTCACCCACCGGCGCGACCCGATCATCCAGACGGTGCTGCCGGGCAGCTACGAGGAGCGTCTTCCCGGGGCCGTCAACCGCGAGCTGCTGATCCTCGAGAGCGTGCGCCCGAGCGTGCCCGGCGTGCGGGCGGTGCACGTGACCATGGGCGGGATGGGGCGCTTTCACGCCGTGGTGCAGATCAGCAAGGAGCAGCCCGGAGACGGCAAGCAGGCGGCGCTCGCCGCGTTCGCCGCGGACAAGGACCTCAAGCAGGTGGTCGTGGTGGACGCGGACGTGGACCCGTTCGACCTCGAGGACGTGGAGTGGGCCGTCGCCACCCGGGTCCAGGCGGACGAGGACCTGTTCGTCGTGGCCGGAGCGCGCGGGTCCCCGCTGGAGTCCTCCCATCTGCTGCGGGGCGTCACCGCCAAGGTCGGGGTCGACGCCACGTTTCCCCTGGACCGGGCGGAGCTCTTCAGGCGAATCCGGATTCCCGGGAAGGATCGCATCGACCTTGCCGACTACGGTCTCGGATGACGCGGGAGGAGGGTGATCCATGGTTCAGGGGGAGGCCGCCCCGGCTCACGAGGCCATCGGGATGGTGGAGACGCGGGGCCTGGTCGGCGCCATGGAGGCGCTCGACGCCATGGCGAAGGCGGCCGGTGTGCGGATGCTGTTTTTCCGCAGGGTCGGCTCGGGGCTTGTGACCGTGTGCGTGGCAGGGGAGGTGGCGGCCGTGGAGGCGGCGGTGGCGGCCGGAACCGGGGCCGCCGCGCGCACCGGGGAGGAGGTGTTCGGGCACAACGTGATTCCCCGGCCCCATCCCGAACTGATGCCGCTCATCCTTGAGGACGCGTGAGGAGAGGTGATGGCGGGTGTCCCAGGTGGTTCGCAAGGTCGTGGAAGAGGTGCTGGGCCGCAGCCCCGACGCCCGGGCGGCGCCCGCCGGCGGTGAGCCGCCGCGGCCCAACTATCAGCGCCAGCGGGCGCTGGCGCGCATGGCGGAGCTTTCGTCGGAGCGGCCCCAGCCGGCGGGGGCGAGCGCCCCGGCACAGGCGCGCATCCGTGAGCTGGGATCGGAGCTCAAGCGCCAGCGGCTGACGGCGGTCCCGCGACCCGAGGCGTCGTCGGGGCCCGCGAGCTCCGAGCCCGCGCCGCCCCCCGCACGGGCCGCAAGGCCGGTGGCCGGGGGTTCGAGGGTGGTGTGGCGCCTCGGGGGCGATGACGGCGTCTGGTGGCTCGACGCGCCGCACCCCGACGCGGTGCCCGAGTCCGTGCGCGCCGTCGTGGCCGCGGAGCCGACGGTGGTCGTCGCCATCGCGCGGCCGCGGCCCCGGCACGTCCTCGAGACCGCGGAGGCGCTGGCGGAACTCGAAGGGGCCCGGGTCCTTTCGGCGGGTTCGGGACGGCTCCTTCTCGGGGTCACCCATGGCGACGTCCGGGCGCTCGGGGCGTGGGCGCGGCAGACCGGGTCCCGGCTGGAGCGCGCGGCCCTGGACCGGCGCCGGGTGCCGCGGATCCTCGGGAACCCGCCCCCGTGGGCGCAGGCCCTCCTCGGGATCCCCGCGGTCGAGGCCGTGGGCTGGATCGAGGGGGTGGCCGAGCTTGACGCGGTGGTGCTCGCGGACCTGGCGCTGGGCGCGTCGGGAGGATTGGGGACCCGGGTGACGGTCCAGGCGGGGCACCTCGTGGTGACGGGGTCGCGCCCCGACGTCGCCGCCATGCTGGAGGAGCTCGAGCGCCAGCGCGTGCGGCTGCGCATACCGTCAGGCGGTGATCGCTGATGCAGGCGCTCGGCATGATCGAGACCGCCGGGTACAGCACCGCGATCTTCGCCGCGGACGCCGCCCTCAAGGCCGCGAAGGTACGTCTCACGGGGATCGAGCGGGTGGTGGGGGTGGCCGGCAGCCTGAGCGTCGCCGTCCAGCTCGAGGGCGACGTGGCGGCCGTGTCGGCCGCCGTCGCCGCCGGCGAGGCGGCGGGCGGGAGCGTGGGGAAGGTGATCTCCGCCCACGTGATCCCGAGGGTGCACGAGGAGGTCGCGGGCAAGATCCTCGCGCGTTTTGGCGTCCCCGGGGCCCAGGCGCCGTCACCGCCGCCGCCCCGGCGTCCCGGCCGAGGGAGTCGCAAGTCACAGCTTGAGGAGGAGAAGCCATGAACGAGGCGCTGGGCCTGGTGGAGACCAAGGGGCTCGTCGGCGCGATCGAGGCCGCCGACGCCATGGTGAAGGCGGCCAACGTGGTCATCTGCGGGTACGAGAAGATCGGCTTCGGGCTGGTGACGGTCATGGTGCGCGGCGACGTGGGGGCCGTGAAGGCCGCGACCGAGGCGGGTTCCGTGGCGGCCTCGCGGGTGGGGGAGGTCGTGTCCGTCCACGTCATCCCGCGTCCGCACCAGGAGGTGGAGCGCGTGCTGCTGGCCGACGCCCAGGGCGCGCCCAGGGAAGGCAGGGGCTGAAGCGCCCCCGGTGACGGCGCGTGGACAGTGAGCGGCTGATCTTTGAGCTCATGGCCCAGCGGCCAGCCGGAGGCGAGGCGGAGCGGCCCTGGCTGGCGATCCTCGTGCCCACGCTGGCGGGCGCCGAGGAGGCCTGGGCGGCGCTGGGCGCTTTGGGGGACGAGGGTTCGCCGGTGGCGCTCTGGACGGATCCCGCCGCGACGAGGCCGTCCGTCCCCCCAGATCGCTGGCGCACGCTGGAGTGCCTGCCCGCCGGGCCCAAGGCCGTGGGAGCCTTCCGAGGGGTCTTTCTGCCGGCGCTCTCCCCGGGTTTCGTCGCCGCGATCGCGGACGGGGACGACCGCGACGAGCGGGTGCGGGTGGTCCTCACGGCGCTGTTTGCGGGACTGGCGGTGGCCGCCGTCACCGTGGGGGTGCGCCCCGGTGCCGACGCCTGGCGGCGCGCCGGACTCGGGACGGCTAAGCGGCTGTGGCCGCAGGAGTGGTCCGGCAACCTCTGGCGGTTGCGCCGGCTGGGCGTCGGGCTCCTCGAGGGTCCCGAGGCGGTGGCCGGGTGGGCGCGCGGCGCCGCCACGGTGGTGGGCGAGGCCCAGGTGCTGGCCTCAGCGCTGCGCGGCGAGGCGGTCCTGCGCGTCCCCCCGCGCGCCGTCGTCACGCCCCTGGCGCTGGAGCGGGCACGGGAGCGGCGGGTGCAGATCCGGCGGGAGGGAGAGGACGGGCCGCCGGCTCCGACGCCGGGCCCGGGGCGCCCCCGGTCGTGATGCCCGGGGAGGCGGGAGACCAGGGGAGCGGCCGTGGACCGGCGCCGGGCAGGGGCCGCACGGGTGAGCGTCGCGCCTTTGGGCGCGAGGGCGCAGGCTGCCGATTGGAGCAACGGCCTCGGGTCGCCGGATGAAAGGAGGGATGCGGCACGCCTCCCTGCGCCGATGGCGGGGGCGCGCGCGCCGCAGTCTTCGGTGAGGATCGGCAAGGTGATCGGAACGGTGGTGGCGACCCGCAAGGACGAGCGCCTCGTGGGCTCCAAGCTCCTCATCACGCTGCCGCTGGACATCGACGGCCAGCCAGAGTCGGGGGCGCTCGTCGCCGTGGACATGGTGGGGGCCGGAATCGGGGAGCGGGTCATCTACGCGGTGGGATCGGTCGCCTCCCGCGCGCTGTCGGGCGCCGACGCACCTGTGGACGCGGTGATCGTGGGGATCGTGGACGCCATCGAGGGCGCAGGGGGATGAGGTCGTGAGGGAACGGGCCGAACTTGTGCCCGAGGTCGTGAAGCGGGCGGTCGAGTGGCGGGTGATGATCCACCGGCTCATGTCGCCCGGAGGGTACGCCGATCTCGTGCTGACCGGCGGCCGGTTTGTGAACGTCGCCACCCGGGAGATCCATCCCGCCGACGTGGCGGTGGCCCGGGGGCGGGTCCTCCTGGTGGGGGACGCCAAGAGCCTCATCGGGCCGGCGACCGTGGTGGAGGACGTGGGCGGCCGGTTCGTCTGCCCGGGCCTCATCGACGCGCACATGCACTTCGAGAGCTCCATGCTCACCGCGACCGAGTTCAGCCGCCTGTCGATCCCCACCGGGACGACGACCATCGTGGCCGACCCCCACGAGATCGGCAACGTGCTGGGGGTGTCGGGGATGCAGGCGATGGTGGACGAGGCGCGCACCCTGCCCAGCACCGTCCTCTTCGCCGTTCCGTGCCGCGTCCCCGACGTGCCGGGGCTCGAGACCCCGGGGGAGTTCATCGGCGCCCGGGAGATCGCGCCGCTGCTCTTGGACCCCGGGGTGCAGGGGATCGGGGAGATCCAGGGGTTCAGCAACGTGGGGCCCGTCTACGCCCACCGGCCGGAGGTCGTGGACGACATCCTGGCGGCGGTCAGTCAGGCGCTGTCCCTGGGCAAGACCGTCGAAGGCAACGCCCCGGGCCTGAGCGGCCGGGATCTGGCGGCGCACATCATCTGCGGCGGCGGCGGCGTCTCGTGCCACGAGACGACGACCAAGGACGAGGCGGTGGAGAAGCTGCGCAACGGGGTCTACGTCTTCATGCGCGAGGGCTCCTCGCAGCGGGACATGCCCCAGTGCATCCGCGCCATCACCGAGGAGGGCCTGGACTCGCGGTTCGCCGCCCTGGTCTCCGACGACATGGTGCCCGGGGACCTCATCCGCCAGGGGCACATGAACGACATCCTGCGGCGCACCGTGCGCCAGGGGATCGACCCGGTGGAGGCCATCCAGATGGTGACCGTCAACCCGGCCACCCACTTCGGACTCCGGGACGCGGGGCTGCTGACGCCCGGCCGGCGGGCCGACATCTGCGTCCTCGACAGCCTGACGGAATTCACCGTGCACCAGGTCTACCTCGCCGGGCGCAAGGCGGCGCAGGACGGGGAGCTGCTCATCGACCTTCCCCCGTACCGCTATCCCGACAGCCTGCGCCGGTCGGTCCGGCGGGGCCCGGTGAGCGTGGAAGAGCTGCGCGTCGAGGCGCCGGCCGCAACGGACCGGGTCCGGGTCCGATCCATCGTCGTGGTGCCCGACGAGAACCTCACCGGGACCGCCGAGGTGGAACTTTCGGTCCGCGACGGAGTCGTCGAGCCGTCGGTGGAGCTCGACTGCCTGCCCATCGTCGTCGTGGAGCGCCACGGCCGCGGCGGCCGGGTGGGCAAGGCCTTCGTCCGGGGCATGCAGCTTCGCCGGGGCGCCATCGCCGAGAGCGTCTCCCACGACACCCACAACATCATCGCCACCGGGACCACGTACGCCGACATGGTGACCGCCGTCAACCACGTCATCGCCATGGGCGGAGGCCTGGCGCTGGTGGCCGACGGGAAGATCCAGGGCCGCCTCGCCCTGCCCCTGGGGGGCCTGATGACCGACGAGCTCGACGGGCACCAGGTGGCGCAGCAGATGGAGGAGCTCTCCCGGATCGTCCGCGAGGAGATGGGCTCGGGCCTGCACGTGCCGTTCATGCACCTGTCGTTTCTGTCCTTGGCGACCAGTCCCCGGTGGAAGGTGACCGACGCGGGCCTCATCGACGTGGACCGCTTCCAGGTGCTGCCGGTGGTCCTGTAGGCCGCGGCGAGGGGGGACGGACATGGGCGTGCGGGTGGTTGACCTGAGCCAGGAGATCTACCAGGGGATGCCGGTCTTCCCGCTCCACCAGAAGACCTTCATCTTCCCCAACATCGACCACGCGACGAGCGAGCGGATGATCGGGTTCGGCTTCGCCACCAACAACCTGCTCATCAACGAGCACGGCCCCACCCACACCGACGCGCCGTACGAGTACGACCCCCAGGGCCCCACCGTCGACGAGGTCCCGCTGCACTACTACTACGGGCCGGCGGTGTGCCTGGACGTCTCGTGGGTGTCGCCCGACGGGTACATCCGCCGCCCCGACCTCGCGCGCGCGCTGTCGGGGGCGGGGATCACCCTCGCGGACAAGCGCGTGGTGCTCCTTCACACCGGCCACTTCCGGCGCGCCTACGGCACCGACGAGTGGCTCACGCGCTACGCCGGCCTCGACGAGGAGGCCGGGGAGTGGCTCGCCGCCCAGGGCATCCTCAACATCGGCGTCGACGCGCCCTCCATCGACAATCCCGCCGACCCCAGGTTCTCGGGCCATCTCGTCTGCCGCCGCCATGGCCTGGTCAACACGGAGAACCTCTGTCACCTGGAGCAGGTGGCGGGACGGGAGTTCCTCTACTTCGGGCTGCCGCTGCGCATCCGCCGCGGCACCGGATCCCCGGTGCGGGCCGTGGCGGTCCTTGTGGAGGGTGAGGCGGGAGCGGGGCAGGGCGGCCCTTGAGCCGCGCTGGCGCCAGCGGATCCGCGCCGCGGGGCCGGACATGTACGCGCAAGGGAGGGAGGGCGCGGCGAGCGCCCCGGCGCCGGCCGGGGGCCGCCGCGCCGTGAACCATGAGTGCAGCGGGCAAGGTCGAGGACATCGTCATTCCCCCGTACGCCGGCCGCGCGGTCCGGGTGCGGCGGGGCCAGCGGCTGTGCATCGTCGACGTCGAGGGCAAGCAGGTGGGCGACTTCGTCGCCTTCAATCTCCACGACTTCGACGAGCACGTCTCCCCGGTTCACATGCGCGCCAGCCTCAGCAGCATCCGGCTGAAGGTGAACGACCCCCTCGTCTCGAACCGGCGGCGCCCGCTCATGCGCCTTGTCAAGGACACCGTGGGGGTGCACGACTTCTTCTTCCCGGCCTGCGACTACTGGCGCTACAAGGTCGACTTCGGGCTCGAGCGGCACCCCAACTGCCACGACAACCTGGTCGCGGCGCTGAGCGGGCACGTCGCCACTGTGCCGCCGCTGCCCGACCCCATCAACTTCTTCATGAACAACCCCATGGGGCCCGACGGGGACTACGAGATCGCCGAGCCGCTGTCGCGGCCCGGTGACTACGTGGAACTCGAGGCGCTCGAGGACGTCCTGGTCGCGGTGGCCACCTGCTCCCAGGACCTGGTGCCGGTCAACGGCATGAAGGTGACGCCCCTTCGCCTCGAGGTCCTCGACCCCGGCGCGCCGTGACCGCCGAGGACGGGGTCCCCGGGGACGACCCGGTGGCCCTGGCGCAGCGCCTTGTCCGCGTCGACACCCAGAACCCCCCGGGCGGCGAGGAACCCCTGGCGCGCCTGATCCTCCGGCGGCTTCGCGCCGCGGGGATCCGGGCGGCGCTTGAGCCCCTGGGCGAGGGACGCGCCAACCTCCTGGCCGCCGTGGGCCCGCCGAGCGGCCCCCACCTTCTGTTTGCGGCCCACGGGGACACGGTGCCCGTGGGCGAGCTCCCCTGGGAGCACGACCCCCTCTCGGGCGATCTCCTCGAGGGCCGCCTGTACGGCCGCGGGGCGGCGGACATGAAGGGCGGCCTCGCGGCGATGGTCGTGGCGATCGAGCGCCTTGCCCGCGAGCCGCGCCTCGGGGGTCGGGTCTCGTTGCTCGTGAGCGCCGGCGAAGAGGTGGACTGCGTGGGCGCCCGCGCGTTCCACGCGCGCCACGGGATGGGCGACGTGGACGCGCTGGTGGTGGGCGAACCCACCGGGATGCGGGTGGCCAACGCCCACAAGGGGGCCCTGTGGGTCGAGGTCCGATGCCGGGGACGCACCGCGCACAGCGCGCTGCCCCGCGAGGGGGTGAACGCCGTCGAGGCGGTGCTCGACGCCGCGACGATCATCCGGAGCCGGCCGCTTCCCGACGAGGACACCACGCTGGCGATCACCCGCTTAGGGGGAGGGGTCCGGACGAACGTGATCCCCGACGCGGCGTTTCTCGAGGTGGACATCCGCTCCGGGACACAGGGCGGGCGGGAGCTGTGGGAGCGGTGCGAGGCGGAGATCGCTCGGCGCCGGGCGCGCGACCCGGCGTTCCGGTGCACGACCCGGGTGCTCCTCGAGCGCCGTCCGGTCTTCACGGCGCCGTCGCACCCGCTCATCGCCCTGGCGCTGGCGCTGACCGGCGCCGGGGCGCCCGTGACCGTGCCCTACTACACCGACGCGTCGGTGCTGGCGACGGACCCGGTCCCCACGCTGATCCTCGGTCCCGGGGACGCTCGGCAGGCGCACCGGCCCGACGAGTGGGTCGCGGCCGAGCGCCTGTGGGAGGCGGCCGACGTGTATCACCGGCTGGCACTTGGATACCTTGGCGGACAAACACCCGCGCGAGAGGGCGGCGAGTGATGGAGAGAAGGCGGCGGATCGCGATCCGCGGGGCGACGGTGGTGACGATGAATGCGGCCCGGGAGGTGCTGGAGCAGGGGGACGTGCTCGTGGCGGACGGGCGGATCCAGCGCGTCGCGGCGCCCGCGGCCGCTCCCGAGGAGCTCGCGGGGTACGAGGTGGTCGGCGCGCAGGGGCTGGTGCTGATCCCGGGGCTCGTGCAGACCCACGTGCACCTGTGCCAGACGCTGTTTCGGGGCCTGGCGGACGACCTGGAGCTGCTCGACTGGCTGCGGCTGCGCATCTGGCCGCTCGAGGGAGCCCACGACGCCGCGTCCCTGCGCTGCTCGGCGCTCGCGGGCATCAGCGAGCTCTTGCGCGGGGGAACCACCACGATCCTCGACATGGAGAGTGTGCACCACACCGAGGCGGCGCTGGAGGCGATCCTGGAGAGCGGCATCCGCGCCATCGCGGGCAAGTGCCTCATGGACCACGGCGAGGGGGTCCCCCCGAGCCTCCTCGAGGGGATTGACGAGGGGATCCGCGAGAGCGTGGAGCTTTTGGAGGCCTGGGACATGCGCGACGACGGACGGGTGCGCTACGCGCTGTGCCCGAGGTTCGTCGTGTCGTGCACCGACGCGCTCCTCGGGGAGGTGCGGCGCGTCAGCGAGCACTACGGGGTGCCCGTGCACACCCACGCGGCCGAGAACCAGGACGAGGTGGCGCTGGTGAAGGCGGAGCGCGGCCGCCTCAACGTGGAGCACCTGGCGGAGCTGGGCCTCCTCGGCCACCGGCTGGTGATGGCCCACGGGATCTGGGTGGAGCCGGGGGAGCTCGACCTCATCGCCCAGGGCGACGCCGCCCTGGCCCACTGCCCGGGGTCCAATCTCAAGCTGGGCTCGGGCATCGCGTCCACGCCCCGGTGGCTCGAGCGGGGCATCCGCTTCGGCATCGGCGCCGACGGCGCCCCGTGCAACAACCATCTGGACATGTGGTCGGAGATGCGGCTCAGCGCGATCCTGCAGAAGCCCTTTTACGGCGCCCGCGCCATGCCCGCCAGCCAGGTCTTCGCCCTCGCGACGATCGACGGGGCCAGGGCGCTGGGGCTCGAGGACGAGGTGGGCAGCGTCGAGGCGGGCAAGCGCGCGGACCTGGTGCTCGTGGACTGGTCGGGTTCCCACCACGTGCCCCTGGGGTACACCGACGTATACAGCCACCTCGTCTACGAGTCCAAGAGCAGCGACGTGGTCCTGACCATGGTGGACGGGCGGGTGCTGTTCGCCCAGGGGGAGGTGCGCACCATCGACGAGGCCGCGGTGCGCCGAAGCTGCGAGGCGGCCCTGACCCGCCTCGTGGAGCGCAGCGGCATCCCCATCGCCCCGAGCGGCGCCCTCGCGGCGCTGGCGCGGCGCCGCGACGGGCGCTGACGCCCCGGCGTCAAGATTCCGGCTTTGGCAGGGACACGGCGTCCCGGCCGTGAAATGACCTCTTTTCCACCGTGGAGGAGGTCGTGTGGGTGCGGCTCGAGGACTTGAAAGAGCGCGAACAACCGTTTCTCGTCGACGACGTTCCCTGGATGCAGGTGCTCCCGCGCTATGACGGACCGTGGCTGGGCGGCGTCGCCCAGAGCATCGGCCGGCTGCTGGGCGCTCCGCCCACGGCGCCCGAGCTGCCCGACGGGTACCTGCCCCGCGCCCTGACCGACGGGGTGCGGCGGGTGGCGCTCGTCATCGCCGACGCCTTCGGCTACGTGGAGCTGACCGAGGCCTTGGCGCAGGGCCGCTTTCCGGGCGTGGTCCGGCGGCTGGATGCGGGTGAGGCCCTCCTGCGCCCCGTGACGTCGTGCTTTCCGTCCACCACGTGCGTGGCGCTGACCGCCCTGGCGACGGGGCAGGCGCCCGCGGTCACCGGCCAGATCGGCTTCACGGTCTTTCTCGAGGGCGGCGTCGGCAATCTCCTGCGCTGGCAGTGGGCCAGCGACGGCCGGCCGCTGGAGATGGAGCCGGAGACGTGGCTGCCGGTCCCCTCCGTCTCCCAGCGTCTCGTCGACGCCGGCGCCGCGGCCAACGTGCTCCTCCCGGCGGCCATCGCCTCGAGCGCCCTGGTGCGCATGCGCAGCCGGGGCGCGCGCGTGGTCCCCACGGGCTCCCCCCAGGGGGTCTTCGCCGTTCTCGCCGAGATGCTGGAGGCCACGCGCGGCGAGAAGGCGTACATCGAGGCGTACTGGTCCAACGTGGACGCCTCCGCCCACGTCTACGGCCCCGGCTCCGCGGCGCACCGCCTCGAGATCGCGGTGCTGGACCTGTCGCTCGCCGAGACCGTCCTCGCGCTGCCTCCCCAGGGAGACGCGCTCGTGATCATCACCGCGGATCACGGCCAGGTCCGCAACGATCCCGCCCTGCGGGTGGACCTGACGGAGCGCCCCCGGGTCCTCGAGGCCCTGGCGGGACCGCCGGCGGGCGAGCGCCGGGTGCTCTATCTCAAGGCCGGCCAGGGGGGCGTCGCGTCCGCCATGGCCGTCCTGGAGGCGGAGCTGGGCGACAAGGCCTGGTTCGTCACCGCCGAGGAGGCGTGGCGGCGGGGCGTCTTCGGCCCCCCCGCGCTGCCGAGGTCCCCGCGCGTCGGCGACATCATCGGCTTCGCGCGCCCCGGGGTGCAGGCGCAGCCGG
>JAJZYS010000207.1 GCA_021797925.1 Bacillota bacterium
CGTGCTCACCTTCACGGCGGCGACCGTGTGGGCCGGACTCATGGCCGGGGCGCACTTCGCCCGGGCGTTCGGGGAGGTGGGCCAGGCGGAGCGCTACGAGCAGGCGGCCCGCGAGGTGCGCGAGGCGGTGACCGTGCACCTTTTTGACCGCGAGACCAACCGCTTCGCGCGCATGGCCGAGTGGGACCTCGAGAACCAGCGCATCGCGGGCCTGGACCTGACCCCCGACGCGAGCCTCTTCGGGATCATCGACACCGGGATGTTCGAGCCCGACGACCCGAAGCTCGTCTCCACGTACGAGCAGCTGGAGAAGCTGCTGTGGGTGAAGACCGACGTGGGCGGCATGGCCCGCTACACCAACGACCCCTACCAGCGGGTGCCCGCGGATCCCGAGACGGTGCCGGGCAATCCGTGGTTCATCTGCACCCTGTGGCTGTGCGAGTGGCGGATCGCCCGGGCCAAGAGCCTCGCCGACCTGGCCGCGGCCAAGGAGCTCCTCGTGTGGGTGAAAAAGCACGCGCTCCCCTCGGGGATCATGGCGGAGCAGATCAACCCCTTCACCCACGAGCCGCTGTCGGTCTCCCCGCTCACCTGGTCGCACGCCGCGTTCGTGGCCACGGTCCACAAGTACCTCGAGCGTCACAAGGCACTCGCGAAGGCGGGGGTCGCCGTTGCCGCAACCAGCTGACGCGCCCCACCTGGCGGCGCCGGAGTGGCTCGTCACCAACGGCCTGGGAGGCTACGCCCTGGGCACGGCCACGCTGGCCGCGACCCGGGGCTACGACGGCTGGCTGGTGGCGGCCCTGGCTCCGCCCGTGGGCCGCACCCTCCTCGTGGCGAAGCTCGAGCCGGTCATCACCCTGCCGTCGGGGCAGGAGGTGAACCTCTCCACGAACCTCTACCCGGGGGCGGTGGACCCCCAGGGCTACCTCCTCATCGAGTCTTTTCGCCCCGATCCCGCGCCCACCTGGGTGTTCAGGGTCCAGGGCGCCCGGGTGACCCTCAAGCTCGCCATGGTCCCCGGACGCAACGAGACCCGCGTGCGCCTCTCCTCCCAGGGCTTGCCCATGGCGGTCCCCCTGCGGCTCGTGCCCTTCGTCAACGCCCGCGACCACCACGGCCGGACCGCGCCCGAGGGCCTCACGACCCAGATCGAGGCGCTGACGGACGGCGTGGCGGTCAACGTGCTCGAGCCGGCGGTGAGGATCGTGATCCGCGGCGCGCGACTGCGCTTTTCCCCCGGCTCCTTCTGGATCCAGCGGATGCGCTACCCCCTGGAGGAGCTCAGAGGGTACCCGGCGCTCGACGCGCACCTGGTGCCGGGGCAGCTTCTGACCACGCTCTCGGACGAGGACCCCGTCGACGTGGAGATCGCCGCCGGCGAGGCGACCGCAGGCCCGGGCGACCCTTGCGCCATCGCCCTGGAGCGAGAGGCCGAGGAGGAGCGCTCGTGGCCCCAGGCGATCGCGGCGCTGGCGCGGCGGGACCCGGGCCTCCTGGCGCTGCTTCGGGCGGCGCCGGCCTTCCGGGTGCGCCGCGGGACCGGTCACAGCATCATCGCCGGCTACCCGTGGTTCGCCGACTGGGGGCGCGACACCCTCATCTCCCTGACGGGCCTCGTCCTCGTGCCCGGGCACCTCGAGGAGGCCGGGGAGATCCTCACCACCTTCGCCGGGCGGCTCAAAAACGGCCTCATCCCCAACGCCTTCATGGACGGGGGCGAAGTCAACTACCACGCGGCCGACGCGCCGCTGTGGTTCGTGGAGGCCGTCGCGCGCTACCGGGCGTACGGGGGCCAGGAGGACCTGTGGCCCGCGGTGGAGCAGATCCTCACCGCGTATCTCGACGGCACCGACTTCGGGATCGGGATCGGGCCCGACGGGCTGGTGCACGCCGGCTCCAGCGGGCTGGCGCTCACCTGGATGGACGCGATCACCGCGGGCGGGCCGGTCACCCCCCGCGAGGGCGCGCCGGTCGAGGTCAACGCCCTCATGTACGCGGCGCTCGAGAACGCGGCGCGCCTCAGCCCCGCGGCCCAGGCCCAGGCCTGGGAGAAGCGCGCCCAGGCGTTTCGGGCCGCGCTGCGGGCACACTTTCTCCCGGGGCCCGTGGACCGGATCACCCCCGACGGGCAGGCCGACACGACCCTGCGCCCCAACGCGCTGTTCCTGGCCGCGCTCTCGAGCACGGCGCTCGCGCCCGAGGAGATCGGGGCGCTGCTCTCGCGGCTCGAGCCGCTGCGCACGCCGCGGGGGATCCGCACCCTGGGCAGGGACGAGCCCGGCTACCGGGGACGCTACGAGGGGAGCGCCGCCGAGCGCGACGCCGCGTATCACCAGGGGACCGCCTGGCCGTTCCTCCTGGGTCCGTGGTGCACGGCGCTGCGGCGCTCCAGGGACGAGCGGGGAGGCTCGCCGGCGGTGCGCGGCCTGCTCGGGGACTTTCTGGCCGGGGCGCTCCCCGAGGGGATGCCGGGGCAGCTTTGCGAGGTGTACGACGGGGATGCGCCGCAGCGCCCCGGGGGATGCCCGGCCCAGGCCTGGAGCGTCGGGGAGGTGCTCCGGGCCCTGGCCGAGGACGGATGGGGGGTGGGGGCCGGTGGCTAGCTTCTGGAGCATGGATCCCTTGGTGATCATCTGCGCCATGGAGGGACCCGACGCGTACGCCCTGGCGGGGGGCCTCGGGACCCGCGTGCGCGAGCTGGCGCGGGCCCTGGCCGGGGAGGGCGTGGAGACCCACCTCTTCTTCGTCGGCGATCCCGGCGCGCCCGGGGAGGAGTCCCCCGCGCCCCGCCTCACCCTGCACCGCTGGTCCCAGTGGCTGAGCCGGTATTATCCCCTGGGGGTCTACCACGGCGAGGAGGACAAGATCCGCGACATCGAGGGGTCGCTGCCCGAGTACCTCGTGGACGGTCCCCTCGGCGCCGCGGTGGCCGCCGGCCGGCCCTTCGTGGTGCTCATGGAGGAGTGGCAGCTCGGGCGCACCATGATCCGCCTGCGGCACATCCTGGGCGCGCGGGGCATGCACCGGGCGGGGCTTCTGGTCATGAACTTCAACAACCCCATGGGCTTTCACCGCGTCCCCTGGCTCGAACTCAACTGGGCGGCCCGGCTCACCACGGTCAGCCGCTTCATGAAGCACACCATGTGGCAGTGGGGGGTCAATCCCTTCGTGCTGCCCAACGGCATCGCCGCATCGGACTTCGACCCCCCGGACCCGGCGCTGGTGCCCCGGGTGCGGGCCATGCGGGAGGAGCGGATGCTGCTGCTGAAGGTGGCGCGCTTCGACCCCGACAAGCGGTGGCTGCAGGCCATCGAGGGCATGGCCCAGCTCAAGGCGCAGGGGGAGGCGCCCCGCCTCGTGCTCCGGGGCGGGATGGAGCGCCACGGCCAGGACGTGGAGAGCGCCGCCCAGTGGGCGGGGCTGAGCATCGAGCACGTGACCGAGCTGCCCGAGCACCCGGTGGGCGACATCCTGTGGTTCGACACCCGCATCTCCCCCCGGATCCTCAGGGTCCTCTACGCGGAGAGCGACCTCGTGCTGTGCCAGAGCGGCCTCGAGCCCTTCGGCCTGGTGGGGCTCGAGGCCATGGCCCAGGGGGCGGCGGTGCTGGTGGGCACCACCGGCGAGGACTACGCGGTGGCGCGCATCAACAGCCTGGTGCAGGAGAGCGACGAGCCGGCGGAGCTGGCGTACCACGCCCGGGAGGCGCGCTCGAACCGGGTCCTCTCGCGGCGCCTTCGGGCCCAGGCCCGCCGCACCGCCCGGCGGTACGCGTGGTCGCGGATCATCCACGACGAGATGGGCGATCTCTACCGCTTCTTCTGGGAGGTCAAGTGACGTGGCCGAGCGGGTGGCGCTCTACCTCCTGGCCCACCAGCCCCGGCGCCTGAGGCTTCCCGTCCCCGACATCGGCGGCCTCTCCCCCGCCGCCGCCGAGACGGCGCTCTTCGACGACGAGATGAACCGCCGCTACTTCGAGCGCGTGCTCCGAAAGAGCTATCGCCCGACCCTCGAGGTGCTCCGCGCGCTCGCGGGCGCGGGGCTCAGGGTGGGGCTGGGCCTGTCGGGGTCGCTGCGCTGGCAGGCTCAGCGCTGGGCTCCGGACTGGCTCGCCGAGGCGGACGCGCTGGCCCGCTCCGGAGACGTCGAGGCCGTGGCCACCGACCGCATCCACGGGTTCCTCTTCTACCTGGACCTTGAGGCCTTCCGGG
>JAJZYS010000208.1 GCA_021797925.1 Bacillota bacterium
GGGGCGTTCCTGGGCGGCCGCGGCGAGGGGCGCGCACCGAGTCCACAGCTCGCGGCGCTGCAGAGCCGGCTGCACCTTCTGGGATACCGCCGCTCCTCGCCCGCGACCGGCGTGAACGACCCGGAGCTGCGCTCCGCGCTGGAGCGCTACCGCGCGGATCGCCAGTCGACCGCCCGGGGGCCTTTCACCCCCGCCGAGGGGGCGTGCATCGCCCGCCTGATGCCGCTGGGCGGCCGCGCGCTCAGCGCGGGCCGGGTGGGGATGGACGTGGCGCAGCTGCAGCGGCTCCTTGCACCCTGGGGCGGGGCCGGGCGAGACCCTACGGGCGAGTTCGGGCCGGACACCGCCGCGGCGGTGGAGGCGTACGCGCGCGCGTCGGGGCTCGCGCCCCGGCCCGTCGCCGACGCCCGCCTCTTCTGGCGGCTGGGATTCGACCTGCCGGGGCCGTGATCCCCGGGCACGCTTTCGCCCGCGGCCCCGATGGGGTATCCTGGGGTGGGACATCCGGGGCGCGCACGCGGGAAGGCCCGTGCGCCCCGAGCAGTCTGCCGCCCCGAGGCGGCAAGCGAGGTGACGCCTCTTGCCAGGGGATCCCCTGGACCTCATCATCGTCGGCGCCGGACCCGTCGGCCTCTACGGCCTGTACACCGCCCGCATGCGCAAGGCATCCGCCGTGGTGCTCGACAGCCTCCCCGAGCCGGGCGGGCAGGTGACCGTGCTCTATCCGAGCAAGTGGATCTACGACGTGGCCGGGTTCCCCCAGGTGCTCGGCCGTGACCTCATCAAGGCCCTGGTGGACCAGGCGGCTCCCGAGCCGGGGCAGATCCGCTGCTCCGAGCGCGCCGTGGACCTCTTCCCCTCGGAGGACGGTCTCTTTCACGTCACCACCGAGAAGGCGAGCTACGTGGCCCGGGCCGTGATCCTCACGGTGGGCATCGGGGCCTTCGCCCCCCGCCGGCTCAGGGTGCCCGGCGCCCAGGAACTCGAAGGACACGGCGTCCACTACCGGGTGGACAACCCCGAGGACCTGCGCGACCGTCGCGTCCTCGTGGTGGGCGGCGGGGACTCGGCCCTGGACTGGGCTCTGGCGGTGGAGCCCCTGGCCCGGTCGTTGACCCTGATCCACATGCTGGAGGAGTTCGAGGCCCACGAGGACAGCGTGGAGAAGCTCGGCGCGAGCCGCGCCCGCATCCTGACCCCGTGGGAGCTCACGGAGGTCATGGACGACGGCACGGGCCGCGTAGAGCGCGCCCGGATCCGCCGGCGGGGCACCGGTGAGGACGAGATCCTCGAGGTGGACGACATCCTCATCTTCATCGGCCAGGTGGCCAACCTTGGATCGGTCAAGGAGTGGGGCGTGGGCGTGAAGGGCAACAGCATCCCGGTGGACACGCGGATGCAGACCGTGCTGCCCGGCGTGTACGCGGCCGGGGACGTGGCCGCCTACGACGGCAAGATCGACCTCATCGCCACCGGATTCGGCGAGGTCGCCACCGCGGTCAACAACGCCATGACCCGGGTGCGGCCGGGAGCCAAGGCGGCCCCCGGCCACAGCACCAAGCGCGGATTCTGACGCTCAGGCGCGCGGGTCGGCGAGGCCCTCCTCCCCGACCGCGGCGGGTGCCGGCCCGCCCTCGGCGGGCCGGGCGCTGCCGTGGGCGCAGCGCCGCCACATGAACCCGGCGATGACCAGGATCGCGGGCGTGAACAGCTGCATCAGGGTCGTGAAGCCGAGCCCCCACCTGGGAACGATCACGTGGACGAGATAGAGCGGGTTCTGCCGGACCGGCTCCTCCACCACGGCTCGCAGCACCGTGTACCAGAACATGAACCCCCAGAAGACCTCGCCAGGGCGCCGTCCCCCCCGCCGCCGCTCCAGGAAGTAGCGCACCAGCAGGATGACGCCGATCCCCGACCCGATGAACTGGGCGGGCCAGCGGCCGAAGCCCAGCTGGGTCATGCGGCCGTAGACCTCGTGGTTGAAGATGTTGCCGATGCGCACCAGCGCGTACCCGAAGGCCAGCCCCGGGACCGCCAGGTCCAGGTAGGGGGCCAGGGTCAGACCGTGCCGCCGCATGTACATCCCCGCGCCGACGATGCCGCCGAGCACGCCGCCGTCCCACGCCAGGCCGCCCTGGTAGACCTTGAGGATCTGCACGGGGTCGCGGACGATCCACACGGGGTCGTTGGCCAGCACGAACACGACCCGCGCGCCGATGATGGCCCCGATCAGGCCATAGAGGGCAAAGTCCATCACCGCGTCCAGGTCCATGTTCAGCCGCCGGCCCTCGCGCGCGGCCCACAGGGCTCCCATCGCCATGGAGAAGGCCATGAACAGGGAGTACCAGTGCACCCCGAAGCCGAAGACCGTGAAGGCGTACGGGCTCAAGGACGGGTCGAGCATCGGCGGCGGGCCCTCGAGGCCCTTCCCTCCCGACGATCAGGCTAGCCGCATTATACCTCCCGGGCGCGCCGCCCGGTCAATCCAGCTCATTCGTCCCGGGTGCCCGGACCCGCGCTCCGCAGGGCCACCTCGCGTTCCACGGGCTTGCCGCGCACCAGGGTGAAGATCTGGTCCACGAGCTGGGGCGCCATGTCGATGAGCCGATCCGCCATGGGGTTGCCCTGGACCGACAGCAACCGGATCTCCGGCGGGTCGACGATGAGAAAGGCCACCGGCTGCACGGAGACACCCGCTCCGCTGCCACCGCCGAACGGCAGCTCCGCCTCCTCCCGGGAGTCCCCCAGCCGCGGAAACCGTCCGCCGGCCTGGTACTCGCCCCCGCCCGCCGCAAAACCGAAACTGACGCGCGACACCGGGATGATCACCCCGCCGCCGGGAGCCTCCACCGCGTCGCCGATCACGGTGTTGACGTCGATCATGGCCTGGATGCTCTCCATCGCGGTCTTCATCAGGCCCTGGATCGGATGCTCCGACACGCGCACCGCCTCCTCTGCTCTCGGGGGTAAGGTGCGAGATGCGGCCCGCGTCTATGCGCGGGGCGGCTGCGGTCGCGCTTTGCGCGCGGCCGGCGAGCCCCGTTCGCCCGTCCGGGGCTCAGCGGTCGACGAGCGCAGCACCAGCTGCACCGGAACCGTCTCCACCACCGGTTCAGGGGGCCGATCGGTCCCGTCCAGCCACCCGACAAGGCGCCTCACGGCGAGTTCCGCCATGAGGCCACGGGAGATGTCCACGGTCGTCAGGGGCGGCACGGCCATGGCCGCCAGCGCGGTGTTGTCGCAGCCCACCACCGACAGGTCGCGGGGCACCGTCCACCCCAGTCCGTGGGCCGCCTGCAGCGCCCCGGACGCCAGGAA
The DNA here is from genome assembly GCA_021797925.1 of Bacillota bacterium. Taxonomy (GTDB): domain Bacteria; phylum Bacillota; class Sulfobacillia; order JAJZYS01; family JAJZYS01; genus JAJZYS01. Next base: position 3,319 of record JAJZYS010000208.1, read on the forward strand.
GTCGCTGGCGGCCACGATTCCGGTGATGCCGTTGACTTCGACCGTCTGCGCCAGCAGAACCGCCGCCCGCCGGGGGTCCCCGCCGGTGGGGATCACCACCGGCTCCGGGGCTCCCCCGTCGGTGATGGCCTGAAGAAACCCCGCCTGGCGCTGGACGCTGATGTAGGACGCCTCGGGGCCCGCCAGGAACGCGAGCCGCTCGTGGCCCAGCTCCCGGAGGTGGCCGACGGCCAGCGCCATCGCCGCGGCGTGGTCGGGCAGCACCGCCGACAGGGTGGGAACCGCCCATCCCACGGCGACGCTGGGGATCCCCCGCTGGGCGAGCACCGCACACCGGGCGGCCACCTCGGCGCCGTGGCTGCCCGTGCTGGTCGCCAGCAGGATCCCGTCGACTCCGCGCCGGGCAAACATGTCCATGTGGCCCAGCAGCCGGTCGGACTGACGCTCGGTACTGCTGAGGGTGAGGAAGTATCCGGCCCGAGTCAGCGCGTCGGCGATGGCCTGGGCCAGCTCGGCGACAAACGGGTTGGCCAGCGTGTCGACCATGAGGCCGATCATCTGGCTGGAGCGCCGCCGCAGCGATCTGGCCAAGAGGTTGGGCTCGTAGCCCACCTCCGCCAACGCCTGCTTCACCCGCTGCCGCGTTTCCGCCCGCACGCGCGCGTCGCCGTTGACCACCCTGGACACCGTGGACGGGGACACCCGCGCCTTCTTCGCCACGTCGTAGATGCTGCCCATCGCCGACCTCCTCGCCCGGCCGGGGACCGGCGCCGCGCCGATCCCGCAAGGCCGGGGTATTCCTCGCCGGTCACCGTTTCCCCGCATCCGCGCTCGGGAGGGCCCGATGCTCCAGAAATCCTCAGCATACGGCCCCATGCGGACTTTCCTTCT
>JAJZYS010000209.1 GCA_021797925.1 Bacillota bacterium
GGCTTGGGTTTCCTTCTGGTGGAGCCGAGGGGAGTCGAACCCCTGACCTCTTGAATGCCATTCAAGCGCTCTCCCAACTGAGCTACGGCCCCACAGGCACTCAGTGTAGCCGACCGCCCTCGGCGGCGTCAAGCCGACGCAGGCTCGAGCTCCCCCGCGCCCGTCACTGCGCCGCGCGCCAGTCCAGATGATCCGCGTCGCCCCACAGCCGCTCCAGATCGTAGAACCGGCGCGTCTCTTCCTGGAACACGTGGACCACCACGGCACCGAAGTCCAGGAGCACCCAGCTGTTGGCCTCTGCGCCCTCGCGATGGTGCAGGCGCCCGGGAAGCGCCTCTTCCACCCGCTCCGCGATGGCTTGAACGTGGAGGCGATTGCGGCCGTGACAGATCACGAAGAAGTCCGTCACCGGGGTCTTCTGGCGCAGGTCCAGCACGTCGATCTCTTCCGCCTTGGTGCTCTCGGCCGCCCGGGCTGCCCTGAGGGCCATCCGTCGACTATCGTCCAGCGCCGTCCTCCCCCTTTGTGCTCAGCCAGTTCCAGGTGCCCAGGCTCGTGGGGTGCACGGGAGCGCCCCGGCGGAGCATGTGGGCCACCTGGTCCGTCATCACCCGACGCATGGTGCCCACAAGGTCGGGGCCCACGTCCCGGCGGAGCGCTTCCACCCCCTCGTAGTCGCGCCCCGGCTCGATCTTGTCCGCCACGTACACGACCATGGACAGCGGCCCCATGCCCGCGCGACCGGTGGTGTGCTCGGCGATGGCCGCCGCCTCCTCGGGGTCGAGCCCCAGGGCCATGAGTTCGGCGGCCGCCACCGGGCCGTGGAGGATCTCCGGCCAGGGCGGCTCCACCAGCTCCCCCGTCAGTCCCAGGCGGCGCACCCGATCCAGCAGCTGCGCAGCGGGCACGCCCTTGTCGATGTCATGCAGGAGAGCGGCCCGGTACGCGGCAGAAGGATCGAGGCCAAAGCGTCGCGCCAGGTCCGCCGCAAACGCCGCCGTACGGCGGGAGTGCTCGAGCCGCGGACCATCCAGATGCGACGCGACCAGTTCGTCCCAGGGCACGACGCCGTCGGGGCGGTGGGTTTCACGCCGGAGCACTAGCGCTCCACCGGCTGGGCCACCGGTTGATACAGGTGGTTGCGCGCGATGTAGTATTCCACCGGCTCGGGTACGAGGTACTTGATGGGCGCTCCGATCGCCACCCGCCGGCGGATGTCGCTGGAGGAGATGGCCAGCGCCGGAACCTCGAGCACCTTGAGGTGCGCGCGCTGGCACTCGGTCAGGTGCCCCGCCCGCTGCTCCAATGCGTAGCCTGGCCGCGTGGCCGCGATGATGTCCGCGTAGGCCAGGATGCCGTCGAGATCGTGCCAGGTGCCCAGCTCCAGCACCGCATCGGCGCCGGTGATGAAGTACAGCGGACGATCCGGACCGATCTCCGAGCGGAAGTGGCGCACGGTGTCGATGGTGTAGCTGGGTCCGGGCCGGTCCACCTCGAACCGCGACACCTCGAAGCCGGGGTTGGTCACGGTGGCCAGCACCGCCATGAGGTGGCGGTGCTTGGACTGGGTCACCAGCTGTCCGGTCTTGTGGGGCGGCATTCCCGCCGGGACGAAGATCACGCGCTCCAGGTCGAACGCGGCACGGGCCGCCTCGGCCGTGACCAGGTGCCCCAGGTGGATCGGGTCGAAGGTACCTCCCATCAGGCCGACTCCCTGCACCAGATCACCTCACCGTGCTGGGAGAATACGACGGGACCAGGGCGCATCCTTCCCGGCGCTCCATGTCCTCGACCCACAGGAAGTCCGTGGCGGCGATCACGACGCGCTGGCCGGGCCGAGCGCCGGCCCGGGTCAGCGCACGGGCGATGCCGCGACGCTCCAGGTAGCGGTTGAGGCGGGAGATGGCCTCCTCGCTCCCCGGGTCGGTCATGCGCACCCTGCGCTCCAGTTCGACGCCCTCGACCCGCATGACCGCCCCCTCCCTCCGGATCTCGAACGCCGCCCGTGGCCTGGGGTTGAGAACGGTCTGCACCTCGGGGACAGGAGGCGACTCGCCCCGGCGCACTCGCCCGGTGACCGCGAGCACAAAGGCGTCGATCCCCTCGCCGGTGGCGGCGGACACGGGGAGGACGTCCGCACCCTGGGCAGCGACGGCCGCGCGTTGCCGGGCCAGGTCCGCGCGGGCCTCGGGCAGGTCCTGCTTGTTGAGGGCCACGAGCCACGGCCGCTGGGCGAGCCGGGGCGAGTACGCCTCGAGCTCGCGGCGCAGCACCCAGAGATCCTCGAGGGGATCGCGCCCCTCGGTCCCGGCGGCGTCGAGCACGAACACCAGCAAGGAGCAGCGCTCCACGTGCCGGAGGAAGCGGTCTCCCAGCCCCACGCCCCGGTGGGCTCCCTCGATGAGGCCGGGAATGTCCGCAAACACCACTTCCTGGCCCTCGGGGTCCCGCAGGACCCCCAGCTCCGGGTTGAGGGTGGTGAAGGGGTAGGGCGCCACGCGGGGCCGCGCCGCCGTAAAGCGGGCGATGAGGGTGGACTTGCCGGCGTTGGGAAACCCGATCAACCCCACGTCGGCGAGGAGCTTGAGCTCCAGCCGCAGCTGGCGCTCGGCCCCGGGCTCTCCCCGTTCGGCCATGCGCGGCGCCTGGTGCACCGCGGAGGCGAACCGGGCGTTGCCGCGGCCGCCGCGGCCGCCGCGGGCGCACACGTACACCTGACCGCCGGCGCGCAGGTCGGCCAGCAACGCGCCGCTCGCGGCGTCGTACACCAGGGTGCCCGGCGGCACCCGGATCTCCACGTCCCGTCCGTCCTTGCCCCGCCGGTTGGAACCCGTGCCCGGGTGACCCGCCTCGGCGTGAAACTCCCGCCGGTAGCGCAGGTCCATGAGCGTGCGCATGCCCGTGTCCACCTTGAGGCGCACGCTGCCGCCCCTCCCGCCGTCGCCGCCGTCCGGGCCGCCGTTGGGCACGAACTTCTCCCGCCGGAACGAGACCGCCCCCGCCCCGCCGTCGCCGGCCTTGACCCGGATCTGCGCCCGGTCCACGAACACGCCCGAACCCCCTTGACCGAAAAGCCCCGGCCAGAGGCCGGGGCTCAGGGACCCTCCCTCTACGAGGGCGCCACCACGCGGACCTCGCGGCGGTCCCGGCCCTGGAACCCGAACTCCACTTTCCCGTCCACCAGCGCGTAGAGCGTGTGATCCCGGCCCAGGCCGACGCCCCGGCCCGGATGCAGCCGCGTCCCCCGCTGGCGGACGATGATGGTGCCCGCCCGGACGGTCTCGCCGCCGTAGCGCTTGACCCCCAGGTACTTGGGGTTGGAGTCGCGCCCGTTGCGGGAGGACCCGCCACCCTTCTTGTGGGCAAACCGTTGCAGGTTCATGCTCCATCTCCTCCGATCTCTTTCACCTCGAGGTGGCGCGGATGGTCCCGGGCGATGGACCCGAGGCCCAGGAGCGCCGTTCCCCAGATGGTGCGCGTGGCCGGCGTGGGTCGCCCTTGCCATCGGAGCAGTCCGTCGTCGAGCTGCTGGTGCTGACCCTCCGGCGAGAAGGCCTCGATGCCCATGAGGGCCGTCTCCAGGATGGCGGACACCGCCGCGCAGACAATGTCGCTGCCGTGGGCGGCGAAGCCGGCGTGACCGCGGGCGCTCAGGCCCACCACGTCGCCCGCGGCGTCGCGGGTGACCCGCACCCGGACCATCTAGCCCTCGATGGCCTCGATCGCCACGCGGGTGAAGGGCTGACGGTGTCCCTGCCGCCGGCGGTAGTTCACCTTCGGCTTGTACTTGAACACCAGGAGCTTGGGACCGCGGCCCTCGGCCACGACCCGGCCCACGACCCGGGCTCCCTCCACCCAGGGCTGGCCGATCCTCACGCCACCCTCGTCGTCCGCCACCAGCGCCAGGCGCTCGAAGACCACCGCGTCTCCCTCGGCCTGAGGCAGACGCTCCAGCTCCAGCTCGTCTCCCGGCGACACGCGATACTGCTTGCCGCCGCTTTCCATGATCGCAAACATGCCCCGTCCTCCTGCCTGACTCGCCGCGGCCGGGTGGCCCCGGGCACTTTCATACCCGCCGCGTGCGGTTGTGCACCGCTTGGAGCGTAGCACGTCGGCCTGTCAAAAGCAAACCTTCCGTTCGGACGAGCATCCGTCCTGAGC
>JAJZYS010000210.1 GCA_021797925.1 Bacillota bacterium
AGCGATGCCCGTGCCTGCGGTTCGGACCGGGTGGGGGTCCAGCCGGCACCGGGCCCTGAGGGCGCTGTGCGCGCTGGCGCCGGCGGTGACGTTGACGATGACCCGACGGTGACTGGCCAGCTGCCGGCCACGCCAGTTTTGCGTGACACGGCAGAACAGCCGGCGGTCGACCGTCTTCCCCCGGCTCGTGCGGGGAGGAAGGTGGCCGACCGCGAAATCAGCTCCTGGCGCGTACATTTGCTGCGGATTTTCAGAGCGGAGATCGGGCACCCCTCCATACGGCTCTAAAGGTGGGGCGCACCGCCTCAGCGAACTACCAGGGGAAGCCGCTTCGCGCCGGCCGGTGTCAGGGCGCGAGCGGAGCGAACCCTCTCAGGCCTGGCCCGGGGAATCGAGGCCGAAAGGAGCGAGCGCCTGGTTGCCGGAGGGGCCTGGCGGTGCACCGGATCCCGACCGGTCGCCCCCGGGTGGTGGGAACCAGGCCGGTCCATCGTGGATCTCAAGCCCGCGCACGGATCCCTGCCCATCCTCGATGAAGGGGAGTTCTCCGAGCCCGTCCAGCTGCACCGCGTGGTCACCTTCCTCAACCGCGCGTTCAAGCGGCGCGGTTACGTGTTCGGGCTGCGCACAAAGGACGGCACGGTGCACCTGACCGTCTACGGACCGACGGCGCCGCCGCGCTAACCGACGGCGCCGTCGAGGGCCACCGCCCGTGCGCCCATGAGCGTGGCCACGTCGAGAAGGGCGCGGGTTTGCGAACCTCTCACCAGGACGTGGTGATGCTCGCAGCCTTCGCGGATGACGCGGTCGAGAAACCGCTCGGTGGAGCCCTCGACGGCCAGGCGCAGGGTGTTGCCGGCGTAAGCGAGCGGCGCGTCGACGCCGCGACCCTCGAAGTGCGCGAGCCGCAGGCGCCCGTCGGCCGGGTCCGGGGCCAGGCGCAACCCGGTGGCTCGGTCCATGTGGAGCGCGCCCTCCATGGTGAGGGCGACGCGGCGGTTGGCGTGGACGCCCGCGCGCGGCGTCGATCGCGCGAGGGAGCACGGGGCGTTTCCGCAGTGCCAGAAGACCAGCGCGTCCTCGTCCACCCGAACGAGGTCCGCGAGGAAGGGAGCGCTCCCCGAGAGTTCTCGCCCCAGCCACATGCTGACGGCCCCGTACACGTCGCGCTCGCAGGCGGCGGGCAGGCCGTCGTCGGTCAGGATTCCCAGAGGGAGGCACGCGGCGCCGCCAAGGTCGGTCATGAAGCGCGGCCAGCACTCCACGGCCAGGGCGTCCAGACGGGCTTCTTCCGCCCAGCGGCGCAGTGCTCCGAGTGCCCTGAGACTCATCTCCACCTGCTCGGGAGCGTGATCGCGGACGTGGGCCACGCGAGCGGCAATCTCCTCCTCCACGGCGGCGAGCGCGGAGGGGGGCAGGGACCGGGCCAGCGCGAAAATCTGGTCGAGGCTCGCGCTCTCGCAGCGGATCCCCAGGGCCTCAAGCTCCTCGGCGCGGTACCGGGAGGCGAAGAATCCGTCGGGAGCGCAACCCACGATGCCGAGCCGCAGGCGGCGCAGGCGGGCCGCGGTCCGCGCGGCGGCGATGGCGGCGCCGACCTGCGCCAGGTCGCCGTGGGCGGGTGCGTAGCGGAAGAGAAACGGACGGTGGAACTGGCGCAGGACTGCGGCCGCCATGTCGGCGCCGCACAGGGAGTTGGAACGGAGGCGGTCCGCGGTGGGGGGCTCGGGGAACGCCCAGAGCACCAGCGGGCCGGGGTGATGCTCCGCGATCGCCGCGATGAGCGACCCGTCGGTGAAGGTGCCGAAGACGACCAGCAGCGCCTCGGCGCAGGCGAGCCGGCGGGCCGCCGCGGCGGCGCCGGCGGCGTCCGCGACCTCCCACGGCGGCGCCAGGGCGCCGTCGCCCAGCCGCCGGTGAGCGAGGTGCGCGGCCTCGCGTGCCCAGCCGGCGTCGAACTGCTCTCGCACGAGCAGGAGCGTGCCCACGTGCGCGTCACGCACCCCGGCCACGGCCGCCACCACCTTTCCCACGCGCGATGGGGACCCCGTGGGTCAGGGGCTCGGGGTTTCTCCCGGGACCCGATGAGGGGCGGCATCCGCCAGCTGGTCCACCGCCTCGCGGGTCAGGTGCTCGGGGAACCCTCCCAGGTGGTCCAGGGTCAGGGCGGCGGCCGCGCAGGCGCGGCGCACCGCCGCGACCGGCGCGTGGCCCGCGAGCAGGTAGGCGAGAAGCGCGCCGTGGAACACGTCTCCGGCGCCGGTGGTGTCGGTCACGGGCACCGCGAGCGCGGGCACACGGGTCACGCCGCCGCCGCTGGAGACCATGGCGCCCCCCGGCCCCAGGGTGGACACCGCGATCTCCACGCCTCGCTCGTGCATGTGCTGGATCGCTCGGACCGGGTCGGGATGGAGCGCGCGCGTGGATCCCTGGTCGGCGGCCACGAGGGTCACCCCCGGCAGCAGGGTCAGAAGGTCCTCGCGGCGCAGGTGGCCCGCATCCAGCGAGACCCTGGCCCCGCGCTCGGCGGCGATGTTGATCAGGCGCCGGGCCAGGGCGGGCCGCGTGGCGTCCACATGGAGCACCGCGAAGCCCAGTGATCGCACCTGGGCCACCATCGCATCCTCGTCGGCCGCCGTCAGGTCGTCGATGCGGCTCAGGATGGTGCGTGTGCCCCGGGCCCGGCAGGAGAGGACCACGCTGGCCTGGGTGCTGACGGACACCGGGACCGCCCGGACGGTCAGACGGGGGACCGTGGCCAGCGCCCCCAGGGCCATGTCGCCCTCGGGATCGCGGCCGCGGGGCACCACCAGGGTCGTGTCCACGCCCAGGCGGGCGAGCGTGACCGCGGCGATGGCGGCGGGGCCGCCGGGAACCTGCCGGATCTCCTCGACCCGGGTGCGCGCGTCCTCGACCACCTCCGCGGGCACCGGTACGAGCACGTCCAGGGTCAGGGCGCCGGCGACGACCACGGGTCCCCGCCAGGGGGACTGGGCCGGCATCTGCGTGGGGGGCACGGCGGCACTCCTTTGCGGGAACCGTACGCGAACCCGCCGTTGGCGGCGGGCGTCACGGGCCAGGGGGGGCGTCGAGGGCCGTGAGGACGCCGCGGGCGACCCTGAGCCCCGCCCGGCGGAAGGCCTCGCGGGTCGAGCCGGCCACGTGGGGCGTGAGGAGGACGTTGTCGAGCCGGGCCAGGGGGTCGGGGACGGCGGGCGGCTCGACCTCGCGCACGTCGAGCACGGCGAGACGCAGCCGCCCGTTGCTCAGGGCGTCGAACAGGGCGGCTTCGTCCACGAGCGCGCCCCGCGCCGCGTTGATGAGCACCGCGTCGGGGCCGAGGCGGGCGATGCGTCGGGCGTCGAGCAGGCGGCGCGTGGCGGGCGTGAGGGGACAGTGCAGGCTCACGAAGTCGCTGCGCGAAAGGAGCTCGTCGAGATCCAAGAGGGTGACGGCGGACTCCGCCAGCGGAAGCTCGGCGAGATCGGCCCTGGGATCGCTGGCCAAGAGGTTCATCCCCATGGCCCGAGCCCTGAGGGCCAGCCGCCGGCCGACGGCGCCCATGCCCACGATGCCCAGGGTCTTGCCCGACAGCTCCTGGCCGACGAAGCGCTCCCGGTCCCAGCGCCCCTCCCGCACCGCCGCCCACGCTCCCGCGAGGTCACGGCTGACCGTCAGCATGGCGGCCAGGACGTACTCGGCCACCGACGCGGCGTTGACCCCCCGGGGGACCACCAGCGCGACCCCGCGCTCGGCGAGCGCCTCCGCGTCGATGTTGTCGAGCCCCACCCCCAGCCTGCCCACCACCCGCAGCCGGACGGACGCCTCGACGAGCGCCCGGTCGACCCGGGTCCGGTTGCGCACGATCAAGGCCTCGGCGTCCCGGGCTCCCTGGCGCAGGGCGGCGGGATCGCTCCACAGCCCTGGCCGGTGGTCCACCTCGACCCGCTGGGCCAGAAGCTCCAGGCCCGCGGCATCCATTTCCTCGCAGACGAGCACCCGCCGCATGCCATTCCCCCGATCGCCGTCGGGGCAGACATTCGATCCCTGCGCGAGGCGTCCCTCCTGGGCCGGCGTCCGCGGTGAGCCGGCGCTCGTCTGGCGGATTGAAGGCGCGTGGTAGCATTGTATACTGACGGGG
>JAJZYS010000211.1 GCA_021797925.1 Bacillota bacterium
GACTCGATCTGGGTAATACCAGCGAGAGGAAGTGCTGGATCATGGAGATCCGTCTCCTTCGCAGCACCGACCACGCGAAGGCGGCGGTTCTTCGTTCTGCGGCCGCACCCCCCGCCAGGATGGGGAGGCGACAAGAGTGAACTGGAAGCTGCGGGACATCGTGGCCGCGACCATGCTGTCGGTGGTGTCGGGAGCCATCTACCTGGGGTGGGATCTGCTCTACAAGTTCGTGCCCTCCGGAGTGAATCCCGTGGTGCTGGCGGCCTTCAACGGCCTCTGGTGGATCGCGGGCGGCATCGTTCCCTACATCGTCCGGCGGCCGGGAGCGGCCGTGCTGGCGGAATCCATCGGCGGCTTCGTGGAATTTGCCCTGGGCAGTCCGTACGGGATTCAGGCCTTCACCATCGGCATCGCCCAGGGCCTGGGCATCGAGCTGGGCTTCGCGCTGACCCGCTACCGCAGCTACAGCCTGGCGAGTATGCTCTTCGCCACCGCCCTGGGCGGGGTCGGCAACTACGTGTACTCGTACTTCTACTACGGCGTGGACAAGTACAGCGGCGCGACCCAGATGGGCTACCTGATCGTCACCATGATCAGCGGCGCCATCCTGGCGGGCCTCATCTCCAAGCTGGTGGGCGACGCGCTCAAGCGCACGGGGACGCTGCGCAACTTCGCCATCGCCAAGAGCGCCCCGCAGGGCTGAGGTGCCGGCCAGCGCTGCCGTCCGTCCGGTGGCGACCGACCCCCTCGTGAAGCTCGAGGGGGTGTCGGTGGTGCTCGACGGGCACCGGGTGCTCTCGGATGTGGACCTGGAGCTTCGGCGAGACGAGTCACTGCTGATCCTGGGCGCCTCGGGGTCCGGGAAGACCACCCTCGCCATGCTGGTCGCCGGGCTGATCCCCGGTCGCGTCGAGGCCGAGGTGACCGGCCGGATCCACCGCGACCGCGGCCTGATGGTCCCCGGCGGCGTGGGCTACGTCTTCCAGGATCCCCAGGCCCAGTTCTGCCAGCTCGAGGTGGGGCGGGAGGTGGCCTTCGGGCTGGAGAACATGGCGGTCCCGCCAGAGGAGATGGACCCGCGCATCCGCCGCGCGCTGCGCCTGGCGACGCTCGCGGCGGACCTGAGGTCCTCCGACGTCACCCTCTCCGGCGGGATGAAGCAGAAGCTGGCCATCGCGTGCGCCCTGGCCATGGAGCCGGAGCTTGTCATCCTGGACGAGCCCACCGCGAACCTGGATCCCGCGGCCACCGACGCCGTCTTTGCCGAGATCGGCCGGCTCATGGACCAGGGCCGCCCGCTGATCGTCATCGAGCACAAGTTCGGCGCCCTGGTGGAGCGCTTCCCCCGGGTGCTCCTCCTGGACCGGGCGGGACGCGTCCACGACGCGGGACCGACACGCCCCACCCTGGAGCGCAACCGCGGGTTTCTCGAGGCGCAAGGCGTACTGCCCACCTGGCGTGTCGGGTGGCAGGCACCCCGGAGCGGGGCGGCGCTCCTGGCCGTGGCCCGCTCGCGCCTGCTGGAGGGGGACAGAGCGGGCCCGCCCGCCTTCTCCCTGCGGGACGCCTGGTTCACGTACCAGGGGCGCTGGCGTTCGCGCCGGGGGGAGGTGGCGTGGGCGCTCAAGGACCTCAACCTCGACATCCCCCAGGGATCCTTCACGGCCATCGTGGGCCCCAACGGCGGCGGCAAGTCCACCCTGCTCTCGATCCTGGGCGGGGTGCACCGCCTCGGACGGGGCACCCTCACCGGCCCGGCGGCCGAGGGGATGCTCACCCCGGTGGCGCTGGGATTCCAGGACCCCGAGCTGCAGTTCGTCCACGAACGGGTGGTCGACGAGCTCGCGAACCGGCACGTGGAGGGCGAGCCGCCTCCCCGGGTCAGAAGCCTTCTGGAGCGCTTCGAGCTCGTCGGACACGAGGAGCAGAGCCCGTTCGCCCTGAGCCAGGGGCAGAAGCGCCGGCTCTCGGTCGCCGTGATGCTAGAGGAGCCGCACACCGCGTACCTCCTCGACGAGCCCACCTTCGGCCAGGACGCCCGAACCCAGGAGGCCATCGCCCACGACCTCGCGGTGCTGCACCAGGGCGGGGCGACGGTGGTGATCACCACCCACGACATGGAACTGGTGGCGCGGTTCGCCACGCGGGTCCTGGTGATGGAGGCCGGCCAGGTGGTCTTCCAGGGCACGCCCGCGGAGCTCATGGCGCGCGAAGACCTCCTGCGCCGATCCCACCTGGTTCCGGGGGCGCCCGAGGTGCTGGAACCGCCGCCGGGGCCCGCCCTGGCCCGCGTGGATCCCCGGCAGGCCGCATCGCCCGTGGGGCGGCTCAATCCGGCGTACAAGCTCCTCACCAGCATCGCCGCCATGGCCGTGGCGCTCTTCGCCCAGCACATCCTCCAGGCGGCGGTGCTCGCGGCGCTGCCCGTGGCGATCCTCCTCGTCGGCGGCCGCTATCCCCTCAGGTCGGCCGCCCTGCGGCTCGCGCCGTTCGTCCTGTTCTTCGCCTTCTACACCTGGACCCTGACGGCCTATGCGGCCGTGGGCCCCCACGTGCCCACGGTGCGGTTCCTCTGGTATCGCCTCAGTCTCGTGGGATTTCACGAGGGCCTTGTCCTGGCGTTTCGCATGCTGGCATCGGTGGCCTTCGGGATCCTCTTCGTGGTGACCACGGACCTCACGGAGCTCGTGGTGAGCCTCAGCCGCAACCTGGGCGTGCAACCGCGGTTCGCCTACGGCATCCTGGCCGGGCTGCGCTTCTTTCCGCAGTTTTCCGAGGCCTGGCAGCACGTGCGCGAGGCCAGGCGGCTGCGGGGCAAGCGGGACGGGATCACCCTGGCGCGGGTCGTGACCTATGCGCTGCCGCTGCTCAGCCAGGCGATGCGCGTCAGCGAGCGGGTGGCCCTGGCCATGGAGGTGCGGGGCCTCGTGGGCCGGGCGGCCGTGGATCCCAGGGCCCGCACGTACTACCTCCCGCCGCCCTCGGGGCGAAGGGACGTCGTGTACGCGCTGGCGGTGGTGCTCATGAGCGTCGCGATCCTGTGGTGGGTGCGCTGAGCGCGCGAAGGCCCCGCCTCTTCGCAGGCGGGGCCTTCGCGCGGAGAGGGCGGGGTCAGCCGATCCGGTAGGTGAGGATGACCGAGACGATGACCGAGGTGGGCCCGTTGCCGTAGCTGGGCTGAGGGGGCTGCACCACGGCGGTCACGATGGGGCCGAGGGTGACGCCCATGGCCCGGGCCAGTGCCTGCGCCTCCTTGGCCGCCGACCGGTACGCCTGGGGGATGGCGGCCGCCACCACCGAGGCCGGCACCCTGGTGGGGCCGTTGGCGCCGTTCTGGTAGGAGTTGAACCCGGTGATGCCGAGCTTGGTCGCGATGGCGATGGCCTTGCCCATGGCGGTGGCCGTGGCGGTGAGGTTGACGTTGGCCTGCGCGATGTAGCCGACGACCTTGCCGCCGGGGTTGTAGCAACCCTGTCCGTTGGCGCACTTGTACCGGGGGTTGACGTTCCAGTTCTGGTTGGTGATCTCGGCGTCGGGCAGCGAGTTCAGCGCACTCTCCAGCTCCGACAGTTTCGACTGGGACTCGGCGAGCGCCGCCGCCGCCGTGGGAGCCTCGACCTGGAGGCTGAAGTTCAGGTTGAGCATCTGGTTGGTGAGCTGCGCGGGACTCACCTTGACGATGGCCGAGGCCTGACCGGTGACCGTGATGGTGGGGTAGTGGTGGCGATGGGTGGCGGCGGAGCCCGTGGACTGGGCGAGGGCCGGCGCGCCGGCGAGCGCCAGGGCTCCGATCACGAGGCACACGGCCGCCAGGGCGCTGTGGCGAGGACGGACGGGCACGGAATACACTCCTTTCGTCGCTGGGGACCGGGGTGACGGGACGCCTTCCGGGCAGGCCCATTATATCGGGCCTGCCCGGGAAGTCTTTACGAAAGTGTGAACGACTGGGACAGGCGGGCCGACGCAAAACCTCCGCCGCGGGGCACACACAAGCCGGAGACCTGGGCGACGGGATTCTACACCAGGTCGGCTCCGCCGGTGACCGGCAGCGCGACGCCGGTAATGAAAGAGGCTAGATCGGAAAGGAGGAACAGGACCG
>JAJZYS010000025.1 GCA_021797925.1 Bacillota bacterium
GTGCGGTGAGCCCTGTCTGTTGCTCCACGACGCGGATCGAGTAGCGGTCGTCGCCGAGCGCAGCCACGCCATCACCTCCCCCGACAGCCTACGATGGGCGCGGAGTTTTGTCAACGATATGTTAGCTTATCATACATGCCGCTGTCAGAATCATCCGCGCCTGTTAGATAAGCTAACAGGCGCGGATGATGGCCGTCGGGGCTCGCGGGATGACGAGCTTAGTTGTTCAGTTCCACCCGGTCCCCCGTGACCATGAAGATGACCCACTCGCCCAGGTTCGTGGCGTGGTCGGCGATGCGCTCCAGGTACTGGGCCACGAACAGCAGGTACGTGGCCTGCCGGATCGTCCGCGGGTCCTCCATCATGTACACGAGCAGTTCGCGGAAGATCTGCCCGTAGAGATGGTCCACCGAGTCGTCCAGCTGGATCATCCGGCGCGCCAGCTCCTGGTCGCGGCGCACGTACGAGGTGAGCGCCTCGCGGGTCATGCGCTGGGCCAGCTCCGCCATCCGCGGGATGTCGATGAGGGGCTTGATCAGCGGCTGTCCCTCGAGGCGGACCGTCACCTTCGCGATGTCCGACGCGTGGTCGGCCATGCGCTCGAGGTCCGTCACGATCTTGAGCGCCGTGCCCACCACCCTGAGGTCGCCGGCCACCGGTTGCTGCAGGGCGAGGATGTTGAGGCAGCGCTTCTCGATGGCGATCTCGAGGTCGTCCACCACGTCGTCGTCGTCAATCACCTGGCGAGCGAGGGCCACATCCTGGTTGGAGAGTGAGCGGACCGCCCGGTCGATGGCCTCTTCCACGATGCCACCCATCCTGAGGATCTCCGCCTGCAGCTCCTCGAGCTCCCCATGGAACGAATTGCGCACAAGGCTACCTTCTTTCAACCGAAGCGGCCGGTGATGTAATCCTCCGTGCGGCGATCCTTCGGCGTCGAGAAGAAGCTGCTGGTGGGCCCCGTCTCGATGACTTCGCCGGCAAGAAAAAAGATCGTCCGATCCGAGATGCGGGCCGCCTGCTGCATGTTATGGGTCACGATCACGATGGTGTAGTCGGCCTTGAGCGACTGGCACAGTTCCTCGATCTTGGCGGTGGACACCGGGTCCAGCGCCGAGGCCGGTTCGTCCATCAGCAGGACCTCGGGTTCCACCGCCAGCGCGCGGGCGATGCACAGGCGCTGCTGCTGGCCGCCCGACAGGTCCATCGCCGGGCGATGAAGCTTGTCTTTCACCTCGTCCCAGAGCGCCGCCTGCCGCAGGGAGCGCTCCACGATCTGCCGCAGCTTCCGCTCGTCCCGCTGCCCGTGCACCCGTGGGCCGTAGGCCACGTTCTGGTAGATGCTCATGGGAAACGGGTTGGGCCGCTGGAACACCATGCCGACCCGGCGCCGCAGCGCCACCGGGTCCACTCCGGGACCGTAGACGTCTTCGCCGTCGAGGCGCACGGTCCCCGTGATCCTCGCGCCGGGGACCAGATCGTTCATCCGGTTGAGCACCTTGATGAAGGTGGACTTGCCGCACCCGGACGGGCCGATCAGGGCCGTGATCGCGTCGGCGGGGATCCCGACGGTGATGTCCCTGAGAGCTGGAGTGTTCCCATAATACACCCACAGCCGCTCGATATGAAAGCGCTCCGTGAGCTCCTGGCGGTCCTGGTCGGCAACCACGGCCTCGCCTCCCCCGTCTTGGGGTCGATTGTACACCATCAGCGTCCCCTCTCCGTCACCGGCGCCTCGCGAGGGCGCCCCGCCAGGGCCAGCGCCACGCCGATCACCGTGAGCCACAGGGCGCAGGCCCGCGCCTGGGCCCCGGTTCCCTGTCCCTGACTCGTGAGGTACCACAGCCGGACGGCGAGGGTGGCGCTGCCGCCCATGAGACCCCTGGGCGACGCGCTCGCGGGCTCGACGCCGGCGGTGAACATGAGCACGGCCGTCTCCCCGAACGCCCGCGCCGCCGCCCTGAGCGCGACGCGCGCGAGCGCCCCCGCCGACGCGGGGAGGACGATGTCCCGGAACACCCGGGCCTCGGGGACCCCCAGGGCCAGCGCGCCGGTCCCGGCGGACCGCTCGTCCTGGCGCACGGCCTGAAGGGCCCCCAGGGCCGCAAAGGGCAGGTTCATCAGGGCCAGCCCCAGGGCCCCGGAGACGAGGGAGAAACCCAGGCCCGCCCGCTCGACAAACCATACGAGCGCGGTCATGCCGACGATCAGGGCGGGGGTGGCCGAGACGAGAAGAAGCCAGGCCTCCACTGGCCCGGGCTCGCTCCACGCCCGCTCGCGGGCGACCCCCAACGCCGGCGGGGCCACCGCGGCCAAAGAGAGGATCACGACGGCGAGCGACGCCGCGAGCATGCCCCCGACCCCGGGGGCGAGGGCGAAAAGGGCGCCGCGGACCACGTTCACCCCCGCCACGGCGGCCCCCAGCGCCGCCGCGCCGAGGGCGCAAAGGGCGCAGGCGCGCCGGGAGAGGATCACGCCCGCCGCGCGCCCAGCGCCGAGACGCCCGCCGCCAGCGCCAGCACCAGGATCCCCAGCACCGCCAGGGCGTGGGCCCAGAGGCTTCGGGGCTGCGCCAGCCCGAACTGCTGCACCAGCACCGAGGTGAGCGTCTGGGACGGCGCCAAGAGCGCCGGGGGGTGGGGGGCGTTGCCCACCAGCATCTCCACCGCCATCCCCTCCCCCAGCGCTCGGCCCGTTCCCAGGAGCACCGCCTGCGAGAGCCCGCGCCGGGCGTGGGCCACCCCCACCCCGAGGACGCTCGCCTCAAGCGTCGCCCCGAGCGCCAGCGACCCCGCCACGAGGTCGGCGGGCACGGCGCGCATCGCGTCCGCCGCGAATCCCTCGACGGTGGGCACCACCATCACGCCCAGGGCCACGGCCGCCGGCAGCAGCCCGTAGCCCCCCCCGGCGGGCGCGACGACCCGCAGGACCGGCAGGAGGAACGACGTGGCCAGAAACCCGACGACCACCGCGGGCACGCCCGTGAGCGTGTCGATGGCCCCGCTCAGGAGCCGCGCCCAGGTTCCCTGGGCCAGCGATCCCAGGTAGATCCCCGCCCCGACGCCCACGGGGCCCGCCAGGGCCAGGGCCAACGCCGCCACGGCCACAGAGCCCGTCAAGGGTCCCAGCGCGCCGAAGCGGTCCGGAGGCGAAAAGGCCATGCCCCAAAGCTCCGGCAAGGCCCGCGGGACGAGGGCGGGCAGGGCCTCATGAACCAGCGTCGCCACCAGGGCGCCGGTGACGAGGACCACCAGCGCCGACCACGGCCTCACGGCGGCAGGTAGCCCAGGGGCCGACCGGCGGCGGCGACGGCGCGAGTCGAGGTGAGCGCGCGCACCAGCCTGCGCACCTCGCCCCCGGGCCGGGCGCGGGTCAGGATCCGCGCGGTCAGGACCAGCGGGTATCGCCCGGCGGCGACGTTGGCGAGGGTGGGCGTCACGCCGTCGAGGCGCAACGGCACGAGGTCGGCCCGCAGGTCGCTCGCGTCGAGGAACCCCGTCGCCCCCGCGGTCGCGGCCACGACCTGGGCCACGAGGCCGTTGGCGCCCAGGATCACCGGCCTGAGGCGCGGATTGAGGGGCCCGGCCCAGCGTTCCACGAGCGCCTGGGTGCCCGAGCCGTAGGGCCGCTCCACGAAGATGACCGGCCGCCTCGTCCCCGGCCAGACCGGGCGGCTCGATCCGCGCAGCGACCGGATCGCCGACCGGCGGATCGCCGTGACCCCGAGCCGCCTCGCGACCACCATGAGCACCGGGGTGCGGGCCCAGGGCCGGGTCACGAGGCGGGGAGCGGCCCGCGGCAGGTCCGACACCCCCACGTCCACGACCCCCCGTTGCAGCTGCGCCAGGGCGAATCCGCTCCCTCCGCCGGTCACGTCGATCTCCACGCCGGGGTGCTCCCTGCGGTACGCCGCCACCATCCTCAGGACCAGGGGCAGGAACGCGGTGGAGCCCGCCACCCGGATGCGCACAGGCACGGAGCGCAGGAGCCAGGGCGCCAGGCCGCCGAGCACGGCGGCCGCAAGAAGCCACCGCCAGGCCATCGCGTCACCCCGCGCGAGCCTATTCCGCCCCGCGCTCGGTGATGCCGGCATCCTCCCCGCTCCCCAGGGCGGGCAGGGTCACCCAGAACCGGCTCCCCTGGCCGGGCGTGCTCTCCACCGACGCCCACCCCCCCTGGGACTGGGCCAGGTGCTTCACGATGGCCAGACCCAGTCCCGTGCCGCCGCTGGTCCGGCTGCGGTCCTTCTCCACCCGGTAGAAGCGCTCGAACACCCGCGGCAGATCCTGGGCGGGGATGCCGGGACCGTTGTCCTCCACGACCAGCCGGTGGCTCGCGGGGCCCGACTCGGTGCGGATGACGACCCGCCCGCCGCTGGGGGTGTACTTGAGGGCGTTGTCCACGAGGTTGATGAGGATCTGGCGCAGCGCGTCGGGGTCGGCCCAGACCCGGTGCTCGCCCTCGGTCTCGGTCCTGAGCTCCACCCCTCGACCCTCGGCCCACAGCTGGGCCTGCTCCCGCACGTCCGCCACGGCGGCCTCCAGCGTCACGGGCTCCTTCTTGCCCATCGCCTGGCCCGACTCCAGCCGCGACAGGTCCAGCAGGTCGTCGATGAGCCGCTCGAGCCTTGAGGCCTCGGAGAGCACCACCCCGAGGAAGCGCTGACGCTGCGCGTCGCTCAGGACCGACCCCAGCACCGTCTCCACGAATCCCCGGATCGCCGTGAGCGGGGTCTTCAGCTCGTGGGAGACGTTGGCGACGAAGTCGCGGCGCATCTCCTCCAGCCGGCGCTCCACCGTCACGTCGCGGATCACCAGCACCGCGTCCAGTCCCGCCGGCGAGCGGACGGGCACCACCCCGATCTCGAGCCGCCGTTCGTCGGGCGTGCGCCACTCCCAGGTGCGGGGCCGGCCCTCCCCCAGCACCGCCTTCAGGTTCTCCTCGAGCGAGTAGTCGGGGATGGCCGTGAGGAAGTGGCGCTCCAAAAGGTCCGAGCGCGCCACCCGGAGCATCGCCTCCGCGGCGGGGTTGACGAGCTCGATGCGCCGCGAGGGGCCCACGACCACGACCCCCTCCTGCATCTGCAGCAGCACCGCCTCGAGGCGCTGGCGCGCCGCCTCGAGCCGGGCGGTGCGCTCGCCCCACTGGTCCACGGCCTCGTTGATGGCGCCCTCGATGCCCCGCAGTTCCCTGGCCACGGCGAAGTCGCGCTGCACGTCCTCGCCCGCGGCCCAGCGCCGCAGCCACCGCGCGATCTCCCGGGCGCTCGCCGCCCGCCGGCGCTCGCGGACCATAAGGGGCAGGAGCAGGGACCCGAACCCCACGGCCGCACCCACGAGGACGGCCCCCGCGGGCAGGAGGATCCCCGCCGCGAGCGCGAGGCCCAGCGCGATCGCCGCGCCCGCGGCCACGGCGCGGTTCACGAGCCGCTCTTGAGCCGGTAGCCCACGCCCCGCACCGTCTCCAGGAGCCGGGGATGGGCCGGGTCCGCCTCGATCTTCTCGCGGATGTGGCGGATGTGCACGTCGATGGTCCGCGACTCCCCGGGAACCTCGTCGGCCCACAGCCGCTCCAGGAGCTCCTCCCGGCTCATCACCCGCCCGGGCCGGGCCGCCAGGGCGCGAAGCAGCCGGAACTCGGTGCTGGTCAGCTGCACCGCACGGCCGTCCACCGTCACCAGGTGACGCTCCACGTCGATCACGAGGCCCTGGGGAAGGGGGTGGGGCGAGCGGTGGCGGCGCAGCACCGCCTTCACCCGCGCCGCGAGCTCGCGTGGGGAGAAGGGCTTGGTCACGTAGTCGTCCGCCCCGAGCTCCAGTCCCAGGACTCGGTCCACCTCGGCGGAGCGGGCCGTGACCAGGATGACGGGCAGGGTGCTCTCCCGCCGGATCTCCCGGCACAGGGTCAGCCCGTCCCTGCCGGGCAGCATCACGTCCAGCACCAGGATGTCGGGCCAGCCGCTGCGCACCACCATCATGGCCTCGATGCCGTCCGCGGCCGAGCGCACCTGGAATCCCTCCGCCTCGAGATGGAAGGTGACGAGCTCGACGATGGCGGGCTCGTCGTCGACCACCAGCACGTTGTCGCCACCGTCCGCCACGGCATTACCTCCTACCGGATCGGAAGCTCGGAGCGCCCGGCCCGGCTCACAAGGCGCCTGACCAGCACATTGACGCCGAGCACCAGCAGCATGAGCAGCAGGGCGGCGGCATAGGCCAGGTGCTGGGCCGAGGCCATGGGTTCGTTGATGAACGTCCACACCACGTACGTGAGGTAGCCCACCGGCGCGTGCAGAAGGTGCGGGGCGGGCGGGTAGCTCGACCATCCCGCGGTGTACAGCAGCGGGGCGGTCTCGCCCAGGGCGACGCTCAGGGCGATGAGGATGCCGGTGACGATCCCGGGCCGCGCGGCGCGCAGGGTGACCCGGGCCACCGTGGTCCCGAGCCCCGCCCCCAGGGCCAGGGACGCCTCCCGCAGAGCCGGGTCGACCCGGTCGAGGCTCATCTGGGTCGAGCGGACGATGTACGGCACCGCCATGATCGCCAGGGTCACGGCGCCCGCCAGGGCGGAGAAGCCCCATCCCAGGTCCACCACCATGAGCACGTACCCGAAGTAACCCAGCACGATGGAGGGAACCCCGGTGAGCACGTCGGCGCTGAAGCGCACGGCCCCCGCGAGCCGACCCTTCCGCGCGAACTCCCCCAGGTACACCCCGCCCGCCACGCCCACGGGGACGCTGATCGCCATGGCGAGCCCCACCAGGAGCAACGTGCCCAGGATCGCGTTCTCGAGCCCCCCCGCCGCCCCCTGGGTGGGGCTGGTGAACAGACTCAGCGAGAGCGCCGGCAGGCTCCGGATCACGACCATGACCACGAGGTCCACCAGCGGCACGAGGACCACGAGCGCCGCGAGGAGCGCGAGCACCCCCATGAGCCGGTCCCGGGCCCGGCGCGCCCTCATGTGCGGCGCATGGCGCCGGTGCGGACCACGAGCCGCGCCAGCACGTTGACGGCGACGGTGATCAGAAAGAGCACCAGCGCCAGCTCCGCCAGGGCGTGCACCGCCATGCCGCTGGCGTCGGTGAGGGCGGAGTCGAGCTGGGCGGCGATGGTGGCGGCCATGGTGCCCACGGGGCTGTACAGGTTGCGGGGCAGAAGGTTGATCGCGTCGCCCGAGACCATGAGGACCGCCATGGTCTCGCCCAGCGCCCGCCCCAGTCCCAGGATCGAGGCCCCCACGATGCCGGTGCGGGCGAAGGGCAGGGAGACGGCCCGGATGGCCTCCCACCGGGTCATCCCCAGCGCCAGGGCCCCCTCCCTGAGCTCCCCCGGCACCATCAGCAGCGCCTCGCGCACCGTGGAGGCGATGATGGGCACCACCATGAGCGCGAGGACCAGGCCCGAGGCCAGAAGACCCGCGCCCGTTCCCACCGGCCCGCGCAGGAAGGGGACGAATCCCAGGGCACGGGCCAGGGCGGGTCCCAGCCATGAGCCGATCCAGGGGACGAGGACGATGATGCCCCACAGGCCGTAGACGACGCTGGGGACGCCCGCGAGCAGCTCCACCACGAAGCTCACGGCCCCGCCCACCCGCCGGGGAGCGTACTCGGTGAGGAAGATGGCGATGCCCACGCTGGTGGGCACCGCGATCACCAGCGCCAGCACCGACGTGAGCAGGGTGCCCAGCACGAAGACGAGGGCGCCGAAGGTGGCTCCGGGCATGGCCCGCACCCCGTCGACGCGCACCGGGGCGGCGGCGTAGAGATTGCCGAGGTTCCAGGTGGTGCCCGTGAGAAAGGTGAGCCCGTTGTAGCGGATCGACGGCCACGCGGCCCCCAGGAGGAACAGGAGGATCGCCGCCAGCGCGAGGAGGCTGAAGGAGGCCACGAGTGCGGTGAGCACCCGTGGCATCCGGTCATGGCCCCTTCCCGCGCCCGTTCTCATGCTACCGGATCTTCGCGATCTGGGCCTGGCTGTCCTTGACCACGGCGGGGGGCAGGGCGAGAAAGTGCACGCGGTCGAGGAACGCGGCCCGGTTGCCGCCGCGGGGGCTCACGCACCAGTCGAGGAAGCCGCGGATGGCCGCGGCCGTGCGCAGATCCTTCTGGCGGCTCATGACCACGGCGTACTCGTAGTTGATGATGGGGTAGGCCTGGGGCCCAGGGGCCAGGATGAGGGAGATCCGCTCGTCGCGCGGGGTCTTGGCGACACGCGCCGCCGCGGCCGCCTTCACCGTCTGCGGGGTCGCCAGGAGGAAACGGTGGGCGCGGTTCTCGATCGCGGCCACGCCCAAGTGGGCGGCGTCGAGCTCCCGCTGCCAGCTGATGCCCACGTAGCCGACGGTGCCGGTCCGGGACCTGAGGGCCTCGACCACGCCGGGGTTGCCGGTGGCTCCCACCAGCGCGGGGTTGGCGGGCCAGCTCACCTGGGTGCCGTAGCCCACCGTCTTCGACCAGGAGCGGTCCATGCCGGAGAGGTACTGGGTGAAGAGGAAGGTGTCGCCGCTGGAGTCATTGCGCCGCACCGGCACGATGGCGAGGGGGGGGAGCTTCACGCCCGGGTTGAGGCGGGCGATGCGGCGGTCGTTCCAGCGGGTGATCCGGTGCGCGTAGATCTCGGCGAGCACCTGCCCGTCGAGGCGCAGGTGGCCCCGCACGGACGGCAGGTTGTAGGCGATCACCTGCACCGAGATGGCCAGGGGGATGTTGAGCACGCCGGGATCGGACTTGACCTGGGCATCGCTCATGTACGCGTCGGAGGCGCCGATCTGGGCGGTTCCCTGGGTCGCCTCGGCGATCCCCGTGCCGCTGCCCGTGCCCTGGGTCGTGATCTGGACCGCGCGCGCCACATGGTGGGTGTAGAACGGCACCCAGATGTTGAAGAGCGGGTAGAGGAGCGTGGACCCGGTCTCCAGGAGCCGGACCGGTTGGGTCCCGGCGGCCGCCGGCGCCATGGGCAGCAGCGTCGCCGCCGCCACGGCCGCAATCAGGATCAGGCGCGACCTCATGCTGGGTTCCCCCTTGCCGTTGATCTGCACCCAGTCTAGGGTCGCCGGGTAAACGCGCCGGGATGCTGACGTTAACGTTGCGTTGCGCTCTGGCCGCCGGGCCTGTCCCATCGTGTCGGGGCGCATCGCATCCTGTCATCGGGCGCGCCGGGCACAAAGGCGCACAGCCCGGGACGTGCCACCCGGGCTGTGCGCTATCGTAAAGAGGGGGTCGGGCTCATTATAGACGGCGGTTGTTACAGGGATCTTGAGCTGTCATGTATTTTCCCTAACAAGTTCGCGGCAATGCCGCCCACCGGCTCGCCGTCGCCAGCCGCCTCCGAGGGCGCGAGCCGCCGGGCCCGCACGTCCACCCTGAGGACGCTCAGGGAGGCCATGGCCTCCACGCCGGCCATCACGGCGCTCTGCACCTGGCGCAGCACGTCGAGCACCGCGCGGCCCTCGCGGGTTTCGACATCCAGTCGAATCGTGACGCCGCGCTCCAGGATCTCGACCACCGGCCGGCGCGCCACGGCCACCGCGTCCACCTGCTCCGCCACCCGCGTGGCGATGGCCCCCAGCACCGTGTCGTCGATCTGCAGGTGGCCCAGGGACGACCAGGTGGGTCGCACCACCGACTTCTCGACGATGCGCCGGCGGTCGTGGCGGCCGATGGCGATGAAGCGCAGGGGGTCGACGAAGTATCCGGCGAAGGTCTTGCGCACCTCCAGGGTCGGCGCGGGGATGACGTGCTTGCCCTCCTCCCGTCGGGTGCGGCGCGCCTGGCGCATCTCGTACGCGCTGGCGATCTCGTCGATGCGAATCGTGCGCTCGGGGTGGGGCAGCCCCAGCGCAACCACGATGCGTTCCACCATCGCGCTGGAGGTGCCCAGCACCAGCACCCGCGGCGGGCGGATCTCCTCGAGGACCCTGCGCGCCGCGGCGGCCGCCGCGGGCTCGTGGAAGATGGCCCGGCGCACCGCGGCCATGCGGTTGGGCTCGCGCTTGGCCGAGGTGCCCACCAGGATCCGGCCGTCGTCGATGATCAGGCCGTCGTCGACGATGAGCCGACACCCTTCCCGGTCGGCGACCATGGCCGCGCGGTGGCTCTTGCCGGTACCCGCGGGCCCCACCAGGGCCACCACCTGCACCGCCGCGCCCCCCTCTTCGGTCGTGATCCCCCGGGGACACCTGGCGCCCTGCGTCATAGGGTTTCCCCGAGGGGGTTCGGGTCACGGCCATCCATCCTGACGCCGGTCGCGTCCTCGCGCTCATGTCCGCGCTCGGGCAGCGGGGCGCCGCCTTTCAGCTCTTCGGCGGGTGGGGGGTGGACCTCCTGCTGGGCGAGAGCCTGCGCCCCCACAAGGACGTGGATCTGGTCGTCCGCCAGGGCGATCTGGCGCGGCTCGAAGCCGCGCTGCACTCGGTCGGGGGCCACCCGTTGCGCCGCTATCCCTCCGGGTGCGCCGTCTGGGCCGCGGGGGGGCTCTCGGTGGACGTGCTGCCGCTGTGCGCCGCGCCCGGCGGCGGGCTGCGTCCCGCCTGGCGGCTCGGAGCGAGGCCCTGGCCCCACGAGCTCGAGACGCTCACGTGGCTCGAGCGCGACGGGGCGCGCTACCCCCTGGTGAGCGCCGCGGCCCACCTCTTTCGCAAGTGGGCCGACCGGACGGTCCCCACCGCGGACCCGGACACCGCCCGGCTCGCGGCGCACCTGGGGAGCGAGCGGGCCGCCCTCGTCCGGCGGCTGGCCCTAGATCCCGGACGCGGGGGCTTGTGAGGCGCCGCGGGGCGTGCGAACATGGATGCCATGGAACGCATCCTGCTCTTCCGGGAGAATCCCGCTCCGTTCGTTTCGGCCCTGCGCGCCGCCGGCTACAGGGGACCCCTCACCGTAGCCGAAAGCCGGGAGGATGCCGTGGCGCTCCTCGCCGAGGCCGAGGTGCTCATCGCCATGCGCCCGCCCGCGGACGACCTGTCCCGCTTCACGCGCCTGCGGTGGGTCCAGACGCTCTCGGCGGGAGTGGACCGCTGGCTCGGCGCGGGCCTCGGCGAAAAGGTGCGGCTCACGCGGCTCGTGGAAGCGTTCGGGCCGGCCATGGCCGAGCACGTGCTCCTGGTGCTGCTCGCCGCCGTGAAGGGGCTCACGGGCCTTCAGGCCGCCCAGGCGGCGCACCGGTGGGCTCCCGCCCGCCCCGCCCTCCTGCGGGAGAAGCGCGTGGGCGTCGCCGGCTACGGCGCCATCGGCCGGGCAGTGGGCCAGGCGCTCCACGGCCTGGGCGTCGAGGTGTGGACCCTGAGCAGCCGGCTGCCCGGACCCGGCCCCCAGCGGCGGGCCTTCACCCCGGACCGGCTGGAGGCGTTCCTCTCGGGTCTTGACGCGCTGGTCTCGATCCTGCCCAAGACCGCTGCCACCACGGGCATGTGGAACCGGCGCACGCTCCAGATGCTCCCGCGGGGGGCGATCTTCGTCAACGTGGGCCGGGGCAGCGCCCTGGTGGAGGAGGACCTGCCCCCGCTCCTCGCCTCGGGGCACATCGCCTTCGCCGCCCTGGACGTGTTTTCGACCGAGCCCCTGCCCCGGGACAATCCGCTGTGGGACGCGCCCAACCTCCTCGTCACCCCCCATGTGTCGGCGCCCACGCGCGACCGGGAGGCCGCCCGGGAGGTGGCGGAGAACCTCCGGCGCGACGCGGAGGGCCGCCCGCTTCCCGGCACGGTGGACCGCGAGCGGGGGTACTGACCGTGGGGGGCGGGGGCGGGCTGCGCGTGGGCGTCGTCGGCGCCGACACGTCCCACGTCGTGGCCTTCACCCGGCGCATCCAGCACCGGGCGGTGGATCCCGGCCAGTGGGTCGACGGCGCCCGGGTCGTCGCCCTGTGCCCCCTGCCCTCGCGCATCCTCCCACGCGAGGCCGTGCAGGCCCATGTGGACGCCGTGGCCGCCCTGGGCGTCACGGTCGTGAGCGCCCCCGGGGACCTTTTGCCCCGGGTGGACGCCGTGTTCGTCGAGACGCGGGAGGCCGCCCTGCACCCGGCCCTGGCCAGCCTCTTCCTCGACGCGGGGGTGCCCGTGTTCGTGGACCAGCCCTTCGCCCTGACGGTGTCCGACGCCGCGGCCATGGTGGAGCTCGCCGCCCGCCGCGGCGTTGCCCTCGTGTCGTCCTCCTCCCTGCGCACATGCCGGGAGGCGCGCGCCATGAGCCGGCCCCGGCCGCAAGGCGCGCGCGTCCACGCGCCCACCCAGCGCCACGAGGCCAACCCCGGACTCATGCACTACGGGATGCACGGGGTCGAGCTCCTCGCCGCGCTCATGGGACAGGGCGTGGCGGGCGTCGCGTGCGTCGGGGCGGACGGGGCCGACGAGCTCGTCCTGCGGTGGCGGGACGGGCGCCTCGCGACCATGCGCGGGCTCGCAACCCCGCCGGCGAGCTACCGCTTCACGGTCGAGCGGCCCGAGGGCGCGGTCGCGGTCGAGGTGGACACGGACGCCCTCTATCGCGACCTGCTGGTGCGGGTGCTGCCGGCGCTGGCCGGCGGTCCGCCGCCGGCCACGCCCGAAGCCATGGTCGAGACCGTGGCCGTGCTGACGGCGGCCAACGCCTCACTGGAGCTGGGGGGCCGCGAGATCGCACTGGACGCGCCCTGATCACGGGCGTCCCCGCGAGGCGCCGCCGGCCTCTCTCACCGGCGCGCGGCGTCTCCGGAGCGCGGGCAGGACAAGATCGCCGACCTACATGTCAGCTCACACTCCGCCCGCCGCGGGCGGACGCGCGCCATGGTCCGCACGCGCCGGGTCCGCGCGGCGGCGGCTGCCGCAGCCGGGCGACGTCGAGGCGCAGCTCTCCCTCGAGGGCGCGGGCGCTCCGACGTCCCTGGCCACGCTCGCGCCAGCCCCGCATTGAGGAGCCCGCGCACGTGACCGGAGAGCCCCGGCTCCGTCCGGCCCGGCTCCCATCCAAATCCCAGCCCCACACCCCCTCGGGACACAGGACTCCCCGAGGGCGTTACGCCCGGCTCCGCGCGATGGGCGCGGGATCGGCGCCCCAGCCGATCCTCAGGGCACGGGCGACGGCCGTGAGCGCGTCGTCGGTCGCAGGAGCCTAGGCGCTCGCGCCTCCGCCGGCGGGAACGTGGTCGGGCCAGCGCACGGGGCCCGCCCCGGCGGTCTCCAGCGCCCGGTCGAGGAGCCCCTGCACCTCGGCGAGGTCGCGGGCGGTCTTTCCCTCCGCCCGCACCACCAGCACCGGTTGGGTGTTCGACGCCCGGATGAGGCCCCAGCCCCCCGGGGTCATCACCCGGACCCCGTCGACGGTGAGGCAGGGATACGCGCGCATGAGCTCGCGGGCGGCGCTGGCCACCACCTCGTCCTTGCGCGCGTCAGGGCACTCCACCCGGATCTCCGGCGTCGACTCGTACCGGGGCAGCTCGTCCACGAGGCTCGAGAGGGGGCGGTCCAGATGGGAGACGATGCGCAGCAGGCGGGCCGCGGCGTACAGCCCGTCGTCGAAGCCGAAGTACTCGTCGGCGAAGAAGAGGTGGCCGGACATCTCGCCGGCGAACAGCGCCCCCACCTCCCGCATCTTCGCCTTGATGAGCGAGTGGCCGGTCTTGTAGAAGAGGGGCTTGCCCCCTAGGCGCTCCACCTCGTCTACCAGGGACTGGGAGCACTTGATCTCGATGATGGCGGTCGCTCCGGGGTGCTGGGGCAGGATCTCCCGCCAGAACAGGGCCATGAGCGCGTCGCCCCAGAGGATGCGGCCCCGCTCGTCGACGGCGCCCAGGCGGTCCCCGTCCCCGTCGAAGGCCAGGCCCAGGTCGGCGCCCTGACGCTTCACCGTGGCGATGAGGTCGCGCAGGTTCTCGGGTTCCACGGGGTCGGGATGGTGGTGGGGATAGCGCCCGTCGGGCTCGGCGTAGAGGGGGGTGACCTCGACTCCCAGCCGCTCCAGCACGGGCACGTTGACCGGGCCGGCCGCCCCGTTGCCGCAGTCCACCACGGCGGCCAGGTGCCTGGGCCCCAGCCGGATCCGCTCCATGATGGCCGCCTGGTACTCGGGCACGACGTCCTCCTGGCGCACGCGGCCCGCCCCGCTGAGGAGGGGGCCGCCCTCGGCGAGGCGGGCCACGGACGTGATCTCCTCCCCGAAGATGGTGGACGGGCCTTTGAGGAGCTTCATGCCGTTCTGGTCCGCGGGATTGTGGCTGCCGGTGACCATGACGCCGGCCGGGCGGACCATGCGCATCCCGCCGTAGTAGAAGCAGGGCGTGGTCACCTGGCCAATGTCCACCACGTCCACGCCGGTGGAGGCGAGCCCCTCGGTCACGGCCCGAGCCAGATCCGGACTGGAGAGGCGGTTGTCCCGGCCCACGATGGCCTCGGGGTAACCCTCGGCGCGGAGCATGCTCCCGAACGCCTGGGCGATGCGTCGAAAAGCGTCCGGGTCGATGTCGCGACCCACGACGCCGCGGATGTCGTACGCCCGGAAAATGTGAGGATTGATCATCACAGCACCTCCTCGAACCCCGCCGCCTGGACCTTGGCGACAAGCGTCCGGATGTCCGCGTCCCTGCCCTTGGGGCACACCATCACCACGTCGCCGGTGTCCACGATCATGAGGTCGCGCAGCCCGAACGCCGCGATGAGCCGGTCGGATCCCTTGACGATGAGCCCCTGGTTGTCGAAGCCCACGAACGGCGCCACCAGGGTGTTGCCGTCGCCGTCCCCCGGCAGCAGGCGCTCCAGGGCGCTGAGACTTCCCAGGTCGTCCCAGCCCACGTCGGCCGGCACGGCGACGACCCCTTGCATGTGCTCCATGATGCCGAAGTCGAGCGACTGCGCCTCGAGGTCCGCGTAGCGCTCGGCCGCGACGGCGGCGGGGTCGCTCGCCGCCAGGGCCTCGTCGATGAGCGCGGCCACCGGCGGCAGGTGGTCCTCGAAGGCCTGCCGGAGCCCCGAGAGCGTCCAGATGAACACGCCGGCGTTCCACAGGTGCCGGCCGTCGGCCGCGTACCGCGCCGCCACCGCCGGCGGGGGCTTCTCCACGAACCTCAGGACCGGATAGACCGCCTGCGCCGGATCCAGGGGGCCGGCGAGTTCCAGGTAGCCGTACCCGGGTTCGGGCCGGTCGGGCACGACGCCCAGCGTCGCCACCGGGGCTCCGGCCTCCACGGCGCGCACCCCGGCGGCGAGGCACGCGCGCCAGGCGGCGGCGTCGGCCACGCGGTGATCCGAGGGGAGGATGATGACGGGGGTGGACCCGCGATGACGGGAGATGAGCGATATCAGGCCCAGCGCCACCGCCGGGGCGGTGTTGCGGCCCACCGGCTCCACCACGACGCCGGCGGCGGGGACCACACCCAACACGCCGTCGGCGCACGCGGCCTGCGTGACCACCGTGACCCGTTCGGCGGGAATCCACGGGTGCAGCCGACCGACGGTGGCGGCCACCAGCGGGCCCTCACCCAGGAGGTCGAGGAGCTGCTTGGGACGACGGCGGCGGCTCAGGGGCCAGAAGCGCTGCCCCTGGCCACCCGCGAGCACCAGCACCACGGGCGCCTCGATCGGAGGGATCACCTCGCACGGGGAAGGCTACAACGGATTTCCGCCCCCTTCGCCCCGACTCCTGCCGTCGCCGATCCCATTCCAGCAGCACCTCGCGGTCGGAGAAGGGGAGGCGGCGCTCGCCCACGACCAGGTGGGTCTCGTGGCCCTTGCCCGCCACGACCAGGAGGTCGCCGGGCCTGGAGGCCGCGAGGGCCCGCCCGATGGCGCGGCGGCGGTCCGGCTCCACGCACACCTGTCCGGAGGCGGCCCCGGCGAAGCCCGCGGCGACCTCGTCGAGGATGTCCGCCAGCGGCTCGTGGTGCACGTTGTCGGCCGTGAGGAACACGAGGTCCGCGCCCCGCACCGCCGCCTCCCCCATGGGCCGGCGCTTGGACCGGTCCTTCTCCCCCTCGGCTCCGAAGACCAGCACCACGCGCCCGTGGGTCAACCGGCGCGCCGCGGCGAGCATGGCGACCAGCGCCGCCGGGTTGTGGGCGAAGTCGATCAGCGCGCTGACGCCGCCCGACAGCTTCAGCCGCTCCATCCGGCCGGGGAGGTGGTCCACCTCCTCCAGCCCGGCCGCGATGCTCGCGAGCTCCACCCCCCGCATGCCCGCGGCGGCGGCGGCGGCCAGGGCATTGCTCACGTTGAAGCGCCCCGGCAAACCCAGCGTCACCGTCTCCTTCCCCCAGGGGGTCATGAGCCGGATGCGCGTCGTCGACACTCCCTCGCGCTCGATGCGCGCCGAGACGTCGCAGCCGCCGCCGAGGCCGTAGGTGATCGCCCGCCCCCGGACCCTGGGCGCGAAGCCGATCACCACGGGATCGTCGGCGTTCAGGGCGGCGAACGTCTCGCCCTTCACCGGATCGCGGGCCGGCATCAGGTCCAAAAGGTGCGCCTTGGCCTCGCGGTAGTGCTCCACGTCGCCGTGAAAGTCCAGGTGGTCGCGGTCCACGTTGGTGAACACGCCGCCGTCGAAGCGCAGGGGATCCACCCGGCACAGGGCCAGCGCGTGGGAGGAGACCTCCATGGCCACCTCCTCGACGCCGGCGCCGGCCATCTCCCGCAGCAGCCTGCCCAGCTCCAGGGCGTCGGGGGTGGTCATGCGCGCGGGGCGCATGCGCTGGCCGGTCTCGTGCTGCAGCGTCCCGATGAGCCCGGTGGCTCGCCCCGCGTGGCGCAGGATCGCCCGGAGCATGACGGTCACGGTGGTCTTGCCGTTGGTCCCGGTCACCCCCGTGAGGTGCATCACCTCGCTGGGATGGCGCATCCACACGTCCACCAGAAACGCCAGGGCGGCGCGGGCGCTGGGCACGGTGACGCAGGGGACCCCAAGCTGCAGCGGCCGCTCGGCCACCACGGCGGCCGCCCCCCGCGCCAGCGCCTCGGGAACGAAGTCGGCCCCGTCCGCCCGGTAGCCCCGGATCGCCACGAAGACGAATCCGGGCCGCACGCGGCGCGAGTCGTGGGCCACGCCGCGCAGCTGGCCCGCCCAGAGCCACGCGGCCAGCCGGGTCAGATCAGGTGTCAAGGCCGTCAACGCCGCGGGTCTTCCCGCCTGCCGCCCCGCTCCCCGAGCCGGGCGGCACGACCGCCCGCGGCGACCCCTCACGGACGGGGTCGGCGCCGTCGCCTTCGTGCCTGCCCATGGGAACCCTCCTCGTGGTGGATCTACCCTGCGCTTGATAGGATTGCCCGAAGGG
Source organism: Bacillota bacterium (assembly GCA_021797925.1). GTDB lineage: Bacteria > Bacillota > Sulfobacillia > JAJZYS01 > JAJZYS01 > JAJZYS01. The sequence continues at coordinate 17,232 of JAJZYS010000025.1, forward strand.
GTCGGTTCCAGCCAGTGGGGGGATCAGGTCCGCCGCGACTCGGGCGTCGCGAGGAGGGCCAGGGGGCTGCGGTAGAGGAAGTGTCCGTCCGAGTCCACCTCGAGCATCACCAGGAGCCGGTCGGGGATGGGGCCCCCCACCCGGAACACGAGCCGGCGCCCCTCGGCCGTGATCGCGGGATCCCGGTTGCCCCCGGGAAGGCCCGGGCCCCGGTACGCGCGGCCCGTGGGCGCCGCCGCGCTCTCGCCCACCGGCCAGGTCCACAAGGTGACAAGGGCCCGGTCGGGCACCGGGGTGGCAAAGCTCGCCTGAACCTCGAGGAGGTCGTCCACGCGGGAGACGGTGACCGACTCGAGGACCAGGCCCGGGCTGATCGCGGCGACGCCCTGGATGGCCAGCGACGGCTCGGGTCCCGCGGGCAGGGGACGCACGACGGGGGGCGTGAAGAGTTCGTTGCGCCGGATGAACGACATGAGAATGTCCCGCATGATCGCAAGCTGGGTCCGGTAGTGCAGCAGCGCACGCCGGTCGTTCATCTCCACCGTCTCTGTGAGCGGCATGGGCTGGAACGGCCCCGCGATCTCGGGCATGTCCGCCGGGGGCGCCAGCGGCAGCCTGGGGAAGTACCCGTCCGGCTGGGGAAATCCCGGCCAGTGCACCAGGTACGTGAGCACCCTGGGCTCGACGCGCTGGCGCTGCAGCTGGGCCAGGGCCAGGGTCGCGTAGGCATAGGCGGCGGCGTGGTCGGGGTGGCGGTCGTAGGGGTGGGGGATGGTCATGAGGGTGGGCCGGATGGACACGATGAGGTCGCGGATCTCACCGAGGGCCTCCTGGCCCGTGTAGGGCGCGCCGGGCCGCCACGCCCGCCGGTAGGGGACCCGGTCCACCCCGGTGTAGGTGGACGTGAAGGGGTGGTCCCAGAAGTAGGTGCAAAGCTCCATCGTCCCGCCGTCGGGCATCCCCAGGAAGTGGATGTTCTCCGGCCGCACGCCCAGGCTGATGAGGCCCTGGGTGCTCTCGCCCATGCGCATGCGCCCCAGGCGCAGCATGTCCTGAGGCGTGGGCCCGAGGACATGCTCCACCCGGGCCGCGTCCGCCCGGAACCCGTCCCCCGAGGTCAGAAGGATCACGTGCACCTCGCCGCGACGGGCCAGCACCTTCTGGATGAGCCCGGCGCTGGAGAGCACCTCGTCGTCGGGATGCGGGGCGAGGACGAGGAGGCTGTCGGCCGCGGACCCCAGCGGCGGCAGCCGCGGACCCAGGTGCACAAGCCCCAGGAGGATCATGCCCTGGAGGAACGACCGCCGGGTCAGCCCCACGGGCGCCTCGTCCCGGCAGCTCATCGGCGGGCTCCCCGCGCCCAGCCGGCGATGAGCTCCATCATCCCCGAGCGCAGCTCCTCGCGGTCCATGGCCATCTCCACGTTGGCCCGCAGCCAGCCCAGGGGCTGCCCCACGTCAAAGCGCGTCCCACCGAGTTCCACGGCCCACAGGGGACGGCGCCGGCACAGGGTCCTCAGCCCGTCGGTGAGCTGGATCTCGCCCCGGGCCCCCGGCTCCTGCCGCTCCAGGATGCCGAAGATCTCCGGGGTCAGCACGTACCGCCCCACGATCGCGAAGCGGGAAGGCGCCGCCTCGGGGGCGGGCTTCTCCACCAGGTCGCGAACCCGGAAAAGGCCCGGCCCCACCCGCTCTCCCTCGATGATGCCGTACTGCTCCACCTCGTCCGCGGCCACCTCCGTGACGCCCACCACGGGGTCCCCGGTCAGCTCGTAGCGCGCCTTGAGCTGCGCGATCCCCGCCCCCTCCCCCACGAGCACGTCGTCGCCCAGCAGCACCGCGAACGGCGCCTCGCCCACGTGCAGGCGCGCACAGTACACCGCGTGACCGAGCCCCCGGGGCACCTTCTGACGCACGTAGTGCAGGTCGATGAGCTCCCCGAGCCGCCGGGTCGACTGCACCAGCGCGTCCTTGCCCTGGACGCGCAGCGCGTCCTCGAGCTCGAAGGCCAGGTCGAAGTGGTCCTCGATGGCGCGCTTGCCCCGGCCGGTGATCACGAGGATGTTCTCCAGGCCCGCCCCCAGGGCCTCCTCCACCACGTACTGGATGGTGGGCTTGTCCACCAGGGGCAGCATCTCCTTGGGCAGGGCCTTGGTGGCCGGAAGAAAGCGGGTCCCCATCCCCGCAGCCGGGATGACGGCGTGCGTCAGTGCCGGTATGGTGCCCGTCCTCGTCAACTCCTCTGTGAAGGGAAGGGATCGCCCCTGCCCAACCCGAATCCCCGCCATCAGCGAATCGGTCCAGAAAACGGAGCGCATCGGAGGAGCTTGTCCCATGCTGGTGCCTGATCTTTTGCGCCGCACGGCGGCCGCGTATCCCGACCGCGAGGCGGTCGCGGACGCCGGCGGAACCCTCACCTACCGGCAGCTGGAGGCGGCGGCGGGCCGCCTCGCCCACGCCCTGACCGCCCACGGGATCCGACCCGGCGACCGGGTGGCGGTGATGCTGCCGTCGTGCCGGCAGTGGGCCCAGATCTACTTCGGAATCATGGCCGCCGGCGCCGTCATCGTCCCGGTCAACCCCATCTACCGCTCCCCCGAGGTGCACTACCAGCTGTCCGACGCGTCGGTGTCGGCCATGATCACCCTCTCGGCGCTCGTTCCGCTGGTCGAGGGTCTGCGCGGCGAGCTGCCGGCGCTCCACACGGTCTGGCAGCTCGACGGCGCGGGACCCATCAGCCTGGAGACGGCGACGCGAGGAGAGCCGCCGGATCTGCCGACCCCCGACCTTCCCCCGGCGGCCCCGGCGGCGTGTCTGTACACCTCGGGCACCGAAGGCCGACCCAAGGGGGCCGTGCTCACCCACCGCAACCTCGTGGCCCTCTTCGAGTCCATGGGTCGCGTGCTGACCATGCGGCCCGAAGACCGCTACCTCTGCACGCTCCCGCTGTTTCATTCGTTCGCCGAGGCCGTCCTCCTGCTGCTGCCCGCCGGCACCGGGGGGCGCGTGACGATCCGGGACCGGTTCGTCCCCGCCGAGGTGCTGGAGCTCATCGCCTCGGAACGCATCACCCTCCTGGCGGCGGTCCCCTCCATGTACCGCGCCCTGCTGATGGCGGTGGAGCGCGGCGCTCCCCACGACTTCAGCTCCCTCGAGTTCCCGGTCTCCGGCGGCGCCGCGCTGGGGGTGGACCTGTACGAGAAGTTCCGCCGGGCCACCGGGCTGTCGATCATCGAGGGGTACGGCCCCACCGAGTGCTCGCCGGTGGTCTCGGTGAATCCGCCCCGCGGGGGCGGCAAGCCGGGCACCGTGGGGCTGCCGCTTCCCGGGGTGGGGGTGGAGATCTGGTCCGAGACGGGCGAGCCCCTGGGCCCGGGCCAGGTGGGCGAGATCGTCGTCTACGGCGAGACGGTGATGCAGGGATACTGGAACCGGCCCGAGGAGACGCGCCAGGTCATCCGCGACGGCCACTTCCTCACCGGGGACCTGGGCACGCTCGACGAGGACGGATACCTGACCATCGTCGACCGCAAGAAGGACCTCATCCTCGTGGGCGGGCTCAACGTCTACCCCAGCGAGGTGGAGCAGGTCCTCTCCGGCCACCCTGAGGTGCAGGAGGCGGTGGTGGTGGGCGCCCCGGACGATGTGAAGGGGGAGTCGGTGCACGCCTTCGTGGTGCGCCAGCCCGGCAGCAATCTGGACGCGCGAGCCCTGGGCGTGTTCGTGCGCGAGCGGCTCGCCGCGTACAAGCGGCCGCGGACGTACACGTTCGTGGACGCCCTGCCGCGCAACGAGTCGGGCAAGGTCCTGCGCGTAAAACTTCGGGAGGAGATCCGGCATGGTTGAGAAGCCGCGGGTCGTCGTCAAGCCCTGGGGCAAGGAGACGTGGTGGGCGGTGACCGACCGCTATGTGGGCAAGCTCATCGAGGTGAAGGCCGGGGAGGCCCTGAGCCTGCAGTACCACGAACGCAAGCTGGAGACGCTGTACTTCACCGCCGGCTCGGGCACGCTCACCGTCGACGACGCCGAGCTTCCCATCGAACCGGGGCTGTGCGTCACCCTGAAGCCCGGCACCGTGCACCGCGTGCGCGCCGCGACGGACGTCGCATTCCTCGAGGCGTCCACGCCCGACACCGACGACGTGGTGCGCCTGGAGGACCGCTACGGCCGGCAGGGCACCTCGGCCCCCTGAGCCCCGGAGCCCGGGTGGAGCGTTTCACGCCGAGGCGCATAGTCAGGTAGGCGGGAGGGTCAGGTATGTTCGTGCACTCCCGCCTGCTGGGACGACTGGTTCGCGCGGCGCCCCCCGCCGGGGATGCCCCGGCGCCGCCCGCGCGCGACCCGCTGTTCACGGCGGACTCCATCCGCCCCGACGCCGCCGGCCCGGAGCCGGCCCCGCCCGACGTCTCGCCGCCCCCGGGCCCCGGACCCGCCGGTGAGACCGGTCCACCGCGCCCGGCCGTCCGCCCCGCCCCGCCTGTGGAGCCCTACCGCCCGTCGGTTCTCTTTGCGGCCGGTCTCATCCCCGGTTCGGCGCCCCCGCCGGTCCCCCTGGCCAGGCCGCCGCTGCGTCGGCGGCCGGTGAGCACCCGGCCCCCGGCCGCCATCCCCTTCCGCCGCGCCACCGATCCCCCCGTCTCCCACCCCTTCCCCTGAAAGAAGCCGCCTCGGGCCTCGGTCTGAAGCCCCCATAGACGAAGCCCCCGCCGGCGGGG
>JAJZYS010000212.1 GCA_021797925.1 Bacillota bacterium
TTCGCGCGAGGGCGAGGGAACCACGGTGACCCTCGAGCTTCCCGCGGACCTTCGGTAGGGGACGGTCCCGCGGCGATGGGCCGTGGCGAGCGGCGAGACGCGGGCCCCAGAGGATGGATTCAGAAAGCCATCATGCTCCCCGAAGGAGTCCTTCAGGAACACCGGCTACCATGGGAGGCAGACCGGCCGGTCCAGTTGACTCGCAGGAGGGATACGATGAAGAAGCACGCGCTGCTGGCTGGTGCTCTGGGCGTGGCGTTGCCGCTCCTCATGGCCGCGACCGGGTTCGCGGCTTCCCCGAGCGGCTTGGCATCCGCGGGGACCGGGCACGTGACCCTCGAGAACCACGAGGTGAAGGGCGGGGCCGACATCGCCTCGGGCAAGCAGGCGACCGACGGGCCCAACGTGCAGATCGGCTCCCAGCAGACCGGAGGGTCCACGGCCGGCGGCCCTGACCCGGCCGAGTCCAGCTCGGCGGGAGAAGACGGGTAGGCGGAGGCGGCCTTCGGGCCGCCTCTCCGCTGCGCTCTCACGGCGGTGGAGCCCAGGGTCCGGGCCCATCCAGGGAGACCTCTGGGTCTGAACCCGCCAGTTTGGGGTCGACGCCGCAACGGTTCCCTCGTCGCTCCCGGGCCCACACCTCGGACCGGCGCCGACTCTGCGTTGCGCGGGCGGCCTTACCGCCGGTCGGTCGGACCGCCGATCCTCGCTGCGTGCCTCACCGTACCTTTCTGCCGTGTGCGACGGCCCGATCGATGCCGTCGGCCGCAGGCGACGGGGATGCGCGGACGAAAGGGTCGATGCCCCCCGGAGCAGGGTGCTGCGCGACGGTGGGCCCGGCGGCCGCGATTTGCCGCCTGCCTTGGGGTGATGCGGGGCGCGGCTTCCGGTCCGCGCTCCGCATCATGGTGCCCCGTCTGGGTGCCCCCGAACGGCCGCCGGGGCCGGCCTTTTCGCTCCCTACGGGAGCTTCGACGCGTGCCGGGCGATCAGCTGGCGGACCTCCTCTGGGGCGAGATCGTGCCCGTGAACTGTTGTGGCGTGCTCCTGCACGATGCGGATGAGCTGCGGCTCGTCGGGGGCTGACATCGCGTGTCCGCAGGGCGGCGGACATACGATCTGCAGTTTGGCCATCATGTGCACCTGCTCTCCATATGGTGTTGGTGCCAGCCCGGATCCGGACTTGCCCGCGCGCGATCACCCGCTGCCGGGAACGCGCTCGTCGACGCGCACGCCCGGTCTCGTTCCGACGGCGTGCACGACCACGAAGGCAGCCCGAAACTCGCCGTGTGCACCGAGCTGCTCCAGGTCCGCCGCGAGCTCGCGTCCCTCCTCGGCCTCGAGCAGGCCGGCCTGCACGAAGGCGGGGAGCTGGTCGACCACGAAGACACGCCAGAACGGATGATCGTCGAGGTCGTCGGTGGAGATTAGATCCGTGTGCGTGCGGATGTCCGTCAGGCCCGCCTCCCGAAAGTAGCGCGGCAGGTTGGCGGCGGCGCACAAGTTGTGCATGGCCTGGCGGAACACGCCATTGAAGCGGCTCTCCAGCTGGGGCCGGGTGGTGCTGAGGAAGAAGTGGGGCTGCCATTCCAGGGCCCCCACCCGACCCCCGGGTTTCGTCACGCGCACCAACTCGCCGAGCACGGCACCCGGCGGGCCCACGTGAATGAGCACCTTGTCGCACAAGGCCGCATCGAAGGTGCCGTCCGAAAAGGGGAGCGACCGGACGTCACCGGTCTGGTAGACGGCGTTTGGGATCCCGGCTTCCGCCGCGCGCTGCCGCGCACGCGCAATGAAGGCGGTCGTGGGATCCACGCCGACGATCTGCCCCTGGGTGCCCACCACCTCCGCGAGATCTGCCAGCGCCGCCCCGGTGCCGCACCCTCCGTCGAGCACCCGCGAACCGGCAGCGAGGCCCAGTTCGTGCACCATGGCCCGTCGCGCCTGCTGAAAGCCGGGCTGGGTGGCCATGGCCTCGAGGACCTGGGTCAGGACCGCGATAGCCTCGGGTGGCAGCGCGTTGAGACCGCCGAAGAAGTCAGACGCCCACGCGCCCGCTCCAGCCTCGGTGCCGACGAGAGGCTCCTGCATCGATTCATCCCTCCTTCCTCGGAAACAGGGGATGTTCACGTTCCGCCTCATGATGGAGCGAGAGACGTTCGCAAAGCGTTCCGTGCAGCGTTCCATCCCTGGTTTCCGTCCGCGGCCGGGATTCACCGGGCCGGCCCCAGGTCGCCGCGCACTGTCTCCAGCCGGGACAGCAACGCGTCGAGCGGGGGCACCTGGGACGGCAGTTGCGATGGCAGGGGCGGGACGAATCCCCTGGGCAGACGTCGCCCAGCGAGGCGCATGTAAGCCCGGCGGTGCGCCTCGCAAGGATGGCGCCGGTGAAGTTGGCGCAGCAGGCGGGCTGCGGCCGTGCGGTCACCCTCTCTCCGGGGGTCGAGCTGCCAGAGGAGCTGATGGATTTGTGCCCGGTCGGCTGCCTGAGCGGTCCGGGACAGCAAAGCCTCGGCCGCCGTGATCGAGTCGTACCGCCGCGACGCGTCGCCCGACACACTGATGCACAGCGACAGTCCCCACGCGGCCAGCCCCACGTCGGTGCGACGCATGCGCTCGGCCCAGCGCCATGCCTCCTGGGCCAGATCCTGGGCTCGTGCCGTGTGCCCCTGCCGGCAAGCGACCTCCGCCAGTCCGTGCAGGTGCCGGCAGCGGTTGTACGGGATGGGGATGGTGCTCTCGAATGCCAGGGCCAGGGTGAAACACCGCTCGGCATCGTCCAAGGCGTCCAGAGCGAGGCAATCCCAGCCGAGATGACCGGCAAAGACGGCGACGGCCCACAGGTCCCCGAGCTTCGCGCCGAGAAGCGACAATTCCGCGTGGTCCGCCGGCGAGACGGGCATGTCCGCCAGTTCCCAGAAGACCGCCCCCTCCCGTTCGGGGACGCGTTCGCGGTTTTGGCCGACCAGCGAGAAACTCCGCTCGAGCCCGAGACTGTGGCAGATTCGGGCGCGGTGGGCGTCGCCCTGTTCGGCACAGAGCTCGGCCAGCCAGGCGAGAGCCCGCAGCACCCCCAGCAGGTCACCCGCTTCGCTCGCCAGGGAGTACTGGCTGCTGAAAGCTCGGGCGGCTTGCTCCGTCGCCCCCTGGGCATGGTGGATGAGACCCTGCTGGCCCGTCGCCTCCCCCGCTCGCCAGAGATCTCCATCCTCGCGCGCCATGGTCGCCACGCGGGCAAAGTGCGCCAGCGCCGCCTCGAATTCACCCTCGAAGCGGTGACCGGTGCCCAGGATCCACAGTACTTCCCGCATGGCGGAACCGGCGTTCGACGCCTCCCAGATCTGAAGCGCCGTCATCAGCTCGGCCAGACTCTCCCGGTGCAGCCGTTTGAACATCAGCAGCCGCCCCAGGCGCGTCCGGCACCATCCCTCGAGAGTTCGATCGCCACCCGCGACCGCCAGCGCGAGCGCCTCACGATAACGCTCGCCGGCGGCCACGAACTGGCCGGTGAGCTGATACGTTTCGCCCAGCTGCAAGAGGACGCGTGGTCGCTCCTCCACCGGCAGCAGCGCAAGGAGCCGGAGATAGGCGCGGATGGCGACTCCATGGGCGTGGACCTGCCGAGCGGAGAGGGCCACCTCCTGGTAGTGGCGAACGGCGCGCGCGGGTAGCTGGGCACCCTCCCACTGGGCCGCGATGCGGGCCGCCCGATCGGTGCCGGCCGCGGCCGTCGCCTCCAGGGCTTCGGCCAGCCGCCGATGGTACCAACGCTGCCGCGCCGGGCTGAGCTCCCGGTACGCCACCTCGCGCAACCGGTCGTGGGTGAAGTCGTAGAGGCCGGTCCCGATCTCGTGAACCATCCGTCGGCGGCACAGCTCCTCGATCGCCCTGACCGTCGCCGCCTCGTTGAAGAGGCGGGTTTTGGTCAACAGCTCCAAGGTGAAGGCCTGGCCCACGGCCGCCGCCAGACCGGACATCTGCCGCGCGCGCTCGGACAATGCGCCGAGACGCTGGGCGATGACCGCGTCCACGCTCGAAGGCAGACCGGCGGTGCTGGCATCGAGTCCTCG
>JAJZYS010000213.1 GCA_021797925.1 Bacillota bacterium
CGCCGGTCCGCACGCACCCAGGGCGGCCGCCGGCCGCCGGTCACCGATGGCGCGCTGGGCGGCGAGCTTCCCGCTGGTCCATCGTCCGCTGGCGTTGGTGGCGGCCCACACGTCCGAGGTGTTCCCGCCCGCGTAAAGCGCCAGCACGTCCACGTGGTCCGCCGCGGCGAGGGTCATCTTGGGCCGGTCCATCTTGCGATCGGTGCCGAGGCTCACGACCACGCCGGGCTGGGCGGGCCACGCGAAACCCGTTCCCCGGGGCCGCCCGGCCACGAAGTAGATCGTGCCGTTGCTGCCCTGATACGCGAGGTCGAGCGCGTCGCCGTCGGCGGCGAGCGCGGGGAAGTAGCCGTCCTGGGCGTAGCCGGCCGTCACGGCCGCCACGTGCCAGCGGGGAGGCGACTCCCCCGCGGCCAGTGCCTGCAGCGATGTGGCGGCCACGTACACGTCCTGGCCGTGGGTGCTGCCGCTGGCGTTGCACTGGGGTGCCGCCTCGAAGGCCACGGCCAGCGTCCCACCGACGACGGCCACGGCCGGCGCGGTCGGGTTGACGCCAGGACCGCAGCTCTTGCCCGCCGCGGCGGGCACGATCACCGTGGTGCTGAAGGGGCCGCCCAGGCCCGAACGGGCAAAGGCGAGCTTCAGACCGTTACTCGTGTCGACGTAGGCGATGAACGGGATCGCGCGCGCGACGGCCAGGGCATCGTGCCCCTCGCCCTCGCCGCTCACGTAGTCGGTGATGCCGGTGTTGTACGCCTTCCAGGCGCCGCCGGCGTCGCTCAGCAGCCAGGGCGTGCCGCCGATCGAGGCCACGAGGTAGTCGCGGCCCCCCGAGGAGACGAGCGGCGTCATCGTGCTCGGCGCGCCGCTGAGGGTCAACGCCTTGGAATGTTGCACGGTCTGGCCCCCGCCTCCCGCCAGGGCCGGCACCGGGGCCGCGGCGGCCACGCAGGCGCCGGCCAGCGTCACGGCCATGGCGATACGCCGGTACGCGGGCTCACCGTTCCAGATGCTGCGCACCATCGGTCACCTCTTCCAGTCTTGTGCTGCAAACCACGCTGCCGGGGTGAGGACGTGAGGCGATCGCCGCACCGGACCCCGCCACGCTGCGATCGACACCCCGCCCGTGCGGCCCACCCCGCGTCGCGCTGGCGCCCGCCGCGGAAACGCCGGTGGAAACCCCGGCGCTTCGCCAGTTCGCGTGTGTCCGGCGCCGGAGCGGCGACGGACACTGCGACCCCGGGCAAACCCGGCGGGGTGCGCACCGGCGCTTTATCCACGATGGCGAGCTCCGTCCGAGTGGCCACTTCCGCCGTGGACTTCCGGCGCCACGGCACGGGGAGGGCTTCGTCCTCTGGGTGGCACGAGGATCGAGCTGACGCGTCGCCCGAGCCGGATGCCCCGTGATCGGGGGGCATGGCGCACCGGGTTCCGACGGCGCGGCCGTCGCGCTGCGACACCCTCGGCGGCGGGGTGGTCCCGGGACCATCTCCCCGGCCGACCCATGGTAGACGCTCCCGGCGGGTCAACGCATCACGGTCGAGCGCCGGCGGACCGTGATCTTTTCGCGCCGCCCCGGTGAGATGAAGGCGCGTGACGACACCGCTCTTGGCGCTCGTGTCCACGCTTACCGCGGGATGGAGCGGGCACCTCGAAGGCGCGCGAGCCCTCGGGTCGCCTGTGGGCGTCCGGGGATACCCGCGGGTGGGCACGCGGCGGCTCCGCTGCCGCCGGTTGGCGCGCTGAGTTCGCGGGGACGCTGAGCGCGGCGTGGGTGCGCAGGCGGACGCCCGCGCGCCTAGCCGGGAGGTGACGCCGGCTGGCGTCGGCGCAGGGAATTGCCGCCCGCGTCGGGAATGCAGGAGTGAGCCGGTCTGAGCGGGGCGGGACGATGCGGGGGCAGAAATGGTGCCCGGCGGGGTTTCGGGGTTCCCGGAGGGCTGCGCGGAGTCGTCTCTTCAGGAAGAATCCGGAGCGAAAGGGGTGAAGACCTGGGTCACGGGAGGGCCGGCGGCCGCGGGCCTCTCCTTCGCCGCCCGGCACTCCCCCCAGGAAGGATCATGACGAGAAACACGCGTTTTGGACTCACGGTGGACACCACGAAGTCGGTCGCCCATGCCATCGAGGCGGTGGAGAACGAGCTGAAGTCTCGCAAGTTCGCGGTGCTCTGGCATCTCGACATGCAAGAGAAACTGCGGGAAAAAGGCGTCGAAGGCGGACCCGAATTCCACGTGCTCGAGGTCTGCAGCGCCCCCCGGGCCAAGGAGGCGCTGGACGCGGACCTTTACGTGGGCTACCTGCTGCCGTGCAAGATCGTGGTGTTCCGCGAACACGACGCCACCCGGATCGGGCTGTTGCGGCCTACGATCCTCATGGACTTCTTCGAGGACGAGCGCCTTCGGCGCCTGGCCGAGGAGGTGGAGGCGACCCTCACCGAGGTGGTGCGCGCCGCCGCCTAGACGAGGGCGGGCACCCCGACGCCGCCGGCCGGCGCAGAGGAGGCCGGCGGCCACACAGCGACACACAGGCGAGGACGGTGGTTGCGCCCATGCCCCACAAGTTCGGGGACCACGCCCCCTGGTCCCGGCTCATGCACGAAGAGCGGCAGCGCATGTTGCCGGCGGCGGGTGTTCTGGAGCTTCTCGCCGCCGCACCCGGGTCCACGGTGGTGGAGGTGGGGGCGGGAATCGGCTACATCACCCTCCCCCTGGCGCTGGCGGTAGGCCCCGCCGGGACGGTGATCGCGACCGACGTGGCCGACGAGGCGCTGGCGCACCTCAAGGCTCGGGTCGAGGCCGAGGGGCTCGGGCACGTGCGCCTCGTCAAGAACGAGGAGTCCCGGCTGCCGCTGGACTCGGGCGTGGCGGACCGGGCACTGCTCGTGGACGTGTTCCACGAGCTGGAGGACCCCGCCGCGCTGCTCGCGGACGTGCACCGGGTGCTCCGCCCGGGGGGCAGCATCCTGGTGGTGGACTGGGATCCCGGCTGGACGGACGCGGGACCCCCGCACCACGAGCGCCTGACGAGGGCGGCGGCGCAAGAGCTGCTCGAGGCCGCGGGATTTGGCGGCGAACCCCTGGCCTTTGCCCATCCCAGTCACTGGGCGCTGCGCGGCACCCGGCCCCGGCAGCGCTGACGGATCAGCCGCCGGCCGCGGGCCCACCCGTACCGGCGGCCCGCGTCCACGCCTGGATGCGCTCCCACAGTTCCCCGATCCCCTCCCCGGTGCGCGAGGAGACCGCGAGCGGCGGATCGCAGGCGCAGAGCCCCTCTTGGATCGCGCCGAGGCGCGCCGCCCGCTGTCCCCGGCTCACGGCGTCGGCCTTGTGGGCGACGACCAGCACGCGCCGCCCCGTGGATCGGGCCCGGCGATGCCAGGCGATGTCCTCCACGGAGGGATCGTGGCGCGCGTCGACGATCTGCACCACGCCCACGAGGGGAGAGCGCCGCTCGAGATACGTCTCGATCTGGCGAATCCATCCGGCCCGCTCGGTCCGGGCCACGGCGGCGTACCCGTACCCGGGCGCGTCGGTGAGAAACAGCCGGTCCTGCACCCGGTAGAAGTTGAGGCAGCGGGTCCGGCCGGGATGCTTGCTGATGCGGGCCAGGGCCCGGCGCCCGGTCAAGGCGTTGACGAGGCTCGACTTGCCGGCGTTAGACCGGCCCAGGAGAAGCACCTCGGGAAGGCCGCCCTCCGGGTACTGGGCGGGGCGGGCGCAGCTTCCCCAGAACTCCACCGCCAGGGTGGGCCGCGACGGCGCGTCCGCCATCAGACGAGCCGCGCCCCGGCATCGTCCGCCGCCACCAGGGCGATTTCGAGCACCTCGTCCATGGTGCGCACGAAGTGCAGCGACATGGCCCGGCGCACCGCCGCCGGCAGGTCGCGCTCGTCCCCGCGGTTGGCGGCGGGCAGCACCATGGTCCGGATGCCGGCCCGATGCACCGCGAGCACCTTCTCCCGGATGCCTCCCACGGGCAGGACCCGGCCGCGCACGGCGATCTCCCCGGTCATGGC
>JAJZYS010000214.1 GCA_021797925.1 Bacillota bacterium
CTCGAAGGTGCTGTGGGCCACAAGGTCGTGGATGTCGTACCCGTGGTACAGGAGACGGCCCTCGTGGCCGTCGATGAAGCAGATCTCCGAGGTCCCGGCCACCACGTCCTCGAGACCCGCCTTGGGAGGGTTCACTGGCATGAAGGTCTTCCTTTCCTCTGCAATGCTGCCTGAGCCCCGCGTCCCGCGGGGCTCGCTGCAACCCGTCCGGACTTCTCCACCCGCCACCCGTTTCCTGCCGCCGCTCCCCGGTCCCAGCATGCCCGCCCGCCTCACGCGGCAGCCCGGTCGCCGCCGGGGTCGTAGCGGCCCATGACGCGGTGAAAGAGCACCACGTACAGAAGCTGCAGGAGCGCCCCGGCGTAGAAGGGCACATCCAGGGCGCCGGCGGTGAAGAGGTAGCCCGCGATCATGGGGCCGACGGAAGACGGCAGCCGCATGGAGGCGGCGTTGACGCTGGAGGCGAACCCCTGCCGCTCCGGCCCCGTCAGGGAGACGCTCAGGGCCTGGCGCGCCCCCACCGATCCGCGGTTGAGCGCGGACCTGAGGACATACACCAGCGCCGCCAGGGCGTAGGTGGGCATGAGCGGCAGCATGAGCAGCAGGATCACCCCGCCCAGGCGCACCCACACCACCGAGCGCACGATGCCCAGGTTCACGGCGATGCGGCCGGTGAGCACCGACGCGAATCCCGTGAGGAGAAACGTCAGCCCCAGCACCGGGCCGATGGCCGCGGGCCCCACGTGGAACCGGATCGCGAACCAGTAGGTGATCAGGGGGCCCGTGAGCCCGATGGCCAGGGCGTTGACGGTGTTCACAAGCGCCAGCTTCCAGATGGCCTGGTTCTCGGCCGCGCGCACCCTCAGGGCCACCGCGGGGTCGCGGACGGGCCTGTCCCCCGACGAGCGGACCTCGGGAATGGCGCGGATCTGCAGGAGGTTGGCTGCGGCCACCAGAGCCGAGAGGGCGAAGAGCGGGCGATACTCGAGGGCACCGGGCAGAACCGGCGCCAGGAGGGGGACGAGCCCGGCCAGGAGGGAGCCCACCCCCATGCCCCAGAAGCTCACGGCGCCGTTGAGGCTGAACACGCGTCCGCGCTCCCGCGCCGGGACGAAGGCCGCCAACCACGCCTGCTCCGCCGGGGCAAAGGGTCCCGCCCCGCCGCCCTGGCCCCGGCCGAAGCTCGACGCGACGGCCGCGGCGGCCAGCACCGGCCCCCGGGCGGTGAGCACGGCCACCACCGAGGCCACCACCAGCATCGCCTGGTAGAAGAGGAGAAAGGGCCTGCGCCCGCTCCGGTCGCTGAGCGGCCCCACCACGAGCCCGAGGAGGCCGCCCACGAGGCCGCCGCCGGTCAGCAGCGCCCCGATCCCCACCCCTGACCAGCCCAGGGCCTTGAGATACAGGGCGAAGTCCACCGTCATGGCGCCCTGGGCGACGCTGCGCAGTCCCCGCGTCAGGATGAGCTGCCGGGCAGCCGGAGCCATCTGCCCCCACGGGCTCCTGAGCGCGACCGGCGAACCGTCCGTCCGGTGCACCCCGCGAAGGCCTCCCTTGCGCCGCCGACGGGCCCATTGTAGGACGCGGCGAGGGCGATGGCAACGCGCGCCCTCAGGCCACCCGCACCCGGTAGGTCGCAAGCCACGTGTTCGTCTGGATGAGGTAGTCGAACATCTGCGCGACCCCCATGATCTGCCCGAACCACGGCCGGTGGGACATGGGCCCCAGGCTCTCGCGGGCGATGGCGCGCAGGCGCTCGGCGTTGACGAACGGCAGGACGGGGGAGGCGGGGTCGTCGAGGATCTCCAGCAGCCACGAGCGCACCGCCGCCACGTAGCGGGGATGCTGGGGCGAGGGGTAGGGAGTCTTGCGCCGGTGGATCACGTCCTCGGGCAGAAGCCCCGCCAGGGCCTGGCGCAGGATGCCCTTGGACTCGCCGCCGGCGGTCTTGAGCGACCAGGGAATGTTCCACACGTACGCCACCAGCCCGTGGTCGCAGAAGGGCACGCGCACCTCCAGCCCGCTCTTCATGCTCATCCGGTCCTTGCGTTCCAGCAGGGTCTGCAGAAAGCGCGTCAGGTTGAGGTAGCCCACCTCCCGGATGCGCGCCGCCCGGCCCGTCTCGCCGGGAAGTCGGGGGACCTCCGCCAGGGCCTCCTCGTAGCGCGCCTCGATGTACGCCGAACCGCCCGTGAGGGCGATGAGCTCCGGGGAGAGCACGTCCAGTCGGGCCGCCAGGTTCGCGGACCAGGGAAAGGTGGGACGGGCCAGGAGCTCCTCGTCGTGGAACCAGGGATAGCCGCCGAAGAGCTCGTCGGCCGACTCTCCCGAGAGCGCCACCGTCGCTTTGGCCTTGATCCGCTCGCACAGGAGCATCAGCGAGGTGTCGATGTCGGCCATGCCCGGCAGGTCCCGCTGCCTCAGCGGCTCGGTGAGGTGCGAGACGAGCGCGCCCGCGTCCAGCACCACCCGGTGGTGGCACGTGCCCAGGTGGCGGGCGACCCGGGCCGCCCAGGGGCCGTCCAGGCTCGTCTGGAAGGCGTTGGCTCGAAAGTACCGCTCCATGTCCACAAAGTCCACCGAGAATGTCACCAGCCGCCTGCCCGCCCGGGAAAGCACCCGCGCCGCCACGGCGCTCACCGCCGACGAGTCGAGCCCGCCCGACAGCAGGGTGCACACGGGGACGTCGGCGACGAGCTGGCGCTCCACGGCCCCCGCGAAGAGCTCCCCCACCCGCTCCCGCGTGCGAACCGCGTCGTCCTCGTGCTCGTGGCTCTCGAGCGCCCAGTACCGGCGCACCTTCAGGCCCTGTGCCCCGAACCGGAGCCACTCGCCGGCCCGAAGCTCCCTCACCCCCGCGTACACTCCGTGGCCCGGCGTCCGTCCGGGCCCCATGAGGAACACCTCCGCGAGCCCGTCGGCCTCCACCCGGGGCTCCACCTCCGGGTGCGCGAGCAGCGCCTTGAGCTCGGACCCGAACACGAGGCCGCGTCCCCGGTGAGCGTAGAAGAGCGGCTTGACGCCCAGGCGGTCGCGCGCCAGGAAGATCTCCCCGCAGCGCTCGTCCCAGATGCCCAGGGCAAAGATGCCCTCCAGGCGATCCAGGCACGAATCGCCCCACTCGATGTACGCCACCAGCAGCACCTCGGTGTCGGAGCGGGTGCAAAACCGGTGCCCGCGCTCCTCGAGCGCGCGGCGCAGCGGGTCGGTGTTGTACAGCTCCCCGTTGTACGTGATGACCACCTGGGCGTCCCCCACCCGGCGCACCATGGGCTGCTCCCCGCCCTCGGGGTCGATCACCGCGAGCCGGCGGTGGGCCAGGGCCGCCCGGGGGCTCAGCCACACGCCCTCGGCGTCGGGGCCCCGGTGCGCCAGGGTCCGCCCCATGGCCGCCACGACGTCCCCCGATCGGGTCAGGTCGCGATCCAGATCGATCCACCCGGTGATTCCGCACATTGCCGCCCATCCCCACTTGGACCGAATCGCACCCGGTGCCTGCGGGGGCGGTGACCGCGGACGGCATCGAACGTCCCGCCCGGGCGCAGGAGCCCCGACAGGAAGGCACCGTGCCGCCCGCACACCAGCCTATGGCCCGCGCGGCGCGGAGGTGACGGCGGCGCCCGCCGGAGCGTCGCGGCCCCTCCCCGGGCCCGGGACGCTGTGGCGTCAGCGCCCGCCTTGCCGGTTTTCCGCCTCGTGGGCGTCCTCGCGCACGATCGGCAGGGTCACCTCGAAGCACGGACCGATCTGGCCGTTTCGCGCCCGGACGCTCCCGCCGTGGGCCTCGACCAGGCTGCGGACGATGGAGAGCCCCAGGCCCGATCCCCCGGCGCGGTCGCCGCCCCGGTAGAACCGCTGCCAGACCCACTCGAGCTCGTCGGGGTCGAGCGGCGCCGACTGGTTCTCGAACGCGAACACCGCCCTGTGCCCGAGGGCCTGCGCCCGGATCTCGAGCCTCCCGCCCGTGTGCGTGTGGCGCACCGCATTGTCCATGAGGTTGTCAAAGATC
>JAJZYS010000215.1 GCA_021797925.1 Bacillota bacterium
GCACGCCATCATGAGCACGATGGCGCTGGACGGGACCACCTGCACCGTGCACACGGCCACCACCGCCACCGTGGCGGCGCTCGACCAGAGGACCCGCTCCTCCACGCACACCGCCCCCCGGCAATGTACGCCCGGGGAGCCCTGGCCATGCCGGGTCAGCGGGCCCGGGGATAGGAGCCCAGCACCCGGAGCGAGGGGGCCCGCACGGCCACCGCGGCCAGCGCGGCGGCCACCCCGGGGTCGGTGGCGTGGCCCTCCACGTCGATGAGAAAGCGGTACTGCCCCAGCCTTAGCTTCGACGGCCGCGTCTCCACCCGCGAGAGGTTGAGCGAGCGGACGGCGAACTCGCCCAGCACCTCGTACAGGCCTCCGGGCCTGTCCTCGGGCAGGGTGAACACCAGGGACGTGCAGTCGTTGCCGGTGGGCCCGGGGCGGCCGCGGCCGAGCAGCCAGAACCGGGTCAGGTTGTCGGGGTAGTCGGACACCCCCGGAGCCAGCACCACCAGGCCCAGCCGCTGCGCCACGCGGGGCGCGGCCACCGCGGCCCAGCCCGGACCGTGGGCGCGAACCGCCTCCGCCGCCGCCATGGTGGAGGAGGTCTCCACCATGGACGCCCCCGGGCAAAGCCGCCTGAGGGTCCGGCGGCACTGGGCCAGGGGCTGGGGGTGGGAGAGGATGCGCTCCACCTGCGCGAGCGGCTGATCGTGCCCCAGAAGGACGTTGTGCACCGCCACCACGGACTCCGCCTCGACCTCGAGGCCCTCCTCCTCGATGAACAGGTCGATGGACAGGGTGACGGGCCCCTCGATGGAGTTCTCGACCGGCACGAGCACGTGGGCCGTCTCGTGTTCCACACACGCCTCGAAGGCGCGCAGGATGCTGGGATAGGGCACGCCCTCCACGCGCCAGCCGTTGGAGAGGCTCTCCAGGGCCAGCTCGCTGTAGGTGCCGGGCGGGCCCAGGTACGCCACCCGCTCCGGCGGCCGGTTCACTCCCACTCGATGGTCCCCGGCGGCTTGGAGGTGATGTCGTACACCACGCGCCCCACTCCCGCCACCTCGGCCGTGATCCGCGTGGCGAGCCGCTGGAGCGTGTCGTGGTCGAGCCGCGCCCAGTCGGCGGTCATCCCGTCGGTGGAGGTGACCGCGCGCACCGCCACCGTTTCCCCGTACGTGCGCTGGTCCCCCACCACCCCCACGGACCGGGTTCCCACGAGCACGGCAAAGTACTGCCACAGAGGCGGGTCGGTCACCCGCTCCAGCTCCTCGCGCACGATGGCGTCCGCCGCCCTGAGGCACCGCAGCCGCTCGGGCGTCACCTCGCCCATCACCCGGATCGCCAGGCCCGGTCCCGGGAAGGGCACCCGGTTGACGATGGCGGGATCGAGCCCCAGCTGGCGGCCCACGGCCCGCACCTCGTCCTTGAAGAGCGTGCGCAGGGGCTCCACGAGCTCGAGCCGCATGTTCCCCGGCAGGCCGCCCACATTGTGATGGCTCTTGATGACGGCGGCGCGCCGGCCGCCAGATTCCACGACGTCGGGGTAAAGCGTCCCCTGCACCAGGTAGCGCACCCCCGGGATGCGCTCGGCCTGCGCCTCGAACACGCGGATGAACGTCTCGCCGATGACCTTGCGCTTCACCTCGGGATCCTCGACTCCCCGCAGCGCGGCGAGGAACCGTTCCGCGCAGCGCAACGTGGTGACCTCGAGCCCCAGCGCCTCGGACATGGCCCCCTCCACCGCCTCCGCCTCGCCGGCGCGCAGCAGGCCGTGGTCCACGAACACCAGGTGCAGCCGCTCGCCCACGGCCCGGGCCACGATGGCGGCGGCCACCGCGGAGTCCACCCCGCCCGACAGGGCGCAGATGGCGTCGCCCGCGGGCATCGCCGCCCGCACGGCGGCCACGGCCTCGGCCACGAAGTCCTGCACCGCGCGTCCAGGCTCAAGCCCCGCCACGCGGGCCAGGAAGTTGCCGATGATGTGGGCGCCGTCGGGGGTCTCGGCCACCTCGGGATGAAACTGCACCGCGTGGCGCCGGCCGCCGTCGTCCATGGCGGCGGCGTGGGTCGCGTCGGTGGTGGCGCAGGCCATGAACCCCGGGGGCAGGCGCTCGATGCGGTCGCCGTGGCTCATCCAGGCCACGATCTCGCCGGGCAGGCCCACGAACAGCGGCGACGGCCGCAGCCGGACCCGGGTGCGCCCCGACTCTCCCACCGGGGAGCGCTCGACGCCCCCGCCCAGGGCGTGGGCCATGAGCTGCATGCCGTAGCAGATGCCCAGCATGGGCAGGTCCGAGCGCCACAGCGCCGGGTCCGGCAGCGCCGCATCGGGGTCGAGGACCGACTGGGGCCCGCCCGAGAGGATCAGGGCCGCCGGCGTCAGCGCCTCGATCTCCGCGAGCGGCGTCTGCCCGTCCACGATCTCGGCGGGCATTCCCCACTCGCGGACCCGGCGGGCGATCAGCTGGGCGTACTGAGCGCCAAAGTCAAGGACGACGACCCGTTTCATTCGGGCGGATCAAGCTTCAGGACGCACAGGTCCGGAAGGTTGCGGTACCTCTGATCGTAGTCGAGGCCGTAGCCCACCACGAACGCGTCGTCGATCTTGAAGCCCACGTAGTCCACGGGCACGTCGACGACGCGGCGTTCGGCCTTGTCGAGGAACGTGGCCACTTCCAGGCTGCGGGGCCCCCGCTGGCGCAGCGTGCGGATCAGGTAGTCCAGCGTCAGGCCCGTGTCCACGATGTCCTCCACCACCAGCACGTCCCGGCCCTCGATGCCCTCGTCGAGGTCCTTGAGGATGCGCACCACCCCCGAGGACCGGGTGTCCGATCCGTAGCTCGCCACCGCCATGAAGTCCAGGGTGGCATCGCTGTCAAGGTGGCGCAGGAGATCGGCGCAGAAGACCACCGCTCCCTTGAGGATGCCCACCACCAGCAGGCTGCGTCCGGCGTGCCGGGAGGAGATCTCGCGCCCCAGCGCGGCCACCCGCTCGGATATCGCCGCGCGTTCGATGAGCACCTCGACCCGCTCTCCCATGGTTTCTCCGTTCCTCTCTTCTCGCCATCGCCGTCTCGTCGCCCCAGGTCCAGGCCGCGGCGGCGCCGCCCGCGGCTTGAGCCCGGGCTCCCGCCGGCGCCGGGCGCCACAGCGCGGCCCGGCGCCTTCCGGCTCCAGCCATCCCAGGGTCACGCCTGCGCTGCCGCTTTCAGCGCCGTCTCCGCCCGCCGCCTGGCGGACTGGCGGCCGTACAGCCGGGCACACATGCGGGTCAGCCCGTCGATCATGTCCTCGGCCAGGTCGTCGGTGACCTCGGCGGGATCCACGACGACCAGCCTCCGACCTGAGGCGGCAAGGGCGGCCTCGATGTACTCGGAGCCGAATCGCGCCAGCCGGTCCCGGTGCTCCACCACCAGCGTGCCGTATTCGGGCGAGCGCAGCACCGCCACCAGTCCCTTGCGGTGACCGCCGAAGCCGCTGCCCACCTCGGCGACCACCTTCGCCACGCGGATTCCCTGCTCCGCCGCAAAGGTCGCCATGTGCGCCACCTGGCGGTCCAGATCGGGCTTCTGCTCCGAGCAGGCGACCCGGGCGTAGAGCACGGCGCCGCTGTCGCGCGGGGTCGGCACGTCCACCAGGATCGTGCCCGTGGGGAGCTGGCGCGCCGGAACCGGCAACTTGCCGTGTTTCCACCAGAGCCACGCGGTCTTGTAGGAGACTCCGTTCGCCCGGGCCCAGTCCGAAAGCTTCATAGGAAGATACTAGGACAAGCACCAGGGTTGCGCAATGGCAAGTTGTTCAAGCGGCTCACTGCCGCGCCTCGTAGGTGCCCGAGCGCCCGCCCGCCTTGAACAGCAGCCGGACGCCGGTGATCTCCATGCCCCGCTCGACGCCCTTGAGCATGTCGTAGACGGTGAGCAGCGCCCCGCTCACGGCCGCGAGCGCTTCGAGCTCCACCCCGGTCCGGGCGGTCGCCTCCACGGTGCTCTCGCAGCGGACACCTCC
>JAJZYS010000026.1 GCA_021797925.1 Bacillota bacterium
CCCCGCCGATCGCCGCGGGAAGATCGAGGCCCTCATGGCCGAGGTCCGCCCCCGCCGCGACCTCGAACGGGAGCTCGCGCGCACGGCGGGGGCGCGGGCCGTGATCGTGCACTTCCCCCCGCCGCCGGTGTTCCGCGAGGCCGACCTGCCGATCCTCACGCCCCGCGGGCTGGTGCGCCTGCCGGAGATGAGCGAGGAGGCGGCTGGGCTCAGCGCGCGCTACCGGGAGCTGTGGCGGGCGTCGGTCTTCGCCCCCGCCGAGCAGGCGTCGCGCGTCCGCAGCCTCGTGGAGGAGGTGACCGGGGTGGCGTCGCGCCACGCGCCCACCGCCCCGTGACCGGGCAGGACTGGCCGTCGGACCGGCGGGCGGTGCTCCACGTGGACGCCAATGCGTTCTTCGTCGCCTGCCACCGCGCCGAGGATCCCGGGCTCGCGGGCCGGCCGGTGGTGGTGGCCGGGGATCCCCGGCGCCGCCACGGGATCGTCCTCTCCCCCAGCTACGAAGCCCGCCGATACGGAATCGTCACCACGATGCTCCTGAACGAGGCGCGGCGACGCTGCCCCCAGCTCGTGGTGATCGCCCCCGACCACGAGCTCTACGAGCAGTACGCGCGCCGGATGCGCGCGGTGCTCGCGGACGTGACGCCGAAGGTGGAACCCTTCTCCATCGACGAGGCGTTCCTCGACGTCACCGGTTCCAGGGAGCTCCTGGGCCCGCCCGAGGTCATCGCGCGGGCGCTGATGGAGCGCCTGGGGCATGAGCTCGGCCTCCCGGTGTCGGTGGGGGTGTCCGAGAACAAGCTCCTGGCCAAGATGGCCTCGGACCTGGAGAAGCCCCTGGGCCTGGTGCGGCTTCTGCGTGAGGATGTCCCGGCCCGGCTGTGGCCCCTGCCCGTAGGCCGGCTGCTGGGCGTGGGTCCTCGCCAGGCGGCCGGTCTGGCCGCACGCGGGATTCGCACCATCGGCGAACTGGCGGCGGCGGACCCGGGCCGGATCCCCGGGGGCGAACGCCTCGTGCGCCGGGCCCGCGGCGAGGACGACGAACCCGTCACGGTTCCCCGCCCCGGGGACGCCCGGCGCCTCAGCGTGGAGACGACCCTGGCCAGCGACGCCAAGGACCTCGAGTCGGCCGCGGCCGAGCTGTGGCGCCTGGCGGAGGAGCTCGCCAGGCGACTGCGCGCGGCGGGGTACCGGGCGGGGGGCGTGGGGGTCAAGGTGCGCTACGCGGGGGGCAAGGCGGCGACCCGCGAGACGCGCCTCGCGACGACGACCGTCCTCGGCGCCGAGATCGGGCGGGTGGCCCAGGCCCTGCTCCAGTCGATCTGGCGCGGGCCGGTGCGCCTCGTGGGCGTTGAGGCCTACGCGCTGCAATACGAGGCGAGCGCCCGCGCGGCGGAGCTGTTTCCCGACGACGCGAGCGTGCGGGCCGAGCGGTTGCAGCGGACCCTGGACGCGCTGGAGCGCAAGTACGGGCGAGGGGTGGTGAAGTCTGGACGGCTCATGAGCTCCGGGGAGGATTCGTTTGGGCCGCGGCGAAGGACGTGATCACAGCTCTTTCCGCCCGAAGGGGTCAAGAGGAGGCCATGCATTGCCGCATCCCGCACCGCCACCCGGTGGCGGTGGTTCGCCGCGCGGTCCGGGCATTGTCGATTCCGCAGCGGGTGCGGATGAGGCGGCCGTCGGACCGTGGTTCAAAGGCCTGGCGCGCCCGTACCTGCCCTTCGGCCTGGTGGCGGTGGGCGCGGCGGCCCTGGGTGCTGTGGCCGCCCTGGTTCCCCCGTACCTCGCCGGGGTGCTGGTCAATCGCGTCCTCGAAGGTCATGACGCGAAGCTCCTGCCGCTGCTCATCGCCGCCGCCGTCGCCGCCAGCCTGGTGCGGGGCGCGCTGAGCTTCATCCAGCAGACCCGCTCCGAGCGCTTTGGCCAGGGCATCCTCCAGGAGATCCGCAACGGGCTCTACGAGCGCCTCGTGGCCCACGGTTTCCCCTACTACGACCACGTGCACACCGGCCAGCTCATGTCCCGGCTGACCACCGACGTGGAGTGGGTGCGCACGTTTTTCTCCAACGGCTTCACCCAGGCCACGACCTTCGTGTTCACGGTGGTGTTCGTGCTGGCGGGCATCTTCGTGGCGAGCCCCGTCCTCGGCGCGCTCACGCTGGTGCTGCTGCCGCTTCTGTTCCTGGTGATCCTGCGGTTCGACCGCCGGGTGCGGCCGGCCTACCGGGAGATCCGGCGGGCCATGGGCCGGATGACCACCACGCTGCAGGAGGCCGTGGCGGGGATCCGGGTGGTGAAGGCCTTCGCGCAGGAACACCACGAGGAACGGCGCTTCGAGGCCGTGAATCGGGAGGTGTTCGACCGCCAGGTGCGGGCGGCCACCCTGTCGGCGACGTACATCCCCCTGATGGACGCCATCGGCTGGTTCCTGTCCGGCGTCATGTTTCTCGTCGGGGCGGCCCTGGTGATCGACCACGCCATGACCCTGGGCTCGCTGGTCACCGTGGCTGGCGACTTCATCGTACTGGTGGGGCCGATCCGGGGGCTGGGCGGCCTGGTGAACATGTGGGAGCAGGGCGTGGCGGCAGGCGGGCGGCTGGTGGAGCTGTGGCGGCAGCCCCCGGAGATCCGCTCGCCCGAGCACCCCTACGCCGCGGCCCGCGCGCGGGGCGAGGTGAGATTCCAGCACGTGGGGCTCGCGTACGACGGGGTCGAGGCGCTGCACGACGTCACGTTCCACGTGGCGCCCGGTCGCCGGGTGGCGATCCTGGGAGCGACGGGGTGCGGGAAGAGTTCGCTGGTGCACCTCATCCCCCGCTACTATGACGTGACGGCGGGATCGGTGGAGCTGGACGGGCACGACGTGCGCCAGTGGGATCTCGGGGCGCTCAGGTCCCAGGTGGGGGTGGTGCTCCAGGAATCCTTCCTGTTCTCGGCCACCCTGACGGAGAACATCGCCTTTGGCTGGCCCGACGCCCCGGCGGAGCGGGTGGCGGATGTCGCCCGGGCGGCCCAGGTGGACGAGTTTGCCCGGCGCCTGCCCGAGGGTTTCGACACCGTCGTGGGCGAGCGGGGCGTAGGGCTCTCGGGCGGGGAGCGCCAGCGCGTTTCCATCGCCCGGGCGCTGCTCGTGGATCCGCCGGTGCTCGTGCTGGACGACGCCACGGCGGCGGTGGACATGGAGACCGAATGGCGCATCCAGGAGGCGCTATCGCGGCGCCTGGGACACCGCACCACCCTGCTCATCGCCCACCGCCTCTCCACCCTGAAGGAAGCGGATGAGATCCTGGTCCTCGAAGCGGGGCGCATCGTCCAGCGGGGGAACCACGCGGAACTCGTGCGCCGCGACGGGCTCTACCGGCACCTGTACGAGATCCAGTACCGGGATCGCGACCTGTGGGAGCGGGCGCGCGCCGCGGGGGAGGGCGCCACGTGATCAACCGGATCGGCGAGGACGAGGAGGCGGTCGAGCGGCCGTTCGACCTGGCGATGACCGTCAGGCTGCTCAGATTCCTGCGCCCCCACGTGCGCTACGCCGTGCTGGCCCTGGCGAGCCTGGTGGTGGTGTCCCTGACCACGCTGGTGGGGCCGTACGTCACCAAGATCGTCATCGACCGCGACATTCTGCGAGGCGACCTGGGCGCGCTCTGGGCCCTGGGCTTCTTCTACCTGGTCGTGGCGGTGGTCCGCTACCTGGCGGGGCGGTTCGAGCAGCGATCCATCGCCGTGCTGGGTCAGCACGTGCTCTATGACATGCGCACGGGGCTCTTTCGCCGGATCCAGTCCATGAGCTTCACGTTCTTCGACCGGCGGCCCACGGGAAAGATCATGACCCGCATCCTCAACGACGTCTCGAACCTGAACCAGCTGCTCTCCAGCGGGCTCGTGCGCATGCTGGGGGACCTGTTCACCCTGGTGGGGATCGTCGTGGTGATGCTGAGCCTCGACACCCGCCTGGCGCTTTTGGCGTTCGTCGTGCTGCCGGTCCTGTTCCTGCTCTCCACCAAGCTCCGGCGCCAGATCGTGGAGCGCTGGCGACGGGTGCGGCGCAAGATCTCCAACATCAACGCCAACCTCGACGAGAGCATCGTCGGCGCCCGGGTGGTCACCGCCTTCCACCGCGAACCGGAGAACACCCGCCGTTTTGCCGCCTTGACGGACGAGACGCTGGGGTCGTGGATGCAGGCCATCCGCGCCAACGCCTTCTTCGGCCCGGCGGTCGACCTCACGGGAACGTTCGGAACGGTGCTGGTGTTCTGGTACGGGGCCGACCTGGTGCGAACGGGCCAGGTGAGCATCGGCCTGGTGGTGGCCTTCGTGAGCTACCTGGGCAGCTTCTGGGGTCCTGTCTCCAACATCGGCCAGTTCTACTCGACGCTGCTCGTGGCCATGGCGTCCGCGGAGCGCGTGTTCGAGTTTCTGGACCTCACCCCGGAGATCCGCGACGTGGAGGGCGCCGTGCCCCTGCCGCCGCTCAAGGGCCGCGTCACCTTCCGGCACGTCTCCTTCGCCTATGTCCCGGGTCGATGGGCGCTGCGGGACGTGGACCTGGACGTGAGCCCCGGGCAGCGGGTGGCGCTGGTGGGACCCACCGGCGCCGGAAAGAGTTCGTTTCTGGCGCTGCTCAGCCGCTTCTACGATCCCACGCTGGGGCAGGTGCTCATGGACGGCCACGACATCCGCTCGGTGCAGCTGGACACCCTGCGCCGTCAGGTCGCGGTGGTGCTCCAGGAGACGTACATCTTCAAGGGCAGCATCCGCGACAACATCCGCTACAGCCACCCCGAGGCCGATCCCGCCCAGGTGGAGGCGGCGGCCCGGGCCGCGGGCGCCGCCGCCTTCATCGAGCGATTGCCCGAGGGATACGATACCGAGGTGCGAGAGCGGGGTTCGCGGCTGTCGGTGGGCCAGCGCCAGCTCATCGCCTTTGCCCGGGCCATCCTGGCCGATCCCCGGGTGCTCATCCTGGACGAGGCCACCGCCAACATCGACACCGAGACCGAGCTCCTGATCCAGGCGGGGCTGCGCACCCTGCTCGCCGGCCGCACCTCCTTCGTCGCCGCCCACCGCCTGTCCACCATCCGCGAGGCGGACCGGATCCTCGTCATCGACCAGGGACGGATCCAGGAGAGCGGCACCCACGAGGAGCTGATCGCCCGGCGCGGGCGCTACTACGATCTGCTGCGGGCCCAGTTCCAGCTGCAGGAGCAGGTGGGCTGGTTCCGGCGGGACGCTGTGGCGCCCCTGGGCCCGGACGGGAGCTGACGGCGCGGGTTTGGACTCGGGGAGGTGAGGTGCTATAGTGAACCTGGTAACAAGTTCAATGCTATCTCCAAGGGGTGGTGTTCGCTGATGGCCGTGGGGAGCGCATGGATGGCCCCGGGCCCGGTTCGGGGACGTGTGCCATTCGGGTGCACAGGGGGAACGATGGATGGCGCAGGCTGTCACACCGCAGGCAAGTAGTCCGGCCCGTCCCCGGGAGGTTCCATGGTGGGCCCAGCCGCTGGCGACGGTGGTGGCGCTGGGGGTGTTCAGCTTGTACGCCCTCTGGGAAGCCCTCACCCACACCAGTGGCCGCTACCATAACTACCTGTCGCCGTTCTTCTCGCCGGATGTGCACAGCTGGGGCGTCCGGGTGCTTCCGGCCCTGTGGGTGCTGTGGGTGCCGCTGCTGTTCCGGGCCACCTGCTACTACTACCGCAAGGCCTATTACCGTTCGTTCTTCTGGGATCCGCCCGCGTGCGCGATGCCGGACGCAAAGCCCAATTACCGGGGAGAGACGCGATTTCCCCTGGTCATCAACAATCTGCACCGCTACTTCCTCCTCCTGAGCTTCGTGGTGCTCGCATTCCTGTGGAAGGATGCGGTGGACGCGTTCTTCTTCCGCAGCGGGTTCGGGGTGGGACTGGGGTCGATCATCATGCTGGTGAACGTGGTGCTCCTGACGGTCTACAGCCTTTCCTGCCATGCCCTGCGCCATCTCGTGGGCGGGCGGCTCAACTGCTTCTCCTGCAGTCGCGGCGCCATGGTGCGCTACTCGCTGTGGAAGCGGATCACCGAGTGGAACGAGCGCCACGCCATGTGGGCCTGGATGTCCCTCTTCTCGGTGTGGATCACGGACCTGTACATCCGGCTGCTCATCAGCGGCGCCATCCACGATCCGAGGTTCATCCGATGAGCGAAGCGATCGAGACCCACGAGCACGACGTGGTCATCATCGGGGCCGGCGGGGCCGGCCTGAGGGCCGCCATCTCCGCCGCGCAGCCCGGCGTCCGGGTGGCGGTGCTGTGCAAGTCGCTCTTGGGCAAGGCGCACACGGTCATGGCGGAGGGCGGCGCCGCCGCGGCGCTGGGCAACCTCGACGCCGCCGACAGCTGGCGCACCCACTTCTACGACACCGTGCGCAGCGCCCACTTCATCAACAACTACCGCACCGCGGAGATCTTCGCCAAGGAGGCCCCGGACCGGATCATCGAGCTGGAGGGCTGGGGAGCCCTCTTTGACCGGACCCCCGACGGGAAGATCATGCAGCGGCCGTTCGGGGCGCACACCTTCCGCCGTCTGGCGCACGTGGGCGACCACACGGGGCTGGAGCTCATCCGCACCCTCCAGTACCGCGCCATCCAGTCCGAGGTGGAGTTCTTCCAGGAGTTCACCTCCACGCGGCTGCTTTTGGACGGGGACCGGGTGGCGGGGGTCATGGGTTACTACCGGGAGACGGGCCGCTTCGCGCTCTTCCGCGCCCGGGCGGTGGTGCTGGCCACCGGCGGCTGGGGGCGCCTGTACCAGGTGACGTCCAACTCCTGGGAGTCCACCGGGGACGGGGCGGCCATGGCCTTCATGGCCGGGGCTGAACTCGGCGACATGGAGATGGTGCAGTTCCACCCCACGGGCATGGTCTGGCCGCCGGGAGTCCGCGGCATCCTGGTCACCGAGGGGGTGCGCGGCGAGGGCGGGGTCCTGCTCAACTCCGAGGGCGAGCGGTTCATGCTCCGCTACGACCCCGAACGCCAGGAACTCTCCTCCCGGGACGTCGTGGCACGGGCCATTTACAAGGAGGTGCAGGCGGGGCGCGGCACGCCCCACGGCGGGGCGTGGCTCGACATCACCCACAAGGGCGCCGCGTTCATCCTGCGCAAGCTGCCCAACATGTACGACCAGTACCTGACCCTGGCGAACGTGGACATCACCAAGACCAAGTTCGAGGTGGCGCCCACCTGCCACTACACCATGGGCGGCGTGCGCGCCGATCCCGAGACCTGCGCCACCACGGTCAAGGGGCTGTACGCCTGCGGCGAGGTCGCGTGCGGACTGCACGGCGCCAACCGGCTGGGCGGCAACTCGCTCTCGGACCTGCTGGTGTTCGGCCGGCGGGCCGGGGAGGCGGCCCGGGAGTGGGCGCAGGGCCTCGAGGCGCAGCCCGGGATCGACGCGGCGGAGGTTCAGGCCGAGCAGGAGCGCGTCCTGGCGCCCTTCTCGGTGGAGAAGGGCGAGAACCCGTACGACCTGCACGCCCAGCTCCAGGCGGTCATGTCCACCCACGCGGGCATCGCCCGGGACCGGGCGGGCCTCGAGGCGGGACTGGCCAAGGTGGAGGAGCTCAAAGAGCGCTCGCGCAAGGTGGCGTGTGGCGGCTCGCGCATGTTCAATCCGGGGTGGCACATGTGCTTTGACGTGAAGTCCATGCTCACCCTGGGCGAGGCCATCATCCGCAGCGCCATGGCGCGCACCGAGAGCCGCGGCGCCCACTGGCGCACCGACTACCCCGACGAGACCGAGGAGATGGGCAGCGTCAACTTCGTCGTCTGGCGCGACGGGGACGAGATGAAGCTCAAGACCGCCCCGGTGCCCAAGATGCCCCCGGAACTTCGGGCCCTGTTCGAGACGGGAAGGGCGCCCGGCGTCCCCGCGCCGACCGGATCGCCCTCGGAGAGGAGATAGGGCCATGAAGGACACGATCACCCTCAGCGTGTTCCGGGGGGACCACACCGGCGGCGAGGAGCGGTCCTACGACGTTCCTGTGACCGAGGGCATGGTGGTGCTCGACGCCGTGCACTACATCCAGCAGCACCTCGCCCCGGACCTGGCGGTGCGCTGGAACTGCAAGGCGGCGCGCTGCGGATCCTGCTCGGCGGAGATCAACGGCCGGCCGCGGCTGATGTGCAAGACGCGCCTGGACGTCCTGGGCGAGGGCGTGATCCACGTGCGTCCCATGAAGTCGTTCCCCGTCATCCGCGACCTTGTGACCGACGTGTCGTGGAACTACCGGGTGGCCCGCCAGATCCCCGGCTTCACCCCGGCCCACCCGGCGCCCTTTGTCATGCACCAGGTGGATGTGGAGCGGAGCCAGGAGTTTCGCAAGTGCATCGAGTGCTTTCTGTGCCAGAACGTCTGCCACGTGCTGCGCGACCACGACCTGAAGTCGAGGTACGTGGGCCCGCGCTTCATGATCAAGATCGCGGAGCTCGAGATGCACCCGATGGACACCGTGGATCGCATCGACTTCACCCAGAAGGACGCGGGCGTCGGCTACTGCAACGTCACCAAGTGCTGCCAGGAGGTGTGCCCCGAGCACATCCACATCACCGACAACGCCATCATCCCCATGAAGGAACGCGTCGCGGACGAGAAGTACGATCCCGTCCGGATGCTGGTGCGGGCGATCCGGGGGCGGTAGTCTCGCAGCCCCTGAGCCCGGCGACGCACTGCGGGGACACCGAGCGGCCACAGGCGCTCGATGTCCCCGCGGCGCGTACGACCCCGGGCGTAGGCCGCACGCCGGACGCGGCGGCATCCGCCGTGCGCTACGCTCTGACCGACCCAGGTCAGGGAGGGATGGCGCATGGAATTCGCGGATGAGAGGTTCGCGCCGGAGCGGTTCGTGCTGTTGGTCGCCGGCGCGTCCAAGGGCCTCGGGCGCGCCATCGCCGAGTCGTGGGCGCGGCCGGGGACGCGGATCGCGATTGCCGCGCGCGGCGAGGCGGCGCTCCGCTCGACGCGGGATCGGCTGGTGCAAAGAGGCGCCGAGGTGGTGGCGCTGGCCGGGGACGTCGGCGAGCGCGGCTTCGCGGACCGGCTCGTCGGCGCCGCGGAGACGGCGCTGGGCCCGGTGTCGCACCTGTGCGTGTGCGCGTCGTCGCTGGGCGCCGTGCCGCTGCGGCCGATCGTGGACGTCGAGGACGCCCAGTGGGACGAGGCGGTCCGGACGAACATCCTCGGCACCGTGCGGCTCCTGCGCGCGGTGTTGCCCGGCATGCAGGGCGATCTGGGGGGCGGGCGGCTGCTGGTGTTCTCCTCGGACGCGGCCGTTGAGGCGTATCCCCGATGGGGTCCCTACGGCGCGACCAAGGCGGCCGCGGATCACGTGGTGCGCGTCCTCGCCGAGGAGCTCCAAGAGCGCCGGGTGCCCAACGTCTACGCGTACGCCGTCGATCCGGGGGACATGGACACCGACCTGCACCGCGCGGCGGTCGCGGACGCGGATCCCTTGGCGCTGGCTCGGCCCGCCGCCGTCGCGCCCCTGATCCTCTCGCTGCTCTTGCGCGTGCCGCCGCTGCCTTCGGGTCGCTACATCGCGTCAGAGCTCGCCGTGGGGGGCGGACCACGGTGAGCCCGGTGGCGCAGCGCACGCCCGACCTGGATCTCGGGATCCGGGAGGAATGGCTCCTCCCCGCCGCCGAGCCGGCGGAGGCGCGCGGCGGCGGCCGGGATGACGTCAGGCTCCTCGTGCAGGATCTGGGGTCCGGCGCTCACGGCCACGGCCACTTCCGGGACCTGCCCGCGCTGTTGCGCCCAGGCGATCTGCTGGTGGTGAACCGCTCCCGGACCCTGCCGGCTTCGCTTCCGGTCCAGGCCGACCGGGGGCGGCTGCGCGTGCACGTGGCCCGGCGGCTCGCCCGCGGCGTCTACCGGGTCGAGGTGCGCTCCGAGGACGGGACGGCGCCCACGGACCCCCC
Source organism: Bacillota bacterium (assembly GCA_021797925.1). Taxonomy (GTDB): domain Bacteria; phylum Bacillota; class Sulfobacillia; order JAJZYS01; family JAJZYS01; genus JAJZYS01. The sequence goes on from JAJZYS010000026.1 coordinate 9,957, forward strand.
TCCCTCCGGCGCGCGGTTCCGGCTGGAGACGCCGGAGGGACGACGCCTTTGCCTGGAGGTGACGGGGCGGGCCAGCCCCCGCTCGCGCCAGGTCGTCGTGCGCACCGTGCCGCGCGCGAGCCTCATGCCCTGGATGCTGCGGCTGGGCGATCCGATCCGCTACGCGCACGTGCCCGGCCGCTGGCCGCTGGCCGCGTACCAGACGATCTTCGCGGGTCCGGCGGGATCGGCGGAGATGCCGTCGGCCGCGCGGCCCTTCACACCCCGGCTGCTGGGCGATCTGCGGCGTCGCGGCGTGGGCCTGGCGGTGGTGACCCTGCACTGCGGCCTCTCCAGCGAAGAGGTGGTCGGCAGCCTCGACGAGCACGAGCTGTTCCCCGAGCCGTACGTCGTGCCTCCCGCCACCGCGCGCGCCATCGCGAAGACGAGGGCGGGCGGGGGGAGGGTGGTCGCCGTGGGGACGACGGTCGTGCGCGCCCTCGAGAGCGCGTGCGCCGGGGGCGTCGTCTCGGCGGGCCGCGGCGACGCCGGCGCCGTGCTTCGACCGGGTGTGCGGCCGTGCGCGGTGGACGGGCTCATCACCGGCTTGCACGCGCCGCGCAGCTCACACCTGGCGCTGCTGGAGGCGGTCATCGCGCCCGGCCCGCTCAGGGCCGCCTACCTTGACGCCGTTGCCCGGGGATACCTCTGGCACGAGTTCGGGGACGTGCACCTGCTGCTGCAAAGAGCCGTAACCGCGACGGCTGCGGTATGCTGGACGCGGAGGTGATCCCGTGGACAGCCCGTCGCCGCACCGCAGCGATGCGCTGCGGCGCGTTGCGGAGGCCCTCAACGAGACGCTCGACGCCGAGGCCGCCATCGCGGCCCTGCTGCCGGAGCTCGAGGGAGTGCTCGGCCTGCGCACCGCCTGGGCCTTCCGCTACCGACCGGAGCGCGGCGACTTCGTGAAGATCGCGGCCACGGGGTTGCCGCCGGCGCTGGCGGCCGACGGCCAAAAGGCGCTCGAGGAGCCGTCGTGTGAGTGCCAGCGCCGGTTCCACGCGGGCCAGCTGGAACAGGCGGTGAACATGGTGACCTGTTCCAGGCTGCGCGACGCCGAGGGGGACAAGGAGGGGCTGGTGCTGCACGCGAGCGTGCCGCTGCGCCGGGGCGGACATATGCTCGGGATCCTCAACGTGGCGGCCGCGGGCGCCGCGCGGTTCGATTCCGAGTCGCTGGCGCTGCTGTCGGCCGTGGGCAACCAGTTCGCCGTGGCCCTGGGACGGGCCGAGTCCCATCAGGCCGCCCAGCGCCGCGCGCGCCAGCTCGAGGCGCTGGCGGAGGTGGCGCGGGTCCTGCTTGCCGAGCGCGATCCCCAGGGCGTCCTGGACCGGGCGGCGTCGCTCGCGGTCACCCATCTGGGCATCGCGCGCCTGGCGGTGCTGCGCACGGGCGACGGTCAGGTCGTCGCGCACGCCGCGGCGGACGCGTCGCGCCCGTGCGGCGACGCCGCCCAATCGGCCATGCTGTTCCCCGGCAGCCGGGCGGCCATCCGGCGCCTCGTGACGCCGGAGGAGGCGCTCGTCGCCGAGACGGACCGCGTGGGCGGGTTCGACGCGGCCGACGCGGCGGTGATCGACGCCCTGGCGGCGCACCTTCACGCGGTGCTCTGCGCCGTGCGCCGCGAGCACCAGCTCCGTCAGACCGCCGTGGTCCAAGAGCGCCAGCGGATCGCGGCCGACCTGCACGACGCGGTCAGCCAACGGCTCTTTGCGGCCGTGCTGAACCTGCGCGCCGGCGGCCTCGGCGCCCGGCACGGCGGGGACGGCGTCGCCGCCCGGATCGCGGCGGCGGAGCAAGAGGTGCGGATCGCGCAGGCGGAACTGAGGATCCTGGCGCGCACGCTCCTCTTGCAGGCGCCGGCAGACGTCGGGGCCGCGCTGCGCGACCTCGTGGACGCCTTCTCGGTGGGGGTCGGACCCAGGATCGAGGCCCGGATCACCTTGCGCCGAGGGCCGATCCCCCCGGAGCGCGCCCGTGTGCTCCTGCGCGTGGCCCAGGAGGCGCTGCACAATGCCCTGCGCCACGCCGGCGCCCGGGTCATCCGCGTGTCCCTGGGGCGGCGCTCGGGCGCCATCGTGCTGCGGGTGCGTGACGACGGCGTGGGCTTCGCCCCGTCGGCGCCCCGGGGCGTGGGGCTTGTCTCCATGGAGGCGCGCGCGGCGGCGGTGGGCGCGCAGCTGTCGGTCCGCTCGCGGCCGGGAGCGGGCACGACGGTGCGGCTGCGCCTTCCGGTCGAATCCGTGGAGGAGGTGGTTCCCTGAGCCAGCGGACGGTGCGCGTGCTCATCGTCGACGACCATCCGATGGTGCGCCAGGGTCTGTGCGCCTTCCTGGCGCTGGCCGACGATCTGAAGGTCGTCGGCCAGGCGGCAGACCTCCCGAGCGCGGCGGCGGACGCCCGCCGCCTGGAACCGGACGTCGTTCTGCTGGACCTGGTCGTGCCCGGGGCGCGGGGGGCGACGGCCGTGGCCGCGTTGCGGGCGGCGTGCCCCGCGGCTCGGATCCTCGTTCTGACCTCGTTCGGGGAGCCTGAACGAGTCCGAGAAGCCCTACAGGCGGGGGCCGCCGGCTACCTGCTCAAGACCGTCGATCCCGAGGATCTCCTGGCGGCCGTTCGCCAGGTGGCGGGCGGTCGTTCCGTGCTGGACCCCGAGGCGCTGCGGGCGGTGACGCGGCCCACGTCCCGGCGGCTGCCCACGGGCGAGGCGCTGACCGGCCGCGAACAGGAGGTCCTGCGCCTCATCTCGGAGGGCCTGGGCAACAAGGCGATCGCGCAGCGGCTGCGGATCGCCGAGAAGACCGTGAAGGTGCACGTCGGACACATCTACGGCAAGCTCGGCGTCGAGGGCCGGGCGCAGGCGCTGGTGCTCGCGGCGCGCATGGGGCTCGTGTGCATCCCCCCGGGGGGCGTCGACGACCCATAGCCCGGCGGGTAGGGCGCCTCACCGTCCGCGAGCGGTACCGGCTCATCCCCTTGGTCGTCCGGCGCGAGCCCGTGAGACGGGCGGACCGCTTTCGGGAACGGTAGTCCGGGAGGGGTCACATGGACGAGTACGCACTGCGCCGCGAAACCCTCAGGGCCAGCCTCAGGGAGGACGAGGCGGTGGCGGTCACCCCGGGCGGAAGCTTTCAGTACCTGACCGGGGCCACGCCGATCCCCGGCGAGCGGCCGTGCTGGTATCTGGCCAGCCCGCGCGGTGACGTGATCCTCGTGAACGAGATCGACGCCGCCTCCCTCGGTCGGATCGGCACCCAGGTGCCCCTGGAGCGCTACGGGGACGCCGAGGGCGCGGCGAGCGCCCTGGGGCGTGCCCGAGCGCACCTAGGCGCCGTGAAGTCGCTGGCCGTCGAGGACGCGATGCGCGCCGACGCGCTGCTAATGTTGCAGGAAGTCCTCGTCCCCCGGGGGATCACCCTGCTCTCGGCGCAGCTGGGATCGATGCGGACGGTCAAGTCCGCCTCGGAAATCGACCGGCTCCGGCTCGCGGCCGCCCAGGCCGACGCGGGGATCGAGGCGGCCATGAACTCACTCGCGCCCGGGGTCACCGAGTTCGAGGTGGCCACCGCCGCTCACGCCGCCTGCCTTGCGGCCGGAGCGCAGTGGTCCTCGTCCGTCCAGGTCGTCTTCGGCGAACGAACCGCGTGGCCCCGTGAACGTCCCGGCGCTCGGGCGCTCGCGGCCGGGGAGGTGGTGATGGTGGACGTGGACGCCCGCCACGACGGCTACGTCGCGGGCGTCACGCGCATGGCCGTCGTGGGGCGGGCGCCCGACGGCTTCGAGGCCGTCCACGGCATCGTCGAGGCCGCCATGGTCGGTGCCCTCCGGGCGGCCCGCCCGGGCGCCCGGGCCGCCGAAGTCGACGCCGCGGCGCGCGGCGTCGTCGCCGAAGGGGGCTACGGCGAGCGGTTCGTCCACCGCCTGGGCCACGGACGAGGACTGGACGCGCACGAACCGCCGTGGCTCGACGAGAAGTCCACGGCGGCTCTGCGCCCGGGGATGGTCGTCACGGTGGAGCCGGGGGTATACCTGCCCGGCGAGTTCGGCGTGCGCCTGGCGGAGACCCTGGTAGTGACGCCGGCCGGCGCCGAGCCCCTTTCCCGCCTCGGGCGCGCGCCGCGGCGGGTCGACGCCTGAGCGGCGGCGGAGGACGCGATGTCAGCTGGGCAACGGCCCCTGGGCTCTCGGGAATCCGCTGGCCGTGCCCAGGATCTCCCCGGTGCCCGCGTCCACCCACACCGACTTGAGCGCGCGTCCCGCGGTCCGGATGGTCACCGTGTACACCAGGAACCCCCCCGTCCCGTGCAGGCGGGTCCGCAGCAGCGCGCCCCCGCCCACCGCCGCGAGGGCCGCGGCGTCGGCCTCGGCGGGCGTGACGCGGGCCAGGAGGGCGACCCGCAGGCTGCCCTTGAGGCCCTTGGCCACGTGGTAATCGCTCTCGGGCCACGGCTGGTCCGCGGGTACGGGCGGATAGACGGCCAGGGCCTTCTCCTGGGCCGTGCCGGCGTCGACCCACGCCACGCCGATGCCGTTGACGGCGCGCATGCGCACCCGGTAGAACAGGTAGCCGTTATACACCACCACCCCGCACTGCTGGACCGTGGCCTGCACCAGCCGGGTGCTGGCGGAACGCAGGGCGACGGCCGCGGCCATCTTGGGGTCGATGCGCGCCAGGGCGGTGAGGCGCAGCGAACCGGCCCCGCCGGGGTCGGGACGGGTGAGGGTGGGTGGCGCGGTCGACGGAGCGGGCCTGGAGTCCACGCTGGGCCGTGCCGGGGGCGCATGGCCGCTCTGTGCCGGCGATGTTTGCAGTGTGGTCCCGGGAGGTGTCACCTGGATCTCCCCCTTCCTGCACGGGCGCGGTGGCGGCAAGGGTGTCCGTGTCGTCGCCGGTCCTGGGGCCAGGGTACGCCGGGGATCTGAGGGAAAGCTTACCGCCAGCTTAGAGTTTGCTGAAAGGTTGTCGCGCGGCTCCCCCGCCGCCGCGCAGTCTCGACACGGCCTGGTCCGGGATCTATCCGCCCATGCGGAACATCTCGACTCGCCCGGTCGCCTGATGGAGCTCCTCGCGCAGCTGGGAGTACCGGTCGGAGCGCTGTGCCCAGCGCTGCGCCAGGGCGCGGCGCAGCCCGGAACGGTCCGCCCCGCCGCGCAAGAGCCCACGGACGTCCAGACCCTCGCTGGCGAACAGGCACGTGAACAGCCTGCCCTCGGGCGTGAGCCGAGCCCGGGTGCAGCCGGTGCAAAAAGGCTGGGTGATCGAGGCGATGACGCCGATCTCCCCGGCGCCGTCGAGATAGCGGTAGCGTCGGGCCACCTCGCCCGGCCGGGTCGGCGCCACCGGCTCGACGGGCCACCTCGCGCCGACGCGCTCGAGGATCTCCTGCGCCCCGACCACGTCCTCGCGCCGCCAGCCGTTGGTGGTGCCCACGTCCATGTACTCGATGAACCGCAGGACGTCCCCGGTGTTCCGAAAGTGTTCCGCCATGGGGAGGATGGCCGCCTCGTTCACGCCGCGGCGCACGACCATGTTCACCTTGACGGGGACGAGACCGGCGGCGTGGCACGCCGCGATGGCGTCGAGCACCCGGCTCACCGGGCAGCCGGCGTCGTTCATGGCGGCAAAGGTGGGATCGTCCAGTGCGTCGAGGCTGACGGTGACCCGGCGAAGTCCCGCCGCGCGAAGGGCCTGGGCCCGCTCGCGGTCGAGCAGGGCGCCGTTGGTCGTCAGCGCCAGGTCCGCGAGGCCGTGAAGGGCGCCGAGCCGGGCCACGAGGGTTTCCAGGCCGGGGCGCAGCAGCGGCTCCCCGCCGGTGAGCCGGATCGTGTGGACCCCGAGTTCGACGCACGCGGCGGCCACCTCGACGATCTCGTCGAAGTCCAGAAGCTCTGCCCGGGGCAAGAACCGGTACCCCCGCCCGAAGACGGCGCGGGGCATGCAGTAGGTGCAGCGGAAGTTGCAGCGGTCGGTCACGGAGATGCGCAGGTCCCCCAGCGGGCGGCCCAGGCGGTCTCGCACCGGCGGCTGAGGCGAATCGGCCATGGGGCCCCTCCCCTCGTGGACTCCATGATACCAGATGCGCCCGGGCCTTCCGTCATGCGTCCGGCTCCGGGCCGCGAACCCGGCGGCCGCGGACCGGGGCGAGGCGGCGCTTGACCCCGCGCGCGCCAGCCGATAAGATACATGCAACGCGATGAACGGGACGCGCCTGCCCTGGGATCCCTGAGAGCGAGAAGCCGGTTGGTGCAAGGCTTCGATCCTTCGGCAGGACACCACCCGGGAGCTGTCGCCCGAAGGCACGTAGGGTGGACCGCGGAACACGGCGTTACTGCGTCGAGGCGTCAGCGCGAACGAGGGTGGGACCGCGGGCCATGGGCTCGCCCCTTTGGGGGCGGGTCTTTTGATTGTCCGGCGCAGGAGGAGGCTGGTGATGGACGCACCGATTGGCGACCCCGAGCGTCCCTCGGTCAAGGTGGAGGCGGGCGCCAGCGCGCTGGAGGTCGCCGCGACGCTCGCGCCCCACGGGCAGGCGGAGGTCCTGGCCCTGGAGGTCGACGGCGAGGTCGTGGACCTCGAGCGCCGGGTGCCCCGCGGGGGGACGGCCCGGGCGCTCACCTTCGACGACCCCTTGGGCCGCTACACGTTCTGGCATTCCAGCGCGCACATCATGGCGCAGGCGGTCTCGCGGCTCTTTCCCGAGGTGCGCCTTGCCATCGGCCCGCCCATCGCCGAGGGATTCTACTACGACATGGAGCTGCCCCGGCCCCTGACCGAGGAGGACTTCCCCGCCATCGAGGCGCAGATGCGCCGCATCGTGGCCGAGGACCTGCCCATCGTGCGCGAGGAGTGGACCCGGCAGGCGGCGCTGGAGCACTTCGCCCGCCAGAACCAGCCCTACAAGGTGGAGATCATCCAGGACCTGCCCCCCGACGCCGCGATCACGTGCTACCGTCAGGGCGAGTTTCTCGACCTTTGCCGGGGCCCGCATCTGCGGTCCACGGGGTACGTCAAGGCGCCCAAGCTGCTTTCCCTGGCCGGTGCGTACTGGCGGGGGGACGAGCGCCGACCGATGCTCCAGCGCCTGTACGGTACGAGCTTTCCCACCGAGGCGGCGCTCACGGCCCACCTGGCGCTTTTGGAAGAGGCGCGCCGGCGCGACCACCGCAAGCTGGGCAAGGAACTCGACCTGTTCACCTTCGAGCCCGAGGCCGCCGGGTTCGTGTTCTGGCTTCCCAAGGGCATGGTCGTCTATCGCACCCTGGAGGAATACTCGCGGCAACTGCAGCTGAGCCACGGGTACGTGGAGGTGAGCACCCCCTGGGTGTACGACGTCTCGCTGTGGAAGCGTTCGGGCCACTTCGACCACTACAAGGACAACATGTTCTTCATCCCCCGCGAGGACGAACAGCTGGGGCTCAAGCCCATGAACTGCCCGGGCGCGGCCCTGGCGTTCGGCTCGCGGGTGAGGTCCTATCGGGAGCTGCCGCTGCGGCTGATGGAATACGGCGCCCTCTCCCGCTACGAGCGGTCCGGCACGATGCACGGCCTGTTTCGCGTCCGCGGGTTCGTGCAGGACGACGCGCACATCTTCCTGCCCGAGGAGGACATCGCGGCGGAGGTGGGCAGGATCCTGGACCTCGTGGACGAGGTGTACCGCCCGTTCGGGATGTCCTACCGCATCCACCTGTCGACCCGTCCCGACGACGCCATGGGCGAGCCGCAGCTGTGGGAGCGGGCGGAGACGGCGCTCGCCGAGGCGCTCGCCGCCCACGGGCGCCCCTACGACCTCAAGCCCAAGGATGGTGCGTTCTACGGGCCCAAGCTGGACTTCGACCTGTTCGACTCGCTGCACCGCCCGTGGCAGTGCGCGACGATCCAGCTGGACTTCCAGCTCCCGCGCACCTTCGACCTCACCTTCCGCGGGCGCGACGGGCAGGAGCACCGGCCGGTGGTCCTGCACCGGGCGATCCTGGGGTCGCTGGAGCGGTTCATCGGCATCCTCACCGAGCACTACGCCGGCGCCTTCCCACCGTGGCTCGCCCCGGTGCAGGTGCGGGTGCTCCCCATCGCCGAGCGGCACGGGGATTTTGCCCGCGAGGTGTTGGAGCGGCTCGTCGCCGCGGGCATCCGGGCGGAGCTCGACGCATCGGACGAGAAGTTCGGCCAGAAAATCCGCCGGGCACAGCTGGAGAAGGTGCCGTACATGGCCGTGGTGGGTGATCGCGAGGTGGAGTCGCGGACCGTCTCGGTGCGCACGCGTCTGGAGAAGGACGCCGGGAGCCGGGATCTGGACGCCTTCGTGGCCGAGGTCGCCGACGTGATCGCCCGCCGGCTCGCGTCGCCCGCGGTTGCGGTGGACCATGCCTGAGGTGACCTACATCCTGGGCGACGGAGCGCCGGTGACCCTGGAGGTGCCCAGCGACAGCACGCTCCTGGCGGCGCCCCTGGGGCTCGCCATCCGGATGAAGTACGGCTGCAAGCTGGCGCGCTGTGGCAAGTGCGTGGTCTCGGTGCTCGAGGGCGCGCACGCGCTGTCGCCGCCGGGCCCGGACGAGGTGCGCAAGCTTGGCCCGCGGCTCGAGCAGGGCATGCGCCTCGCCTGCCAGGCCCGGGCGCGGGGCCCTTGCGTGCTGCGCCAGGAGTGGGTGCGGATGCACGGCGAGCGAAGAGGAGGTCCGTGAGATGAGTTGGACGCTGTTTCACTACCCCGGCTGAACGTCGAGCCGAAAGGCGAGAGCGGCGCTCTCGCAACGCGACGACGTGACGGAGCGCAACATCGTCACGCAGCCGCCCACGGCGGCGGAGATCCAGGCCATGGCGCGGCTGGCCCCGGGAGGTGCGACGGACCTGCTCTCGCGCCGCAGCGCCCGCTATCGCGAGCTGGGCCTGGAAGGCGTCGACCTCTCTGAGGCCGAGTGGTGCGCGCTCCTCAGCCGCGAGAGCAGGCTGCTCAAGCGCCCGCTGCTCACCGACGGCAGCCGGCTGGTGATCGGCTACGACGCCGCCACGTACCGTTCCCTGGCCAGCTGACCCGGCACACCGGAGGGAGGGCGACCTTGGCGCGTCCCCGGTCCGCCTGGTGGATGGCGGCGGTCCTCTACGGCCTGGTGGTGCTGGCGCGCGTGGCCCCGTCCGCCACCGCGGACCGGATCATGGCCACCTTCCACGTGAACGCGCAGGCCCTGGGTGCCCTCAGTTCCCTGCAGTTTCTCGTCTACGTGGCCATGCAGATCCCGGCGGGGCTGCTGTCCGACCGGTTCGGTCCGGGACCGGTGCTCCTGGCGGGGGCGCTGGTGGCGGGGATCGGCAACCTGATGGTGGGCGTGAGCCCGTCGTTCGCGGGCGTCCTCGCGGGACGCTTTCTCGACGGACTCGGCGACAGCGTCGTCTGGGTGAACGCGCTCATGCTCCAGAACGCGCTGTTCCCCCCTCAGCGCATGGGCCGGCTCACGGCGACGCTGAACGCGATGGGCACCGCGGGCAACCTGGTGGGCACGGTGCCGCTGGCGGTCATGGCCGGGGCGACGGGGGTCCGGCTGCCGTACGACGTCATGGGCGCCATGCTGGTGGCGCTGTTCGTGGTCGCCCTGCCGTCGCTGCGCATGGTGCGCGCCTCGGGGCTCAGGCTCGCGCCCGTGCGCGCCACCCTGGCCCGGGTGGTGCGCAGGCGCCGGACCTGGCCCGTGGTGATGGTGCACTTCGGGGCGGTGGGTTCCACGGTGATCCTGGGCGGGGTCTGGGGACTTCCGTTTCTCATGCAGGCGTACGGGCAACCCCGGGCCCAGGCGGCCAGTGTGCTCCTCGCGGGCACCCTGGCGGGCATGATCGGGGGCATCACCGCCGGGCGGATCACCGACCGCACCTGGCGGCGTCGGCTCCCGTTCGGGGTGGTGCTCCTGTGGACGCTGGGCATGTGGGGCCTCATGAGCTTTGCCCCGGGGCCGCTGCCGCTCGCGGTGCTGGTCACGGCGATCCTCAGCGTGTTCTTCGCCGGAGGCTTCGCCATCATGAGCTTCGCGGTCGTGCGGGAGACGAGCAGCCGGGAGGAGGTGGGCGTGGCGTCAGGCCTGACCAACATGGGGGGCTTCACCAGCGCCGTGCTCATGGGCCCCCTGATCGGGGCCCAGCTGGACGCCAGCTGGCGGGGCGCGACCCTCGCCGGCTCCCCGGCGTTCCCGCTGCTGGGGTACCAGATGGCCTTCCGCTGGCCCATGGCGGGGCTGGCGCTGAGCCTCCTGGGCGCGCTGATGCTTCCCGAGGCCCTGCGGCCGCAGCGGCCGGCGCCCCCTGAGAGCCGCTAGCGCCGTGCGGCCCCGCTTTCTGGGCCCGAAAGGGCGCGCACCAGCCGGTTCGTGTGCCGGGCGATCACGAGTTCCTCGTCGGTGGGCACCACGAGCACCCGGACCCGGCTCGCATCCGACGATATCCGGCGATCGTGGCGCGCGTTGGCGCTCTCGTCAAGGTCCACCCCCGCGAAGGCGAGCCGCCGGCAGATCTCGGCGCGCACGGCCGCTGCCCGCTCCCCGATCCCGCCCGTGAAGACGAGGCTGTCGACTCCCCCCAGCACGCTCGCCATCGCGGCCGCGTACTTGCCGGCGACAAACGAGAACGCCTCGACGGCGTCGCGCGCCCGCTCGTCGTGGTCCTGGCGGAGAAGGAGCGCCTGCATGTCCCACGTGCTGCCCGAGATCCCCAAAAGCCCCGACTCGCGCTCCAGGAGTCCCTCGAGCTCGTCGACGCCGTAACCCCGCTCGCGCAGCAGGTAGACGACGATGCCGGGATCGAGGTCCCCGCACCGGGTTCCCATGATGAGCCCCCCGCCCGGGGTCATCCCCATCGTGGTGTCCTGGGGCCGGCGGTCCTTGACGGCGGTCATGCTGGCCCCGTTTCCCAGATGGGCCATGATGACCCGGCCGGATGCCTCCTCGCCCAGCTCCCCCACCAGGAACTCGTAGGACAGGCCGTGAAAGCCGTACCTGCGCACGCCCTCGTCCCAGAACCGCCGGGGCAGGGCCAGGCGGGCCGACACTGCCGGCAGGTCGCGGTAGAAGGCGGTGTCGAAGCACGCCACCTGCGGGATGTGCGCCCAGTCGGCGGTGACCGCGTGGACCCCGAGGATCGCTGCCGGCAGGTGCAGGGGGGCGAACTCGGTCAGCCTGGCGATGTCCGCCAGAAACGCCGCGTCGATCACCCGATGGTCGAGATACCTGGGGCCGCCCGACACGAAGCGGTGGCCCACGGCCCCGGGCTCGGGCAGGGCGTGGCGCTCCAGCAGGCCGAACACCGCCTTCACCGCCGCGGCGGCGTCGGCGAACGCCCCCGAAAAGGAGAGGCGCTCCGTCCCGTGGCGCTTGAGCCACAGCTGTCCCTGGGCCTGTCCGATGTGCTCCACCGCGCCCTGCGCCAGCTTGGACGGCGTGCCCGGACCCATGGCGTAGAGCGCGAATTTCAGCGACGAGGACCCTGGGTTCAGGGCCAGCACCACCAGCGGCGTGTCCTCGGGGGTCACGGCGTGGCGCCTTGGGCGTGCACCATGGCCCTACGACCGCGGCGTGAGCGCG
>JAJZYS010000027.1 GCA_021797925.1 Bacillota bacterium
GCGGCCTCGGGGCGGGCGCCGCCCACGGTCGCTTGCGCCCGCGCCGTCGCGGGAGCGGACGAATGGCCCCGACAGCCACGGCGGGCGCGATTCCTCTTCGGGCCCGGGGACCGCGTCCCCGGCGCCCAGCGGAAGGAAGGTGGGCTCCTGTGCAGCGACTCACAGTGCGACCGACTCCGGGTGGCCTGCAGGGAACCGTGCGGGTTCCTCCGTCCAAGTACCACCTGCACCGCGCCCTCATCTTCGGTTCGCTGGCCGAGGGTGACACCCAGATCCAGGGGCGCTCCGACGCCCGCCACATCCGCTACACCGTCATGGCGCTCCGGGCGCTGGGGACCCGCATCGTCCGCCGCCCCGACGGCTACACCGTGACCGGCGGTCCCTACGTTCCCCGGCGCGGCCGGGTCGGCGTGGGCAGCTCCGGCTCCACCCTGCAATTTCTCGTGGGGCTCGGGTGCCGGTCGGTCCGGGGACCGGTGGTCTTCAGCGGCCAGAAGTATTTCCGCAACCGCCCCATCGGGCCGCTCCTGCGCGCGCTTGAGGCCATGGGGGTGAAGCTCGAGGCGGTCAACGACCGCGTGCCGGTGACGGTGTACCCCGGCAACCCCCGGGGCGGCACCGTGGTGATCCCGGGCCTGTTGAGCCAGTGGGTGTCCGGCCTCTTGATGGTGGCGCCGTTCGCCCAAACGACCACCCGCATCCACGTGGAGGGGCCGTACAACGAGCGGACGTACGTGGAGCTGACGCGGCGGATGCTCACCGAGTTCGGGATCCGGGTGGAGGCCGACCCCTCCATGCGGCGGTGGGTCGTGCCCCCGGACCAGACCTACCAGCCCCGGTCCCTGGTGATGGAGCCCGACCTGTCCTCGGCGGCGTTCCCGCTGGTGCTCGCCGCCCTCCATCCGGCGGACGTCATCCTCGAGGGCATCGACGGTCCCGGCGACCACCCCGAGGGCCGCATCCTCGACATCGTGCAGGACATGGGCATCCCGCTGGAGATCGACGCCCAGCGCGGGCGCGTCCGCGTCTATCACGGCGGGGAGCGACCCCGGGGAACGGTCGTGGACATGCGGGACATCCCCGACCTTCTGCCCATCCTCTGCGTCCTCGCCAGCGTCGCCCGAGGGCGCAGCGTGCTGCGCAACGTCACCCACGCGCGGCTCAAGGAGTCCGACCGCGTGCGCTCCATGTTGCAGCTGCGGCGCATGGGCGCCCGCATCGAGGAGCGGGGCGGGGACCTCGTCATCGACGGCGTCGACCGCCTCGAGGGGGCGGACCTGTCGTCCTACAACGACCACCGGGTGCTCATGGCCCTGGCGGTGGCCGGAAGCGTGGCCCGGGGCGACACCCGCATCTCCTTCCCCCACGCGTACCGCATCTCCTATCCCGAGTTCCTCCTGGACATGGCGTCCATCGGAATGCGGGCCGAGGTCGAGACCGTGGAGTCCTCGCACGTGCGGGAGCTTCCGCGATGAAGGAGGCACTGAGGCCGCAGCCGGTCGTCAGCCCGCTGGCGCGGGCCGCCCGCGGTCCCGATTTTCTCATCACCGACCTCATGGAGCGCGCCGCGCGGGACACGCCGGACCGGCCGGCGGTCATCGACGTGGGCCGGGGGGGCACGGCGATGCTCACCTACCGGGAGCTTGCGGACCGGGTGGAGCGCGCCGCCCAGGGACTCATGGACGTGGGCGTGGAGCGCGGCGAGCCGGTGTGCTACCAGCTGCCCAACTGGTGGGAGTTCGTCGTGATCTCCCTGGCGCTGGTGCGCGTGGGGGCCGTGGCGTGCCCGCTGATGCCCATCTTCCGGGACCGCGAGGTCCGGTTCATGGTGGACAAGTCCGGGAGCCGGGTGCTCATCCTCGCGGAGCGGTTCCGCTCGTTCGACTACCACGCCATGCTGGCGCGCATCCGGCCCGAACTGCCCGCACTGGAGCACGTCTTCACCACCGGCGCCCAGCTGCCGTCGCGGGTGCGCTCGGTGGGCCAGCTGTTCTCGGCCCTGCCCGATCCGCGCAAGCTTGCGGCCCGCCGGCCCGACCCGGACGAGGTGACGCAGCTGCTGTTCACCTCGGGCACCACCGGCGAGCCCAAGGGCGTGCTGCACACCCATCAGACGCTGCTGCGCGCGCTCGAGGCCCACGTGGGCACCCTGGGCCTGCGCTCGGACGACACCGTCTTCGTGCCCTCGCCGCTGGCGCACCAGACGGGGTTTCTCTACGGGATGTGGCTGTCGGTGTACCTCATGGCCACGGGGCTCTACCTCGACCGCTGGGACAGCGCCCAGGCCGCCCGGGTGATCGAGGCCCACGGCGCGCGCTTCGTCCAGGCGTCGACCCCGTTTCTCAAGGACCTTGTGCACCAGGACCGGCCGCCCTCCTCCCTGCGCATGTTCGTCGCCACCGGAGCGTCGATCCCGCGGGCCCTGGCGGCCGAGGCGCGCCAGGCCCTGGACTGCGCCGTGATCGGCGGGTGGGGCACCACCGAGTCGGGGCTGGTGACCGTGGGCTCGCCCGCGGACCCGCCGGAGAAGCTGTGGCAGACCGACGGCCGCGCCATCGACGGGATGCGCATCCGCGTCGTGGACGCCCAGGGCGCGGACGTGCCGCCCGGCACCGAGGGCCGGTTCCTCGTGGACACCCCCGCCATGTTCGTGGGCTATCTCGGTCACCCCGACTGGTACCGGGCCGCCTTCACCCCGGATGGGTTCTTCGACACGGGCGACCTGGCCCAGCTCGATCCGGAGGGGTTCATGCGGATCACCGGCCGCAGCAAGGACGTGATCAATCGCGGCGGGGAAAAGATCCCGGTGGTGGAGGTGGAGGAGGTCCTCTACCGCCACCCGGCCGTCTCCGAGGTGGCGGTGGTGGCCATGCCCGACCCCAGGCTGGGAGAGCGCAGCTGCGCGTTTGTGGTGGCGCGCCCCTCGGTGAAGCCGCCCACCCTCGCGGAGCTGACGGAGCACCTCTCCCAGGCGGGGATGTCCAAGACATACTGGCCCGAGCGGCTGGAGATCGTCCCGGCCCTGCCCAGGACCCCCAGCGGCAAGATCCAGAAGTACCGGCTGCGCGAGCTCGTCCGCGACCTCATGGGTCAGGAGGAGGCCGGCGCGCCCGAGAGGAGCAAACAGCTTGGATGAGGCGTCGTTCGGACAGCTGAAGGCGCAGGTCAAGGCCTACGTGGAGGGGCGCGCGTCAGAGCTCGCGCGCCAGATCGAGGAAACGGGGGAGTGCGGCCGGGACATCTGGGACGAGCTGCGCGCCCTGGGCTATCTCCGGTTGGCGGCCCCCGAAGCCTACGGGGGCATGGGGCTGTCGTTGAGCCGCTACCTGGAGCTGTTGGAACTGTTCTCCCAGATGCACGGCTCCATGCGCATGATCGTCCACGTCATCAACGGCATCTGGCGCCCCACGGACCGCCTGGCCACCCCCGCCCAGCGCGAGCGGTACGTGAAACCCCTGGTGCGGGGGGAGCACACGGTCACCTTCACCCTGACCGAGCCCAACGCGGGCACAGGGACCGACATCCGCACCAGCGCCCGCCGCGAGGGGGACCAGTATGTCCTCAACGGGGAGAAGTGGCTCATCACCTTTGCGGACGTCGCGGACATCTTCCTGCTCTTCTGCCGGCTGGAGGGGACCCAGGGGGCCCAGGGCACCCTGGCGCTCCTGGTGCCCCGTGACGCTCCGGGGCTCACGGTGGAGCCCATGCCTCCCACCATGGGGCTGACGGGGACCGGTCACGGGCACCTCTTCCTCAGGGACTGCCGCGTGAGCGCGGCGGACCGCCTGGGCGAGGAGGGCGACGGGCTCGACGTGGCCTTTCACGGCTTCCTCGATCCCAGCCGCATCTGCATCGGCATGACCTGCGTGGGCCTGGCGGAGCGCGCCCTCACCCTGGCGGTGCGCCGTGCCCGGGAGCGGGTCACCTTCGGCAAGCCCCTGGCCCAGCGCCAGAACATCCAGATGATGATCGCCGAGATGGCCACCGACATCGAGGCCGCGCGCCAGCTCGTCTACCACGCGGCCCGGGTCTTCGAGCGCGGGGAGGACGCCTCGGCCGCGGCCTCCATGGCCAAGCTCTTCGGCTCGGAGATGCTGCAGCGGGTGACCGACCGCGCGCTGCAGATCCACGGGGGCATCGGGTACTTCCGGGGCAGCGAGATCGAGCGGATCTACCGGGACGCCCGGGCACAGCGCTTCGAGGAGGGCACCGCGGAGATCCAGAAGACCGTCATCGCCCGCGCCCGCATCGCCGCCACGTGAGCCGCCGGGCCCCGGCTCACCCCGGGCGCTGGCGACCGGCCAGGCGGTCCACCAGCGCCTCGGGATCGCCTTCGACGGTGATGAGTTCGCCGACGGCCTCGGGCACGAATCCCTCCTTGACCGCGTGGTCCACGAGCGAGAGCAGCGGCCGGTAGTAGCCCGCCACGTCGAGCAGTCCCACGGGCTTGTGGTGAATGCTCAGCTGCGCCCAGCTGATGGCCTCGAACAGTTCCTCGAAGGTGCCCATGCCGCCCGGCAGCGCGATGAAGGCGCTCGCGAGCTCGCCCATAAGCGCCTTGCGCTGGTGCATGCCCTCCACCTCGATGAGGCGCGTGATCCCCCGGTGGACCGCCTCGGCGGCGAAAAGGCCCCGGGGCATCACCCCGATGACCTCTCCGCGGGCGGCGAGGACCGCGTCGGCGACCGAGCCCATGAGTCCCGCGCCGCCCCCGCCGTAGACGACCCCGATGCCCCGGCGAGCCAGCGCCTGCCCCAGTTCCCGGGCCGCCGCGAGGTACGGGGAGCGAGTTCCGCTCCGCGAACCGGCAAACACACAGATGCGCATGGACGTGTTCCTTTCCTGCTTGCCGGGCCACCTCGCGCCGCCGGGACCGCGACCGGCCGACGACGGGCTCCCCCCGGGGGGTCCTCGGCGCCGGTCGCGCCGCGCACGCGGGCGACCCCGGGCAAAGTATGCACCGCCCGCGGGCGGATGTCGACTCGCCGGCCAACTCAGCCCCCGGGCCCGGCCGACCCGGTCCTTGCAAACGTGCCCCGGTTGCGGTAGCTTCGGGACAACGCCGGGCACCCGGTGCGCCGACCCCCCGAGGTGAGGGTCCCTGCCGCCCGGGTGCGCGCGTTCGGGGCAGCATGCGACCCGGGCCCCGCGGCGAGCCAAGTTCATGGTTTCACAATGGTCCAGGGTCCGGGGTCGCTCCCGTAAGCGCACGTTCCTGTCGTCCCCGAAGCTGGAGGTGGGAGGACACATGCATGCCGAGACCGTCCTGGCCCGTCTGGGGGCCCTGGTGGAGCACGACACCCGCGCCGTGGTCTTTCCGGTGTACCAGACCGCCACGTTTCGCCATCAGGGTCTCGACCGCGCCGGGGAGGGCTACAGCTACTCCCGCACCCGCAATCCCACGCGCACGGTGCTCGAGGACGGCCTGGCCGAGCTGGAGGGGGGCAGCCACGGCCTGGCCTTCGCCTCGGGCATGGCGGCGGTCACCGCGGTGCTGCACCTTTTGAAGGCTGGAAGCCACCTGGTGGTCACCCAGGACCTGTACGGCGGCACCTACCGTGTCCTGGTGGACGTGCTGTGCGCCAGCGCCGGTCTGACGGTGAGCTTCGTGCCCACCGGGGATCCGGAGCAGGTGGAGGCGGCCGTGGGCCCGCTCACCCGGGCCCTGCTCGTGGAGACGCCCGCCAACCCGCTGCTCACCGTGACCGACATCCGGGCCATGTCCCGGATCGCCGCCCGCCGCGGCCTCATCCTCGTCGTCGACAACACGCTCCTCACCCCCCTGCGTCAGCGCCCGCTGGAGCTTGGGGCCGACATCGTCCTGCACAGCGCCACCAAGTATCTCGCCGGGCACAACGACGTGGTGGCGGGCCTTGTCGCCACGCGGACCGAGGAACTCGGGGAGCGGCTGAGGTTCGTGCAGAACGCCACCGGCAGCGCGCTGGGCCCCCAGGACAGCTGGCTGGTCTTGAGGGGGATGAAGACCCTATCGCCCCGGCTGTCGCGGCACGAGGCCAATGCGGCCCGGGTGGCGGCGTTCCTCGCGGGCCATCCCCGGGTGGCGAGGACCCTCTACCCCGGGCTCGACGACTTCCCCGGCAAGGCGGTCCACGACCGGCAGGCCACGGGCCCGGGGGGACTCGTCACGTTCCGCCTGCGCAGCGCCCGGCAGGTGCGCTCGTTTCTCAAGCGGCTCAGGCTCGTCATCTTCGCCGAGAGCTTCGGGGGCACCGAGACGCTCATCACCTACCCGGCCACCCAGACCCACCGGGACATGCCCCGGGCCCTACGAGGGCGCCTCGGCATCACCGCGGACCTCCTCAGGCTGTCGGTGGGCCTCGAGGATCCCGAGGACATCCTGGAGGACCTGGCCCAGGCGCTCGAGGGAACCGAATGAGCCCGCCCCGCGCCGGGATGCGCACGCGGCTCGTCGCCGCCCGGCTGCGCGGCGAGGACGCGAGCGGAGCGCTGGACACCCCGATCCATTCGGCCGTGACCTTCGTCCCGCCAGGTCCGGGCGCGGTCGCGAGCTATGACTACTCGCGCTCGGGCAATCCCACCCGCGGGGCGCTGGAGGAGCGCGTCGCGGCGCTCGAGGGCGCCCGGGCCGCGTTCGCCTTCGCGTCGGGCATGGCCGCCGTCGCCAGCGTGCTCATGCTCTTTCGCGCCGGCGACCACCTGCTGGTGACCCGCGACTGCAACGGCGGCACGGTGCGCCTCATCGACGGCGTGTTCGGCCAGCTGGGCCTTGGCGCGAGCTACGTGGACACCCGCGACCCGCAGGAGCTCGAGCGGGCCCGGCGGGAGACGACCCGCGCCGTGCTCGTCGAGAATTTCTCCAACCCCCACCTGTACGTGACCGACGTGGCCCAGGTGGCCGCCTGGGCCCGCGAGCGCAATCTGCTGGTGATCGTCGACAGCACGGTCCTGACGCCGCTACTGGCCCGGCCCCTGGAGCAGGGGGCCGACATCGTGGTGCACAGCGCCACCAAGCTGCTGTCGGGCCACGGCGACGTCACCGCCGGGCTCGTGGCGGTGGGAAGCGAGGACCTGGCCCACAGGGTGGCCTTCGTGCAGAACGCGGTCGGGGCCGTCCTCAGCCCGCACGACAGCTGGCTGGTGCTGCGGGGGATGAAGACCCTGGCCGTGCGGCTCGAGCGGGCCCAGGCCACGGCGCTCAAACTCGCGACCTTTCTGGCCGGGCAGGCGGGGGTGCGAAGGGTGTTCTACCCGGCGCTTCCCGCCCACCCCGGGCACGAGCTCCTGTCCCGCGTGGCGTCCGGCCCGGGGCAGATCGTGAGCTTCGAGCTCGCGCCCGGCCTTTGCGACGGGTTTCTCGCCCGGCTCCGGCTCGTCCCCCAGGGGCCCGGCTTCGGTACGGTGACCACCATCATCTCCCGTCCCGCGGTGCACTGCCACGCGTGCCTCACCGACGCCCAGCGGGAGGAGCGCGACATCGGCGGCGACCTCCTGCGCCTGTCGGTGGGGCTCGAGGACGTGCGGGACCTGCGCCGCGACCTGGGCCAGGCGCTCCTCGCCGCCCGGCGCGCCGCGGTCCGCCGGTTGCCCCCGTCCCCCGGGGCCCCGATGAGCGGTCAGGGGGTCAGGGGCGGAACTCGTTGAGAAACGCCTTGGCGTCGGCGAGCGCTCCCAGGACCCCCTGCGCCCAGCGCACCGAACCGCCGCCCTTGCCGCCGCTTGCCGCGAGCGCGCCGCGCAGCGCCTCGCCCAGGTCGGCCCCCTCCCCCTCGCCCCGGGCGGCGTAGACCCTGCCCGGGGCGCCGGGGTTCTCCGCCACGAGGAGGCAGAACGAGCCCAGCTCGCCCAGGCGGCGGGCCAGCCGCTCCACCTCCAGCGGGTCGCGGTCCTTGAAGATTCCCCGGATGTCGTCCGGGTTGCGCGCGACCTGGCGCATGGCCTGGGCCTCGAGCTCCACCAGGCGGGAAAGCCGGGCCTCGGAAACCTGTTCCCGTTCCCGCTCCCGCTCCCGGGCCCTGATGAGCGCCTCGGGAACCTCCAGGGGTTCCACCGAGAGCTGGCGCGCGGCGCGGGCCAGGGCGTCGAACCGGCGCCATGCGTCCCGGAGCGCCCGCTCGCCGGCCACGAACGTGACCCGGGCGCCCTGGTGGGCTCGGTCCAGGGCGCAGATCCGGATGGAGCCGATCTCGCCGGTGGCCCGCACGTGGGTGCCGCCGCAGGGGCACAGGTCCCACCCCTCGATCTCGACGACCCGCACCGGGCCGGTGACGGCCGGCGGGCGCCTGAGGCCCAGGGCCGCGGCGGCCTCGGGCTCGAGCCAGCGGTCGCTGACGGGGCGGTTCTCCCACACCACCCGGTTGGCCACAAGCTCCACCTCCCGGGCCGCGTCCAGGTCCAGCGGTCCGCCCCTGAGGTCGACGTGGGCCACCTCGGGCCCCAGGTGGAAGCCCTGGGTCTGCCAGCCCCGCTGCAGAAAGGCCGCTGAGAGCAGGTGCTGGGCCGTGTGGTGGCGCATGTGCTCAAGCCGCAGCGCCCCGTCCACCTCGCCCACCACGCGCTCGCCCACGGCCAGCGGCGCGTGGGTGAGGTGGAAGACGCCCTCCGCGTCCTGGTCCACCGCCAGGACGGGATGACCGCCGAGGGTGCCCCGGTCCGAGGGCTGACCGCCCGAGGCGGGATAGAACGCGGTGCGGTCGAGGCGCACCACGTACCGGCCGGCCTGCGGCATGGATGACGTCACCAGCGCCTCGAAGGTAAACTGATAGGGGTCCTGGTAGTAGATGCGCTCCTTGCGGGGGTCTAGCGCCATCGGACAGCGATCCTCCTCCGGGAAGACTCTGGCGGGCACCCTGTGGCGCCGCGGGATCTTTCGCCGGCGCCTCAACCGCTTCGCCGCCCTCGTCGACGTCGAGGGCCGGCCCTGCTACGTTCACGTTCCCCATTCCGGAAGGCTGGGGGAACTCCTGCAGGACGGCCGCGAGGTGCTGGTGCGGCCGTCGCGGCCCGCTCTCGCCACGAGCCACCGGCTCTGGGGGGTGCGGCTCGACACGGGCTGGGTGGTCGTCGACAGCGCCCAGGCCAACGCGGCGGTCCACGCCGCCCTTCTCCACGGCGGGCTGCGCTGGCCCGGCCTGCCGGGTCCGTGGCGCCGGGAGGTGGCCCTGGGCGGCGTGCGCATCGACTTCGCCTCGGAGTCGGACGCGGGTGCCGCGGCGTGGCTTGAGACCAAGTGCGTCACGCTGGTGGAGGCGGGGGTGGCGCTCTTCCCGGACGCCCCCTCTCGGCGGGCCGAACGGCAGCTTCAGGCGCTGGTCGAGGAGCGGCGGCGCGGGGCTCGGGTCATCTGGCTGTTTCTCGTGCAGCGCTCCGACGCCACCGCCTTTGCGGTCCACGCCGGCCACGATCCCCGGTTTGCCAGCGCCGTGGAGGCGGCCCGGGCGGCGGGGGTCGAGTTCCTGGCTTACGGCTGCCGGGTGCGGCCCGGGTCCATGGCGGTGGCCGGGCCGCTGCCGTTTGTGGATGAAAAAAGCGTGACGAGCAGGACTTCCACAAGATCTAGTGAATCAACATAGAACATGTCCCATATCCAGTGTCGAAGGTGGTCATAACGTGCGGTGCGTGGCGTGCGGTCACGAGGACTCCCAGGTCGTCGAGACCCGCATGTACGGCGACGGTCGTGCCATCCGGCGGCGGCGCCAGTGCAAGCGGTGCATGCGGCGGTTCTGGACCCTGGAGCAGGTGGAGCAGCGCCCCCTCAGGGTCGTCAAGAAGGACGGCCGGCGCGAGCCCTTTGATCGGGGCAAGCTGCGCCGGGGCCTGGAGGCCGCGTGCCAGAAGCGGCCCGAGGCCCAGGCCGCGATCGAGGGGCTGATCGACGGCGTCGAGGCCTGGCTCGGCCAGCGGGGCGAGGACACCGTCAGGGCCAGCGAGCTGGGCGAGCGCGTGCTGGGCGAACTCCGGCGGCTGGATCCGGTGGCGTACCTGCGCTTCGCCTCGGTGTACCTGGAGTTCTCCGACGCCCAGCGGTTCCGGGCGGAGGCGGAGCGGATCCTGGCCCGGCCCGACGGAGAGCGCCCCCAGCGGCCCGCCTGATCCACAGCAGATCCACGAAGGGGAGGGACGGGTGCCCCGACCGCCGGGGCACCCGGGATCGATGGCGTTACCCAGGCACGGAACCGACCCCACGGAGCAGTTCGGCGGCTTCGCATCGGAGCTTTCGTACAAGGTCTTCCTCGATCGCTACACCCTCAAGGACGAGACGCGCAGCTTCGCCGAGGGCGACCTGTGCCTGACGGTCACCGAGGACGATCCCCGCTGGCCCAAGAAGGAGGTGGGCCGGGTCGCCGCCGTCGAGGGCAACCGGCTCACCATCCAGCTCCTCACCGGCCCCGACCGCGGCCAGATCATCCAGCGGACCGCGGCCCAGTGCGACCGGCCGGTGGAGACGAGCATCCAGGCGGTGGCGCGGCGCATCGGCCAGGGCATCGCGGCCGTGGAGCCCGAAGGGTCCACCCGGGCGCTGTGGGCCGAGACCTTCGAGCGGGAGATCGCGGCGCTGAGGCTCGTACCGGGCGGCAGGGTGTGGGCGGGAGCGGGGACCGGCCAGCAGCTCACCTACTTCAACTGCTACGTGGTGCCCTGCCCCCGCGACAGCCGTCAGGGCATCGTCGACACCCTGCAGCAGATGATCGAGATCATGAGCCGCGGCGGGGGCGTGGGGATCAACGTCTCCTCGCTCCGGCCCTACCGCACCTCGGTGCGCGGGGTCAACGGCCGCTCCTCGGGCGCGGTGTCGTGGATGGACCTGTACTCGCGGGCCACCGGCCTCGTGGAGCAGGGAGGCTGCTTCGCGGCCTCCGAGCGCATCGCCACCGACCGCGGGCTGATTCCCGCCCGGGAGCTGGCGGACCGGCTCGACGCCGGGGAGCAGATCCGGGCGCTGACCCACCGGGGCCCGCGCCCGTTCGTCGCCGTCTTTCGCAACGGGGTCAAGCCGGTGATGGAGGTGACCACCGAGCGGGGCTTCACCGTCCGGGTGACCGGGGAGCACCGCATGGGTGTCGAGGCGGACGGCAGCCTCGCCCTCGCGCCCATGGGGTCCTTGGGCCGGGGGGACGAGCTGCTGCTGCTCGCCGGGGGCGACGACCCGCGGGCCGGACGCGCCGACGACGTGGAGGCGGCCTGGACCCTGGGCTACCGGTGCGTCGCCGGGCGGGCGCCCGAGGTCCCGCCCCAGGCCCTCGCTTCGGGGGCCGCCGCCCGGCTGGCGTTCGCCCAGGGATGCCTGGCCGCCGGCGGGGGCGCGGACCTGGTGGCTCCCGCCGCCGTGTGCCGGCAGCTGCAGGAGATCCTCCTGTCCGTGGGGATCGTCTCGGCGCGCGGCGAGGCCGGATCTGGCCTGGAGCGGCTGCGCGTGGAGCCGGACGCCGGGGGGCGCCTCCCCCTCCCGGACGCGGCGCCGCTCGCCGGCGGCCGCTCGCCGGCGGTGCTCGCGACCGCCGCGGTCCCGGCGCGGCTCGTCAAGGACCGCATCGTCCGGGTCCGCGCCCTTGCCGAGCAGGACGTGTACGACTTCGAGGTGCAGGACGTGCACATGCTCGCGGGATCGGGGATCTACACCTCCAACTCCCGGCGCGGGGCGCTCATGCTCCAGCTCGAGGACTGGCACCCCGACATCTGGCGGTTCATCGAGGTCAAGAAGACGCCGGGCATGGTGGAGAACGCCAACATCAGCGTGCGGGTCAGCGACCGCTTCATGGCCCAGGTCAAGTCCGACGGCGACTGGGAGCTGGTGTTCCCCGAGACCGGGCACCCCCGCTACGACGAGGAGTGGGACGGCAACCTCGAGGCCTGGCAGGCCAAGGGGTATCCCGTCGTCGTCTACGAGACCGTCAAGGCCCGCAAGGTGTGGAACGAGATCATCCGGGGCGCGTGGGAGTGCGCGGAACCGGGCGTGGTGTTCGACGAGCGTCACGAGAAGGACTCCAACAGCTGGTACTTCAACCCCCTCATCTGCACCAATCCCTGCGTGGCGGGCGAGGCGCTCGTCTATACCGATCGTGGCCTGATCCGTCTGGACGAGCTCTACGAGGAAGGCCTGCCCGTCAACGTGGTGGTGGACTCGCGGCTGGGCGTGGGCCCGGTGGCCCCGGCCACCAGCGTCCGGCGCACGGGCCGGCGGCCGGTGGTGCGGGTGCAGACCCTCGAGGGGCTCAGCGTGCGGGTCACCCCCGATCACCGGTTCCTGTGCGCCGACGGCCGCTGGGTGGAGGCGGGTCGCCTCGCCCCCGGCGACGAGGTGCGCGTCCTCGACCACCCGGGCGGATTCGGCCTGGGCGGGGACGAGGCGCTGGGCCGCGCGCTGGGCCAGTGGGCCGGTTCTGCGCCCGCCCCGGGCTCCCCCGAATGGGACCGGCCGGTGTCCATCCTGGGCGAGCGGGTCGTACGGGTTCACGGCACCCAGCTGGTGGACGAGCTCGGGACGCTGGGGCTCGAGCACGAGCTGCCTCACGTGCCCGAGAGCGTCTTCACGGGGAGCCGCGACATGCAGGTGGGATTTCTCCGGGGATTCGCGGAGTGCGCCGCCCAGGTGGACACCGACGAGCACGGGCAGGGGCGCATCCTCGTGGAGCACCCGGACGGGGAGCTGCTCCGGGACGTGCAGCGACTGCTGCTGAACCTGGGGGTCCTGGGCCGGATCGACGGCGCCTCCCTGGTCATCGAGGATGCCCACCTCCGTGCCTTCGAACGGGCCGTGGGGTTTGTCTCCGTGGACAAGCGCCTCCAGCTGGCCCACCTGTGCGCCGCCGGCCCCGCGCTCGCGCCGGAGCCCTTCCCGGCCCCGGCGTTCGTGGCCCACGTGTCCGCCGTGGAACCCGACGGGGAGGCGTGGGTGTACGACCTCACCGAGCCGTTGAGCCACGCGTTCGTCGCCAACGGCTTCGTGGTGCACAACTGCGCCGAGCAGCCGCTCCCGGCCTGGGGCGTGTGCACCCTGGGCCACGTGAACCTGGGGCAGATGGTGGACGCGACCACGCGCACCGTCAACTGGGACGCGCTGGGTCGCACCGTGGACGCGGCGGTGCGCTTCCTCGACGACGTGGTGGACGCGACCCCGTACTTCTTCGAGGAGAACCGCGCCAACCAGCAGCGGGAGCGGCGGATCGGGATGGGGACCCTGGGGCTGGGGGAGCTCTTGATCCGGATGGGGCTGCGCTACGGCAGCGAGGAGTCGGTGCGCGCCATCGACGAGATCTACCGCTTCATCGCCGTGCGCGCCTACCGCATGTCCGTGAAGATCGCCCAGGAGAAGGGTGCGTTCCCGGCCTTCGACGCCGAAAAGTTCCTGCAGTCGGGCTTCATGCAGCGCATGCCCGAGGAGGTGCGCCAGCTCGTGGCCCAGCACGGGGTGCGCAACGTCACCCTCCTGACCCAGGCTCCCACCGGGACCGTGGGCACCATGGTGGGCTCGTCCACGGGCATCGAGCCGTTTTACGCCCTGAAGTACTTCCGCCAGTCGCGGCTGGGGTTTGACGAGCAGTACGTGGCCGTGGCCCAGGAGTGGCTCGAGGCGCACCCGGGCGAGCAGCTGCCCGACTACTTCGTCGGGGCGATGGATCTCACGCCCGAGGAGCACATCGCCGTGCAGGCGGCGGTGCAGCGCTGGACCGACTCGAGCATCTCCAAGACGGCCAACGCCCCCCAGGACTACTCCGTGGAGGACACGGCGCGCCTGTACGAGCTGGCCTATGACCTGGGATGCAAGGGGGTCACCATCTACCGGGACCACTCCCGGCACGAGCAGGTGCTGCACACGGCCGAGGCCTCGGCCCCCGAGGCGCGCGAGGACCTGCGTCCCATGCCCGACGAGGTGAACGGGCACACCTTCCGGCAGAAGACCGCCGCCGGCACCGCCCGGGTCGTGGTCAACGAGGTGGACGGCGTTCCCGTGGAGGTGCTGGTGCTCCTGGGCCGGGCCGGCAGCGAGGTCTACGCCTTCACCGAGGCCATCGGCCGGCTCGTGTCCCTGGCGCTGCGGCTCAACGGCAACCTGCCGGAGCGCCGGCGGCTCGAGCTCATCTCCGAGCAGCTCAAGGGCATCGGCGGCGACAACGCCATGGGCTTCGGGCCCACCCGGGTCCGCAGCGTGGCGGACGCCATCGGCCAGGTCCTGGCCCGCTACCTGGAGGGCAACAGTCCCTCGGCGCCGGCGCGCGGCGATGTGCTCGAGGCGCAGACTCCCTTTGACCTGTGCCCCTCCTGCGGCAGCATGAGCTACGTCTTTGAGGAAGGCTGCGGTCACTGCACCTCGTGCGGGTTCAGCCGCTGTTAGCGGCACGTGTGGCGACGCTGACACCGGCGCGGCCGGGCGGGTGACGACGAGGGCCGCGACCGGTCGAGGTCGCGGCCCAGGCGTCCAGGCGCGGGCGGGACCCTTCACCGGACCACGAGGCGGCCGTACATTCCCTGCTGGGCGTGCCCCGGGACCGGGCACAGGTAGTCGTAGCTGCCCGGGGCCAGGGTGACGCCGGCGCTGCTCGCGGCGTACTCGGCCGTGGCCAGGTCCCTGGTGCTGCGAGGGGGGAGGGGCCCCAGGAACAGGCGATCCGAGGTTGCCATCATGGCCATGAACGGATACGGCGGCGGGGTGGTGGTGACGGCAAGCCCGTGGACCTCTCCCCAGTCGGTGTTGACGAGGTGGAACGTGAGCCGCGCGTTCTGGGGGACGATCACCGTGGGATTGACGAGACCGTCGATCTCAAAGCGCATGTCGGGGATGCCGTGGGGAGACGAGAGGGCCACCAGGGTCACGGAACGGCCCGAGTACGTGACGGTGTCGGTGCTCCGGTCGACGTGGGCTCCCGCCTCCCCATCCCGGACGAGCGCCGTGAGACCGGCGGCGTCGATGAGCTGGCCCTCCGCGAACTGCACGTCGCCGCCCATCATCCCGAAAGGCCCCGGCCCCCACGTCCCGCCCGCCGCAGCGGCGGGGACGCCCGGACCGTATCCCACCATGAACCCCGGGCCGGGTCCGAATCCGCGGGCACCGGCCAGGCCGGTGCCCACGAGCAGTCCCATGACGCCCAGCGCCAGAAGTCCCGTGCCCAGCAGGGCGGCGGCGCGGCCCGTCATTGGCCGGAGCCTCCCTTGCCGGTGATGTCCCGCTGCAGCTGGAGGAACTCTTCCCGGGTCGTCTCGCCGCGCGCGTAACGCGCCTTGAGCAGCGTCAGCGGGTCGTCGGGCTGGCCCGGAGTGGATCGGGGCTCGCCGCGTCCCGCGCGGGCCACAAGACCGTAGATCAGCACGCCCACGCCCACCGCCACCAGCATCCAGGCGATGCCGAAGAGGGGAAACCCGTAGCCGAAGCCCTGGTACATGGCCATCATGGCGCTCAGCCTCCTTCATGGGCTGAGCGTAGCGCTGGGCTGTCGAGTTTGCGTGTCGGCGCGATGACGATCCGATGATGGGGCGAAGCCGCGCGGGCAGCCGCGGCCACGGCCCCCCGGAGGGGCCGGCGGCGGTGCGGCGGTGGGCTGACCTGACCGGGCAGCTGTACCGCGTTCAGCCGCTGCTTCAGCTGCGTCTTGTCGAGCAGTCGACCCACGAGACTCAGCCCTGCGTGCGTCGTGATGACCTCGTCCGACTCGCCAATCTGCAAGGGCATCGCGTCACCTGCCAGGTGAAGTCTCGCACCTGGATATTCGACGCTAGCGTCATCAATCTCCTCCGTACGCCGTCACACGCGGATTAGCTTACCTTAAGACCACGGATTCTGGCCCCACCTCACCAATCCATCGCACCCACGGGGCTTTTTCGTGGACCTCATTCCATAGACGCTTGTCGGCCGTCCAAAACGGGCATTCCGACTTGATGGCCACGCCCATGTACACGGCGTCGTAGGTCGCCGGCAATCGGTAGGCTTGCGCCAATGTTATCGCCCGATCGGACAGGTCCTGCTCGTCGCCCCCGATGAGCGTCAGGTGCGTGGCCGTCAGCGCGGACAAGGCTTCCCGAGCCGACTCGATGCTCAGCTGTCCGCGCCGCACCCGCTGGTACAAGACATTGGCGGCTTCGAAGACGAGCAGCGTGGGCGCCGTGACAATGACCTGGGTCTGCACCCACCTGTCCAGAAGATTTTGCGCCTCGATAGAATGGGGCTCCTCCAATACCCACTTCAACGCAAGACTCGCATCCACCACGACCCGGGGCCGCGCCCCCGTCCCTTCGATCACGGATCTTGGGACATCCGCCGATGCCGCTCCTCACGCAAGATGTCGGCGGAATCATCGTCGAATGTGCGCCCTCCCATGACCGAGGCCCGGACGCGTCGCAGCTGCTCCACATCATCCCATGTCATGGGCGCTTCTGCCCCGGGGACGATGCGCTCCAGAATTGAGGACACATAGGTGCGCACGGGAATGTCACGGATGGCGGCGGCCACCTTGATCCGCCGCCGCAGGTCCGGAGCAATGTCGAGGATGAGTCGAACTCGACGCTGGGTAGCCATAATAACTGCCTCCAGCCCAAGCGTACCACCTTGGATCCATGGTGACAAGGTGGCGTTCATACGATTTGCGGGGCCGTGACGGGGTATTCGCGAGGCAAACAGCAATCGTTGTCGCTATTGTGCATCTGGGGCGCTCGGCATGCCGGACATCAAGCACCGCCTGGCGTCCTGCCGGAGAGAGCGCCGCCACGAGGTGACCCGCGTCGTCCGGGAATGCGCCTTTGGCTTGAACGAGAAGCGCAAGGGCTTGCGACGACTTTTCCGTTTCGCGGCCGCCGGGGAGATCGACCTGGTGCCGGTGGAGTTCAACGACCGCATGGCCCGCTTCGGCTTCGCCCATGTGGACACCACGGCTTGACGCCACCGCGGGTCAAGGACGCGCCGCAGCGTCGAGGGTGCGCGCACGGCGGCCGCAGCCCAGGGCCAGCGCGCAGCGGGCGGAGCGCCGACGGGAGCGAGGCGGGTCGAGCCGGGAGCCGGGCGCGACGGTGTGGACGGGGCCGGGGGCGCGGCCGCCACGTGCGCAGCGG
Source organism: Bacillota bacterium (assembly GCA_021797925.1). Classification (GTDB taxonomy): domain Bacteria; phylum Bacillota; class Sulfobacillia; order JAJZYS01; family JAJZYS01; genus JAJZYS01. The sequence continues at coordinate 17,017 of JAJZYS010000027.1, forward strand.
TCGCGCCCCCGGGGAGATCGACATTCGCGGGGCCAGGGCGTGCGCGGGGTGCGCTCTGCCGGGTGCTAGCCCCCGCCGCCCGAGGCGGGAAGGACCGAGGAGACGGGGATGGCCATCACGTTGCCCGTGTTGGCGGCGGTGACCTTGGCGACGCCGGGGTCCGCCAGGGCCAGGGGGTTGCCCGTGAACGTCGCCAGGTACAGGGTGCCGTGCACGATGGTGACGGGCTCGGCGCCGAACTCGCTGCCGATCTTGCGGGAGGCGACGATCCGGCCGGTGGCGGCGTCGAGCACGTCCAGGTAGCCCGCCTGGTCGGTGGTGAAGACGTGGCCGCCCACCACCGCGGGCGGCGAGAAGCTCGGAGCCTGAAGCCGGGTCTGCCAGAGCAGCTGTCCCGTCCGGGCGTTCAGGGCCATGAGGAAGGGCTCCATCGAGGAGACCCCGTACAGCACGCCCCGGTGCAGGGTGGTGATGGGGGCGGCGTAGGCGAAGGGGAAGGGACCCAGCGGGGCCGCGTGCGCCCAGATCAGCTTGCCCGTGGCCGCGTCCACCGCGGTGTAGACGTCCTGCGCCATGTGTTTGCCGTGGATCATGAAGGGCAGGACGTTGGTCTCGTAGACCATGCCGTGGCCGTAGGTGGGGGTGTTGTCCGCGTCATCGCCGCGATGGCGCCACACCAGTTTTCCGCTTTGGCGGTCGAACGCCCACAGCGAGCTCTCCGCGGGCCCGCCGGCGGGGCTGATGACCAGATTGCCGACCACCACGGGCTCGGCGGCGTTGTTGACGCCCCCGTCGAACACCTTCCAGATGGTCTTGCCCGTGGTGGGGCTCATGGCCCGCAGATGGCCGCCGCCGCCCGCGGTGTAGAGCACGCCGTGGCTGAGGACGAGCCCGTCCTTGGCTTCGCCCACCGTGGGATGGGACCACAGGATCTTTCCGGTGCTCGCGTCGAGGGCGTACCATCCCGACGGCCCGGTGCCGCGGACCCAGCGGGTGGACGACTCCAGGGCCATGGTGTCGTTGCCGATGCCGACGTACACGACGCCGTTGGCCACGAGCGGGGGCCCGAAGACGGCGTTGGGGAGGTGCACGGTCCACCTGGGGGCGCCGGTACGCGCGTCCACCGCCTCCACGTTCCCTTCGAGCGTGGCGAAGTAGGCGGTGTCGCCCACGACCACCACGCCGAAGATGACCGTGCCCACCCCCCGGTCGACCCAGCTGTACCCGGGCGCCCCGGGGTCGTAGACGGCGTCGCGGGAGCGGTGCAAGGCCAGGTTCACCCAGCTGGAGGGGCCCACGGCGGTCTGGGCCCCGAGCGCGGGCGAGAGCACGCCGACGAGGCCCAGGCCGAGGCAGGCGGCGAGCAGGGCGCGGGATTTCACAGCCTCACTGTCCCTTCCGGATGTCCATGATACATGAAGTCTATCGCAACCTCGCGGGCTCGGACAAGGCAAATGGAGGGGCACGAGTTCACCCGTGCCCCCGGATCGAGTCTGGGCTAGTATCCCAGTGCCTTGGCGACGCCGACCCAGGTCTTGTCGGACTTGAGCATCCCCTGGATGACGCTGGGACGCTTGCCGCTGAGCTTGGAAAGCAGGCCCACCACCGCCCGGTCCGCGACGCGGGCGCGCAGGCTGAGCGCCGTGCGCGCCGCCACCTGAGCGTGCACCTTGAAGGCGTTCAGGCCCAGCGAGGACTCCGCGGCGGACAGGCCGTGGGCCAGGATGAGCGAGCGGATCTCCTTCGCGGGCTTGCCCGAGTCCTTCGCCAGAACCCCGACGAGCGCCGCGACGCGTGCGAACGCGAGCTCGGCGCGCTGGCGCGCGAGGAGCGCGTAGGTGGGCACCATGGTGCCCAGGCCCAGGGAGATGGCCACGGACTTGAGGGAGTGGTCGGCCTTGCGCATGGCCTGGATCTCCTTGCGGCTCTTGCCGGTGGCGTGGGCCAGCTCGCCCACCAGGAGGGCCCCGGCGGCGCGCGCCACGGCGATGCGCCGGGCCGCCGCCCGCACGTCGGGAGCGAGGGTGGCGAGGTTCACGTGGAGGGCCTGCGCGACGGCCTTCCACGTCCGGTCGGTCTTGCGCAGGGCACCAAGCTGTGCGACGGTCTTGCCGCTGGCGTGGGCGAGGGCCTGCACCTGTGCCTGGCGGTGACCCTCGGCCTCGAACCGCCCCAGACGCAAGAGCTTGCGGTCAAGCTTCCACTGGGGGGCACCGATCCCCAGGGTCGCCGCCACCTTGGCCCAGCTGTGGTCGGCGCGGTGCAGCGACTCGACGCTGGCCACGCTCTTGCCGGTGGCCTTGGCCAGGAACCGGGCGGTGGCCGACGCGTGGGTGCCCGTGACGGTCGCGGCCGAGGCCATGGAGCTCAGGAGCAGCGTCGCGGGCAGCATGAGCGCCGCGAGCTGGCGGATCCCCGTCCTCATCCGTCGTTGCCTCCTTCGAAGATGGTTCTCGGGTACGTGTCCATGTTCGCATGCAACTGTGACACGACTGTGTCGGCCGACACCCCGTTGCGGTCGCTTGTGAAGCCGGGCGAAGCCGGTATACCATGGAAGCACAGGTGCCCGCGGGGAGGGGTTCGGCTGCGGGCGAAGGTGCTCATCGTCGAAGACGATCCGTTGATCCTGGACATCATGCGGCTGTATCTCGAGAAGGCCGGGCACGACGTGCACGTGCGCGACGACGGCCCGCAGGGACTCGAGGCGGCGAGGCGGCTCGTGCCCGACGTGGTGGTGCTCGACATCATGCTGCCCGGACTGTCGGGCCTGGAGCTGCTCTCACAGCTGCGGTCCACGAGCACCGTCCCGGTGCTCATCGTCACCGCGCGGGACCGAACCCCCGACAAGGTGCACGGGCTGCGGCTCGGGGCGGACGACTACCTCGTGAAACCCTTTGACCCCGAGGAGCTGGTGGCCCGGGTGGACGCGCTCCTGCGCCGGTCCGGCCGCCTGGCGCGGCCGGTGGCGACCCGGGGCGACCTCGTGGTCGACCCGGTGGAGTACCGGGCCGCCTACCGGGGGCAGGACCTGGGACTGAGCCCCCGGGAGGTGGAGATGCTCCACATCCTGGTGTCGGCCCCCAACCGCACCTTCACCCGCCAGCAGCTGCTGGACCTCGTGTGGGGGCCCGCGCAAACCGTGGACGAGCGGGCGGTGGACACGGCCGTCACCCGCCTGCGGCGCAAGCTGGAGCAGACGGTCCCCTCCGGGGAGGGCCTGCGGGTGGAGACGGTGTGGGGCGTGGGGTACAAGTTCGCGGTGGACCCGTGAGAGGCGGGCTGTTCGGGCAGCTGTACCTGAGCGCCATCCTCAGCGTGCTCCTGGCGCTGACGGTCGCCGGGGTGCTTATCGTGGGACTTCTGACCCAGCGGCAGGAGAACGTGCGGCTGCGGGCGGTTGTCGCCCGCAGCCGCAGTGTCGCCGCGTTCCTCGCCCAACAGGTGCGCCGCGACCCGGGGGTGGTGGACCGGCTGGAGCGCGCCGCCCACGCGGCGGTCCTGCCCGTGGATCCGGTGACGCGGCGGCTCCGGCGGGCCGTGAAGGCGACGCCGGGACGGGCGTGGTGGGTGGACGAGGCCGGCCGCGTGATCGTGACCTGGGGTGACCGGCCGGTGGGGTCGCTCGCGCACCTGTTCGGGTCCCGCCGGATTCGCGAGGTCCTCGCCGGTCAGGAACAGCGCCGCATCGGCAGCGCCCCCGAATTTCCCCACCTGGCTCTGGCGGGCACCCCGGTGGTGGTGGGCGCCCGCATCGAGGGCGCGGTGCTCTGGGCGGCCCCCATCGCCACCGGGCAGATCCTCATCGAGGTGCTGGGCCGGCTGCTCCTGGCGACCTTCCTGAGCCTCATGGCGGCGGCCCTGCTCTACGGGTTTCTGTCGCGGCGCCTGCTAGCGCCCCTGCGCCAGCTCGGGGCCATGGCCCGCCGGGTGGCGGCGGGGGACTTCCGGCCGGGAGACGAGCCTCAGGGCCCTCAGGAGGTGCGCGACCTGTGGGCGGACTTCGAGCGCATGCGCTCGGAGCTCTCCAGCCGCATCCGCCTGGAGCAGGCCTTCATGGCCAACGTGGCCCACGAACTGCGCACGCCGCTCACCGCCATCCGCGGCATCCTGAGCGCCGTGGCCGACGGAACGGTGGCCCCGGCGCGCCAGTCGGGCTATCTGGCCCAGGGGGTCGACGAGATCGACCGCATGCGGCGCATGGTGGACGACTTTCTGCTCATGGAGCGACCGGGGAGCGAGGGCGCGTTCCACCTCAACCTGGAGCGGGTCGACGCGCGCGAGCTGCTGCTCAGGGTGGCGCTGACCTACGAGCCGGCGCTGCAGGGGCGCGGCATCCAGGTGGGGGTGGCGGTGGGCGACGATCCGCTGTGGGTCGAGGCCGACCCCGACCGGCTCCGCCAGATCTTTGACAACCTCATGGACAATGCGGTGCGCCACACGCACACGGGCGGGAGGCTCGAGATCCGGGCGCAGGCCCTCGGGCACAGGGCGGTGTTCGCGTTCGAGAACCAGTCGGCGCCGCTCGAGTTCGACGAACT
>JAJZYS010000216.1 GCA_021797925.1 Bacillota bacterium
CCCCCTCGCCCGCTCCTCGGCCGACTCGAGTTCACGGGCCGCGCGCTGGCGCAGGATCTCCGCCTCGGCGCGCTGGGCGGCCGCCGCCGCGCGCGCCTGCGCCAGGCCCTCGCGCTCCTGTTCCAGCGCCGCCAGGACCTCGTCCACCCGCAGGCTGTCGTGGGAGAGGTGTGCCCGGGCCCGGGCCACCACCGCCTCCTCCAGTCCCAGCCGCTGCGCCACCGCCAGCGCATTGGAGCGTCCGGGCGTCCCCACACGGATCCGGTACGTGGGCTGAAGGGTCACCGGGTCGAACTCCATGGCCGCGTTGACGAGCCCCGGGTGGGTGTGGGCAAACAGCTTGAGCTCGCCCTGATGGGTCGACGCCGCCCCCATGCACCCTCGCTCCAAAAGCTCCTCCAGGATGGCCATGGCCAGCGCGGCCCCCTCCGCGGGGTCGGTGCCGGCGCCCACCTCGTCGAGGAGCACCAGGCTGTGCGGGCCCGCCTGGCGCAGGATGCGCACGATGTGGGCCATGTGCGCCGAGAACGTGCTCAGCGACTGCAGGAGGCTCTGCTCGTCGCCGATGTCGGCGAAGATCTCCTGGAAGACGGGCAGCTCGGTGCCCTCGGCCGCGGGGAGGAACAGCCCGCACTGGGCCATGGCCGCCATGAGCCCGACGGTCTTGAGGGTGACCGTCTTGCCCCCGGTGTTGGGTCCGGTGATCACCACCAGCCGCACCGGATCCTCGATCTCAAGGTCCAGGGGCACCGCCTGCGAACCCAGGAGCGGATGGCGCGCCTTGACGAGCCGCATCCGCCCCGCCGGGCCCATCCGGCTCGCGACCGCCCCCTGGTCCCGGGCCAGCGACGCCCGGGCAAAGATGACGTCGAGTTCCGCCAGGGCGTCCAGCGTCGCCGCGATGGCGGGCTCGACGGCCCTGACCGCTTGGGTCAGCTCGCGGAGGATGCGTTCCACCTCCGCGGCTTCGCGCGCCTCGACCTCCCGCAGCTGGTTGCCGAGCTCCACCACCGGCATGGGCTCGACGAAGAGCGTGGCGCCGGTCTGGGACGCGTCGTGGACGAGGCCGGGAATCCGGGCGCGCTCCTCGGCCCGCACGGCCAGGACGTGTCGCCCGCTGCGCAGCGTGATGATGGGCTCGCGCAGCGCCCGGACGAGCTCGGGGTCGTGCAGGTACGACTCGAGGCGCTCGCGCACCCGGCGCGTCAGGGTCTCCGACAGGCGCCTGAGCCGCTGAAGCTCCGGGGACGCGGCGTCGCTGACCATCCCCTCGGGAACGATCGCCGACTCAAGGGCCGACTCCAGCGCCTCGAGCGGCACGATCCCCTCCGCCAGCCGACGCAGGAGGATCGTCGCGGGTTCGCCCATGATCATCTCCCGCAGGCGGCGGGCCGAGCGGACCGTCTCCAGGACGTCCCACAGGTCCGGCGCGGTCAGGGCCGCGGCCGCGGCGAGCCGGACCAGCTGCGGCCGGATGTCCTTGACGCCTCCCCAGGGGGGACGGACCGCCCGCTCAAGGACGGCCACCGCCTCCGCCGTCTCCGCCTGCAGCGCCAGCACCCGGTCGGGGTCGGTCTCGGGCCTGAGGAGCGCCGCCCGCTCGCGCCCCCGCGCCGTGGCGCAGTGGCGGCCCACCAGCGCCAGCACCTGCGGGAACTCCAGCACCTCGAGCGAGTGCGCGTCCACGGCGCCCCTCCTCTCGCCACCTGCTCACGGGCCGCTCTGGCCCGTATGGGGCGACTCGTTCGCCCCGTGCGCCCCCGGACCCTTCCCCACCGCCCCGAGCACCTCCGCCCGCACCCGGGCCCAGTGCTCGGAGAGCACCGCTTCCAGCGCCTCGCGGCCGGGCCCCTGGCGAAGGTCGTCGGGGGTCAGCGGCTTGGCGCCCGGAGCGGGGATCACGCTCAGCGCCCCGGAGACCTCGAGCCGAGCCGCCTTCACGTCCTCGACCCGCTCCATCCCCTGCTGCCGGAGGCCCATCATGAGCTCCCGCTGGGTCATGCGCTCTCTGGCCATGGCGTCGGTGCGCACCTCACCGTCCTTGATCAGGAGGACTTCGCGCCCCGCGACGACCTCCTCCGCCGTCCGGGTCGCCCGCGAGAGCCACGAGACGCCCACCTGGAACAGCCCCAGCAGGACAATGGGGACGATGGCCATGAGGATCGACGTGGACGTCTCCTCGAGGCCGATCGCGGCGGCCTCGCCGATGATGATGATCACCGCCGCGTCAAAGGGGGCCAGCTTGCCCACCGACTGCTTGCCCATGGCCCGGAACACCAGCAGCGCCAGCACATAGATGACGGCAGTGCGCCAGAGCAGCTGCAGCAGTTCCACGTGCAGGGGTCCCTTCACGACCTCGCCTCCGGCCCCTTAGTCTGCCGTCGGCGATCCGGGGGGATACGGGTCAGGGGGCGAGGACGCGCTCCGGCGGCTCAGCGCCAGGTTCAGGGCCGCCAGCACCAACGCGTCCTGCAGGCTCAGCCGGGGCTCGCGGCGCCTCAGCTCCTCGATGAGCGCGTCCACCTCTCGAGCCACGGCCCGCACCACCTCGGCAGGCTCGTCGGAGCGCACCCGGTAGCTGCGCCCCGCCACCTCGACCCCGGTGGAACGAACGCGATTGACGGCCATGTCAGGTCTTGACGGTCTCGGGCGCCATGTGCTGCATGGGGGCGGAGGGAACCTCGGCCTCGGGATGGGAGTGGATCCAGCCCCTGGCCTCGGCCGCAAGGGCCACGCGGTGCACCGCCACCAGGTAAGCCGCCTCGCGCATGAACACCCCGTGCTCCTCGTGCATCCGGTAGACCGTGTCGAAGGCGTTGACCATGGATCGCCTCAGCTTGCGGTTCACCTCGTTCTCCGACCAGTAGTAGCCCATGGAGTTCTGCACCCACTCGAAGTAGGAGACGGTCACCCCGCCCGCGTTGCACAGGATGTCGGGGATGACGAAGACGTTGCGCTCGTCCAGGATGTGATCCCCCTCGGGGGTGGTGGGACCGTTGGCCGCCTCGGCGATGATCCTGGCCCGGACCCGGCGCGCGATGGCCTCGGTCACCTGGTTCTCCAGCGCCGCCGGCACCACCACGTCCACGTCCAGCGTGAGGAGACTCTCGGAGTCGATGTCCTCACTCCCCGGTGCGCCCTTCACCCCGCGGGTGCGGGCCACGTGCTCCAGAAGGGCCGGGATGTCCAGGCCCTCGGGATTGAACGCGCCCCCGTTCACGTCGCGCACGGCCACGACCCGCACTCCCGCCGCGTGCAAGAGCCGCGCGGTGTGCGACCCCACGTTCCCGAAGCCCTGCACCGCCGCGCTCGCCTGGTGCGGGTCGATTCCCAGGCGGTGCATGGCCTCCAGGATGGAGAAGACCACCCCGCGGCCGGTGGCCGCCTCGCGGCCGGCCGACCCGCCCAGGACCAGGGGCTTGCCGGTGATGAACCCCGGGCTGTTCTGGCCCCGGACCCGGTCGTACTCGTCCAGCATCCAGCCCATGATCCGGGGGCTGGTGTTCACGTCCGGGGCGGGGATGTCGAGCTCCGGGCCCATGACGGCCTCCAGCCGGCGGATGTAGCCGCGCGAGAGCGCCTCCAGCTCCGCGTCCGACAGCTCGGCGGGGTCGCAGACGATCCCGCCCTTGGCCCCGCCGTACGGCAGCCCCATGACCGCGGTCTTGAAGGTCATCCACATGGACAGGCCGCGCACCTCGTCCGCGGTGACGGACGGGTGGAACCGGATTCCGCCCTTGGTGGGGCCGATGGCGTCGGTGTGCTGTGCCCGAAAGCCCGTGAACGACCGCAGGGCACCGCTGTCCATCCGCACGGGGATGGACACCTCCACCAGCCGCATCGGCGACTTCAGGAGCTCGTAGACCTCCTGGTCCAGTTTCAGATTGGCCACCGCACGGCGGAGCTGGTCCTGGACGATGTGGTAGGGATTGGTCATGTCGGCCATCGACCGGCCCCCTTTCAGGTCTTCTGGAGGCGTCGTCG
>JAJZYS010000217.1 GCA_021797925.1 Bacillota bacterium
GAAATTGCCCACGGTGTAGAGGCCCCCCGGACCGGGGCCGTAGAACTCCCGCTGGGCCGGCGCGGTGCCGTTGGGGACAAGGCGCAGGGAATCGCGCCACCGGGGGTTTCTCCGCACGAGCCAGTGAAGATCCGACGCTCCCGAGACCCACACCTCGTCGACGAGGGCGGGGGGCGACGCCTCGGCCCGCTCGACGCCCAGGGTGAGAAGGTCCAGCCTGAGGCGGCGGGTCGGCGGGAGGAGGGCCCGGGCGCGCTGGCGGAAAAGGCCCAGGGCGTCGGTCAGGTCGAGGATCCGCCGGTCGGCGTCGGTGGCCTGAAGCAGGGGGAGCGCGGGCCAGCCGTGGCCGAGGGCGAGCTCCCAGGCGCCCGAGGGCGGGGCGAGCCGCGCGCTCTGGATGCGGGCGGAGAGGGGAAGGTCCGGACGGTAGCGGGCGGGCCCCGGGGCCAGGGGGAGCGGGGTGACCCCGAGCGCCTGCCACGCCCGGTGGTGTCGAGGGTTCCGGGTGGCCAGCGTCACGCGGTGGCCCAGGGTCGAGAGCGCCTCGACGAGGCGGTAGCCGCGGATGCGGTCGCCCTGGTCGGGGGGGAAGGGCTCCTCCACGTCGATGAAGAGCACCCTCACGACCCGGCGGCCTCGACGAGGCAGCGATGGTGTTCCCGCGCGCTCTGCTCCCAGGTGAAGACCTGGCTGCGCGCCTCTCCCCGCAGGGCGAGGTCCGCGGCGAGATCGGGATCGCCGAGGACCTGGAGCACCAGATCCGCGAGCTTTCCCGGATCGCTCTCGTCCACGTACAGGACCGCATCCCCCCCCACCTCGGGGACGGAGCTCGCCCGCAGCGCGACCACGGGGGTGGCGCTGGCCATGGCCTCGAGCACCGGGAAGCCGAACCCCTCCTGGAGGGACCCGAAGACGAACAGCGAGGCCGCGCGGTAGAGCAGGCAGAGGGTGGGCCGGTCCACGTATCCCGCCCGGATCTCTCCCGCCTCGAGCGTCACGCCTTCCCGGTGCTCGTGCCCCACGGTCACGAGCCCCACGTCGGGAAGGCGCGCCTTGACCCGGGGGAAGGCGGCGCGGACCAGCGCGGCGTTCTTGCGGGCGTCGACCGCGTCCAGGGCCAGGAGAAACCGCTCGGGCACGGCGAGGCCCTGGGCCCGCAGCCGGGAGAGCGCCTCGGCCCGGGGCGGACCGGTGCGGACGTCCTCGAAGCAGCCGTGGGGGATCACCCGGATCCTCGACCTCGGGACGCCGAGGCGCTGCTCGATGTCGTCGGCGGCCCAGAGAGAGGGGGCGACGACCGCCCGGGCGCGGTGAAGCTCGCGGGGAAGGCGGCGGATGCGCACCGCCCGGCCCACCCGGTGGCGAAGGGGCAGGGGATGGGATGAGAACTCGAAACGGCGGAACTCGATGAGGTCGTGGACGGTAAAGACGGTCGGGACCCCGGGCACCACCCGGCCGTAGTTCGCGGGCAGGTGCAGCACGTCCAGGCGGTGGCGCCGGGCGTGGCGGGGAAGCTCCCACTCCTCGAAGCGCAGGGGATTGCGCCCCGGCAGGCGCACCAGCGCGCAGTCCGCCGGGAGGTCCCCGAAGGCGGTAAGATCCGCCTGGGCGTCGACGAAGAGGACAAAGGTGTCCCGGACGCCCAGGGCACGGTACGCCGCCAGGAGTGCCTGCAGATAGCGGCCGATGCCGCGGGGCTGGCGGCGGAAGGCGTAGCGGGCGTCGACGCCGATCCTCATGACCCACTGCTCGCGCCAGAACTCATGGAGGAGCCATTCGGTGCCGGGGCGCGGCGTCCTGCCCGGGCGCCGGGCAGGGTCGGCGCGGCCCGAGGTGCCCCCGCAAGCGCTCGCGCCGGGACCCGCCGCGGCGACGAGTGGCCCGGGCCGCGAGGACGTGGGCCTGCGACGGCCGCCCGTCGAGCCCATGAACGCGGCCGCGCTTGGCGCGATCTGCCCTTCGGCGCCACCGACGTCGGGGCGGGCCAGGCTGACGCGCGTAACGGTCCCGCCGCAATTCGATCCGGGATGAGGTCCCGGTGAGCGGCCGCCGTCACGGGATCGCGAGGCCTCCTGTCGTCCCCTGGGGCCAGCGGGATCCCCTCGGTCCAGCGTCAAGAGGCGGCGCGCTCCGGCGCCGAGCTCTCCCCTGCGCACGCCATGGCCGGGCATGCCCCGGCCGGGGTCGCCCGTTTCACGCCGGGTCGTCGCCCGCGGGCCACGCCGATCCGCGCTGCATGACCCGGACGGCGTCGTCCAGCGACCGGATGGCGGAGATCGCACCCAGGGCGGTCACCGCGATGGCCCCGGTCGCGGTGGCCAGGCGGGCCGCCTTCACCACGTCCCAGTTCAGCCGCAGGCCCGCGATGAACCCCGCGCAGAAGGCGTCCCCGGCGCCGGTGCCGTCGACAAAGGGCGCCGCGACGGCCGGCAGGTACACGCCGGGCCGCCCGGCGTGGGCTCGCACGTAGCAGCCGCGCTCACCCATCTTCACCACCACGACCCCGGCGCCGTGATCCATGGCCGCGGCGGCGATCCCCTCGGGATCGTCCTCGCCGGTGATGCGCCGCCCCTCCTCCAGGCTGGGCAGGAAGAAGTCGGTGTGCTCCAGCGCGGCCAGCATGCCGCTCCAGCGGCCGTAGGGGGACCACGCCGTGTCCACCGACACGGTCATGCCCAGGCGGCGGGCGCCGGCGCACACGTCCGCCAGCGCCGCTCCGTCGAGGGCCGGCATCAGGCCCGCCCCGGCCACGTGCAGGTGGTCGGACGGTCCCGCCAGGGAGAGGTCCACGTCGGCGGCGGTGAGAGCCCCGTTGGCGCCGATGAGGTGCAGGAACGTGCGTTCGCCGGAGGATGCGACCAGCACCATGGTCGAGGACGTCGTCTGGTCCGCCATGACGCGGATGGCGGCGGTGTTCACCCCCTCGCGGCGCAGCGACTCCACGAGGAGCCGGCCGAAGACGTCGTCGCCCACCGCGCCGATCACGGAGCTCGCGAACCCCAGGCGGGCGAGCGCCGACGCCGTGTTCCCCGCGCAGCCCCCGGGGAAGAGGCCCATGCGCTCCACGAGGCGCAGGGCCCCGGGAGGGGGCAGCTCGTCCACCGGGCGGCCCACCACGTCGGCGACGAGGATCCCAAGGCAGGTGACCACGGGGCCAGAGCCTGGCGTCATCCCGACCCGCCTGCGGAGAAGCTGGCGGGGGAGCGCTCGGGACGCCACGTTGCCAGCTTGCGGCGGGCCGCCGCGCACCCTTCGGACAGGGTGCGCACAGTTGGGCCGGAGGTCGCGGGAGGGCGCGCCGCCCGCGCGTCGGCGCCCGGCGGCGGCAGGTGCGCGGGAGCGGCCCCACGGCGGCGGGCACCGGATGGCGCTTGCGGGAGCGTCACGGGCGAGACCTGTCCGCGGGTGGGCACGAGCCGCGGGCCCCGTCGCGACGGCTCACGGGCGGACCACCTCGCTCACCCGGCGCACCCTGGGATCGAAGAAGACGTCGTTCTCGTCGGTGCTGTGCGACGAGAACTCCGTCACCACCGCTCCCAGCGGGCCGGCCTGGAACCAGTGGGGGGTGTCGGGCGGTATGGTGACCTGGTCGCCCGGACGCATGACCCGCTCCGCCTGGGCGGTGTAGTACGCCTCCGATCCCGGGGGGATCACCGCGTGGCGCCCAGTGGTCGGCGCGCCCGGCAGGTACAGGTAGACCTCGCCCCAGCGGCAGCGGAAGGTCTCCTCCTTGCCGGGCAGGGCGCCGAGGGGGGGATGACGGTGCTGGGGGCAGGTCTGACGCGGGAAGAGGACCAGCTCCTTGGCGCAGTAGCGCTCGCTGTTGACGTACACCAGCACCTCGAGGCCGGTCACCTCGAGCTCGGACAGGCCGAAGTCCGCCACCTCGATCCGGTCGCGCTCGTCGGGCCGCAGCGCCACGCCCGCGTCCGCCAGCATCGCGATCGCTCGGGTCCGGGCCTCGGACA
>JAJZYS010000218.1 GCA_021797925.1 Bacillota bacterium
CCCACCACCCGCGGCGAACCCGGTGCGCCCGCAGGCCCCCAATGCGGCGTGCGCCCTGCCTCGACCTCTCGGCGCGAGGTCGGCACGACGGCCAGGCCGTCGCGTTTTGGACTCACCGCCGGGTGCCGCCTCCCCTGGGCGGACGGCGCCGCGCGCCAGCCGGGCTCGCCGCTCCGCCGCCCCGGCCCGAGACGTCTCCCGCTCAACGAGAGCGAGCGACTGTGGCCGCGTCGCGTCGTTCACCGTCTGCAACGCCCCGTGGTCGCTCAGAGCACCCGCAGCGTTATGATACGCTCAAGGCGCGACCCGACGGCACCCGCGACCCGGGGCAGGCGGCGCCGGGGCTTTTTGACCGGGTGGCGTGGATAGGGGAGACCGGCGAGCGGCCCCGGGCCGTCGGGACGCCGTCGACACCTGCAACCGGATCGGAAGGGACGGGATGGGCGTGAGCGGGACGCAGCTGGTGATGGCGCTCGCCGCCCTGGCGGTCGGCGCGGCCGCCGCATGGCTCCTCGTGGCCGGAGCCCACCGCTCCGCGCGGGCGCGGCTCGAGGAACGCCTCGCGGGCCGGGAGGAGGAGATCGTGCGGCTGAGGGACGAGCTTCAGGCGCAGGAGCGGCGCCGCCGTGACCTGGAGGCGGAGTGCGCCGACCTCAGATCCGCCCGGGCCGCGGACGAGGCCACGGTGCGGGCTCAGCGGGAGGCCATGGCGGAGCGGATGCGCACGCTCGAGGAGGCGAAATCCAGCCTCTCGGACGCCTTCCGGGCGCTGGCGGCGGAGGCGCTCACCAGCAACACCACCTCGTTCCTGGCCCTGGCCCAGAGTGCGCTGGAGCGGTTGCGGGAGGAGACCGTCCACCAGCTGCGCCGCCGGGAGCAGGCGATCGGGGAGCTGGTGCAGCCGGTGCGCGAATCACTGGAGCGCATGGACGGCCACATCCGCCGGATCGAGGCCGAGCGGGCAGGAGCGTACGCGTCCCTCACCCAGGAGGTCCGCTCCCTCGCGGAGGGAGAGCTCGAGCTGCGCCGGGAGACCTCGCGCCTGGTCCAGGCGCTGCGGGCGCCGGTGGTGCGCGGCCGCTGGGGCGAGGTCCAGCTCCGGCGGGTGGTGGAGCTTTCGGGCATGGTGCAGCACTGCGACTTTTCCGTCCAGTCGAGCATGGACACGCCCGAGGGGCGGCTGCGCCCCGACCTCCTGGTGCACCTGCCCGGCGGACGGCTCGTGGTGGTCGACGCCAAGGCGCCCCTGGCCGCGTACCTCGAAGCGCTGGAGGCCCCCGACGAGGCGACCCGGATCCAGCGGCTCGGCGAGCACGCGCGCCAGGTGCGCGAGCGCATCGTGGACCTGAGCCGCAAGGCGTATTTCGCCCAGTTCCAGCCAACCCCGGACTTCGTGGTCCTCTTCCTGCCCGCCGAGCCCTTCTTCAGCGCCGCCCTGGAGCAGGATCCCGACCTCATCGAACTCGGAGCGCAGCGGCAGGTGGTCCTCGCGACCCCCACCACCCTCATCGCGCTGCTCAGGGCCGTGGCGTACGGCTGGCGCCAGGAGGCGCTGGCCGAGAACGCGCGGGCCATCAGCGAGCTGGGAGCGGAGCTGTACAAGCGCCTGGGAGGCATGACCGAACCGCTGGCTCGCCTTGGCCGGCACCTGGGGACGGCGGTCAGAAGCTACAACGAGACGGTGGGCTCCCTGGAGGCCCGGGTGCTGGTGACCGCCCGGCGGCTCAAGGAGCTGGGCGCCGGCCAGGGGGAGCTGGACGCCATCGAAGGGGTGGAGCTGCTCCCGCGGCGCCCGCAGGAGCAGGCCGGAGACGAGACGCCCACGGCATCCTCGGCCCGCTGACCGCGGTCAGCCGGAGATGGCCCGGTCCTTCGGGGGCGCGGGATAGCGGACGCTGCGCTCGCGCAGCTCCTTCCAGTTGGCCGCGCGCACCGCGCGGTCGGGTTCGATGAGGCCGATCACCGCGTCGAGCCGGGGGATGAGCGAGGTCTGACCGCTGTCCACGAGGAGCCGTCCCCACTGCCACAGCGCCAGCAGCGCCGGGCGACGGGTCTCCTCGCCCAGGTTCACCGCCGAGGTGTCCCGCCGGTTCCACAGCTCCAGGGCCAGCTCGTAGCCCGCGGGGGGGACAAATCCCGACGGGAACCGCGCGGCGCGCTCGCCCAGGGCGTCCAGCGTGGGCACGAAGAAGGCCAGCGGTCCCTCGGCGACCCGCAGGTTCACGGCCTGGGCGCGGGCCTCCTCCACCCTTCCCAGGCACAGGAGGTCGAACGCGAGCCACTGGGCCGAGTACTCCTCGCCCGCCCGCTGGGCGCGCCGCGCCCAGCTCAGGGCGGCCTCGGGCCCCATCTCGCGCAGGTACACCGCGTGCACCGCCTGCCACTGGCTGGAGTTGGGCTGGGCGATGGTCTCGAGGAGATACCGGGTGATCGCCTCGGGAGGTTCGTGGTTGGCCAGGACCCGGGCGATGCGGAACGGCAGCGCCACGTTGCTGGGCTGGATCGCCAGCGCCTCCTTCCACGCCGCCAGGGCCTTGGCCGCCTGCCCCGACTCCAGGTACAGGTCCCCCAGCAGCGCCCAGGCCCGCGCGTCGAGCACCGGGTCGCGGTACGGCAGGGCCGGGTCGTCCACCTTGGGCTGGGCCAGAGCCCACAAGAGCGCCACGCCCGCCTGGGCGCGGTCCTCGAGGCCCACGAGCGCCATGGCCTTGAAGTAGTAAAGCTCGCTGAAGTGGGGGTAGTGGACCAGGCTCGCCTCCGCGAGCGCCAGCGCCTCCTGCCAGCGGCCCAGATGGGTGAGGACCTCCAGGCTGTAGTGCACGAGCACCGTGTAGAACGGCAGCTGGCGGACGTTCTCGAAGGACCGCGCCCGCTCGTAGGTCTCCAGCGCCCGGACGTGGTCGCCGCTGCGCTGGTACTCGCGCCCCAGGTTCATGAGCAGGAAGGGGTCGTCCCCCAGGCGCTCCCGCTCCGCCTGGAGCAGCTGCAGGTTGCGCTGGACCTTGTTGCGCCGCTCCACGACCTCGGGCCGGTATCCGAAGTGGCGGATCATGATCGGCAAGGCTTCCACCGGGCCGGTGAGCGAGGCCGCCACCTGCTCGTGCACCCGGCCCGTGAACCGGTGCGCGGGTATGTTGCGCACCAGGCGCAGCACCCGGCAGGTGTCGATGGGGATCTCGCCCTTCTTGTCCAGGAAGTTCGTCAGGTCCGCGTAGAACGCGGCGCTCTTCGTGCTGCGCAGCGCGGGCTGGATGCAGCCCGACGTGGAAAGGTCCAGCACCTCGTCGGCGTCCACGCTGAAGAACCAGTCGCCCTGGGCCTCGTCCAGCCCCAGGTTGCGGGCGGCGGAGAAGTCCCCGTCCCACGGGCGCTCTAGCACCCGGGCCCCGTGGGCGCGGGCGATCTCCATCGTGGCGTCGGTGGAGCCGGTGTCCACGATGACCGCCTCGTCGGCGATCTCCCCGAAGCTTTCCAGGCACGCCGGCAGCATCTCGGCCTCGTCTTTGACGATCATCACCAGGCTCACGGTGGGCTTCTCCTGGGGCCGCGACCACAGCCCGTCGATCTGCCGGCGGCGGTAGCGGTCCGCCCAGGGGAAGCGGATCGTGTCCGCGGGCGGCGAGGGGATCTCGTCGGGCAGCCCCGCCGCCACGGTCTTGAAGAGCCGCTGCACCTGCTTCACGAGCCTCGGGTACGCGGGGAGGGGGCCCCGGCCGCCGAGGGCGGCCAGCGAGGCCGCGAGCCGCTCGGGGGAATAGCTCCCCGCGGTGATGCCCGGCAGGGTCACCCCCTCGGGCAGGGCCAGGCGGACGCCTTCGCGGGGCGCCTCGTACGGCTCGATCCAGCCACGGGCGGGCAAATCGACGATGAGCAGCTCCAGCCGGGCCAGCGCCCGGGCGAGGGGCACCGGCGCCAGGTGGCCGGGGCGGATCCAGTGGGCC
>JAJZYS010000219.1 GCA_021797925.1 Bacillota bacterium
GACTCGTCCTTCGGTGTAGCTAACGGGATTGTAGGCCCCCACGCCTGCCAGAGGGCGTTGCCTTCGTCACAAGCGAGTGACGGAGGGCAATGTCCGGCGTCACGGTCGTTGAGCGGAGAGACGGCGGGGCAGGGCAGCCGTGAGGCTGCCCTGCCCGGGTGAGGCGGGGTGAGGGTAGAGCGAGTCAGAACGACGTGGCGAAGAGGTCGCTGATGAGGCGCTGCTCGGCGACGGCGCCAGAGTGGCGGTCGTGGTCTGTGTAGACCTGCGTGCGGACGGCGCGGTAGGCGGCGGGGTTGGGGAGGAGGGCCTCGCGAGCCAGGTCGTCGAGGGCGAGGCAGAAGTGGGCGAGGCTCTGGCGATCGTGGAAGCGGAGGCGGATATTTCCCGAGGTCATATGGAGGTCGAGCTGGGCGAGCTTGCACTGGCCCGGGCCGCGGTGGACGATCGTGGTGACGAGGGAGTACGGGCGGCCGGCACCGAGGGAAAGGTCGGCCACGGGGAACACCTCTTTATTCGTCGAGTTCTGCGGCGGCGCGGCGAACGCTGGACTCTTCCACCAACGGGGTCTTCTGCAGGGCGGCGTCGAGCAGGGCGCCCGTGGCGAGGTTGCCGATGCGGCGGCAGAGGCCGCGGGACTGGGCGTGGAGCAGTTCGAGCGCGGCCTCGGTGAAGAGGGGCCGGTCGATGCCGGCCTGGCGGAGGCTGTGGACGACGAAGGCTGCGGTCTCGCGGGGCTCGAGTGGGGCGAGGTGGCAGCGGACGGTGAGCCGTTGCGCGACGGCCTCGAAGGATTTGAAGCGCAGGATGGCGCGCAGCTCGGGCTGGCCGCAGAGGACGAGGGTGAAGGGGCTGGCGGCGTCACAGTCCTGGACGTTCTGGAGATAGCGGAGTTCCTGCACCATGTCCGGGGAGAGCGCCTGGCCCTCGTCGATGAGCAGAAGCGGGCGCTTGCCCTGGGCGGCGGCGAGGTCGCGCAACAGGGCCTGGAACTGCTCGCGGGCGCGGCCGGCGCTGGCGGGGGGCATGACGCCGAAGTGGGTCAGGACGCGGCCGTAGAGATGAAGCGGCGTCAGGCGGCTGTCGGCGACATAGACGGCGGGATGGAGGTTGGGGTCAAGGCCATGCAAGAACGCGCGCAGCGCCGAGCTCTTGCCGCACCCCACGTCGCCGGTGAGCAGAGCGAAGCCCGAAGCGGCGAGGGCGAAGCCCATGCGGGCCAGCACCTCGTCGAGGGCGGACCAGTGGAACAGAGCGTCTTGCTCCGGCGCCTTGGGGAAGGGGAAGGCGCGGAGCCCGAGCGCGGCCAGGGGCGGGGGCAGTGCGGAGGTCACCTTGCCTCACCGTCCGCGACGGGGCCGGGCGGCGGGACGAAGCGCATGCGGCCGATCCGGCGGCGGCGATGCTCCTCGTCGTGGCGCTCCACGAGCTCGTGCAGGGCCGTGCGCTCGGGCGCTGGGGCGGTGGCCGGGGGCTCCGGAGCGCGCACGTGGCGGCTGTGGGCGGGGAGCGCCCCTAACGGCGTGGCCCGGCCGTAGCTCCGGCCGTCGTGCTCGACGAGCACGCGGCCGAGGTCGTATGGGTCATAGCGCACCGTGATCTTGCGGCGGGCCAGTTCGGGGGCCACCTCGAAGTCGTGGCCCTCGATGGAGATCGTGCCCACGGCCGTGACGGTGCGGGTTTCAGGCCAGAGGAAGGCGTCGGCCAGGGCCTGGGGCTGCACCCAGGCGATGGGGTGGTCGGGGTGGACGTGGCTGAGGCGCGCCTCGGGCGTCTCGCCGGTGGAGGAATGGACGCGGGCGTTGTATTCGCCGTGCAGCCAAGCGCCGAGGAACTGCTGGCAGTCGTCGAGGGTCTTCAGCCGGCCGGCATCGATCAGGGCCTGGGCCTCCCGCCCCCATTGCATCTCCGCGGTGCGGAAGAAGCGCTCGAGCTTGCCGCGGCCCTGAGGGCGGTAGGGGCGGGTGTGTCGGGGGGCGATCCCGAGCTTGGCGCAGGCGGTGGCCAGCATGTCGCTTCTGTTGGCGGAACCGTTGTCGGAGTATAGCTGATCTGGCTTTCCCCGTGCGGTGACCGCGCGCTTGAGCAGGTCCGCCAGGGCCGGACGGTCCTCCGCCGGATAGAGGCGCCCGACCACGTGGCGGCTGTAGTCATCGAGCGCCGCGACCAGATAGATCGTGCGCCGCCGGCCGTGCGCATAGCATGTGGCAGGCATCGAGCTGCCACATGGCGTTGGGGTAGGGGGACTCGCGCAGCGCGAAGGTCTGCTTGTGGCGCGTGACCTCCGCGCGGCTGACCCCGGCCCGACAGAGCGCATCTCCGAGCGTCGTGCGCTTGATGGTTCCCGGATCGGCCAGGCCTTCCAACTCGATGATGCGGATGATCTGAAGCACCGAACGCTCCGGGTCCTCCTGGCGCAGCGCGACGGCACGGGCCACCACCTGTTCGGGCAGCACCCGCCCCACGCCGCGGTCCGTCCGCTCCTCGGGCAGCAGCCCCCCGAACCCGTCCGCCTTGTAGCGCGCGGCCCAGCGCGTGATGGTTCGCGCGTGGATGCGGATCGTGCGGCCGTCGGGCGTCTTCCAGAGCCGCGCCGCCAGGTCGCGCACCAAGTGGGCGCGCTCCCCGGGGCCGAGGGGCCTCACCACCAGTGGGGCGATGACCTCGAAACGAAACGTGGCGACGGCCTGCCGGGCGGCGTCGCTGGGCAACCGACCACCCCTCTCCGACGGTGGGGAGCCCCCCTGCCGTCGGCGCCACGGTATGGCCTGTCCCCCCCTTGCCGCCATTCTGTAGAGTTTGTTGGCGAGCACCGCGCCAGCGCCGTCACGTCCAGACAGGCAACGTCGTCGGCCCCGGAGGCCGGAACAGTCGCGGCACGGCCAGGCTCGGCAGCGGCGCCGTCCAGCCCTCCCGCGTCCGCAGAACGCCGACCACGGCGTCGGCCACCCGGAACATGGCGCGGAGCAGCCCACATCGGTTCTCTCCGCTGGGCACCTCCGTCGGCGCCCGGTGGTCAAGCATCTGCCAGATGGCGAGCAAGCCGGTCAGCACCTCGGCGGCCCGCCGGGCGAGACGCCGCTCCCAGCGCTGCACCGTGCACAAGCTCCAGGGCACGCCCCGGGCCACGGCCGACCAGCCCACGTCCGGTTCGAGGTGCGCCCGCGCCGCCGCCTCGCGCTCGGCGGTCGGCACGGTCTGATAGGGCGTCACGAAGCAGGGGTAGTGCGTCACGGTGCAGACCGGGCAGTCGGGATTGCAGCACCGCCCGCGCCGAAGCTCCAGGTCCTCTGTGACTCCGGCCTCCCTCTTGGCCAGGGTGCGCGAAAAGCTCCCCCACGCGCTCAGCGGCCCGCCACAGCCTGGGCACGGCTCCAAGGCGATCGTCCCCGCGTCGAACCGGTCCCCGTACTCCTCTGGCGTCATCGGCTCACCCAGCGCCACCCAGCAGCACTTCTGCGGCGCCCGCTGGCCCGCCACGATGCACCGGCCGTTGACCACGGCCACCTTGTCCGGCGGGACGTCCTCGGGCGCACGCCGCGCCGAGGGCAGGTGCGCCGACAGCGGTCTCTTGCACGCCGGATGGAGCGCGTCTACGCTGAGCATGTGCTTCCGCTCCTCGCCCCCTCGCGGTGCCTCCACAGCAGGGCGAGAGGGAATCCGGGAGTGGGAACCAGCAGCAGGGCCTGGGGGTGTTCGTCGCCCCCAGGCCCCGTCCTTGCCGGGGCACATTGCCCCCCGTCACCTCAGCCCATTCCGGGACTCAGAAACCCGTCAGCTACACCTGGCGGGCAGCCGCGGGCACGAGGTCGTGGTCGAGTTCCTGGGCCTGCGCCCGGACAGCGCCGGTGCCCAGGCGATCACGGTGATCTGCGACTTCATGAAGGCCTACGACGCTCTGCACGACAT
>JAJZYS010000220.1 GCA_021797925.1 Bacillota bacterium
TGGCACTTGCGCACGGCAAGGCGGAATACCGCCTGAACGCGGGCCAGGCCGAGGAAGCCTGGCCGGGTGGGGACGACCTCCTACGCGCGGCGTTCGAGCGGTTGCAGGCCGAAACCAACGGGCGAGTGGTCGGAGCATCCGCTTCGACATCCCTGGGACTCAAAGAGGCTCGACTCTTGGGGTTCGGGGCGCAGTCCGTCGCGGCGAACGCCGGAGCCACGGTCGGAAATCGTGGCGGCCGCCTCGCTGAGGGCCTGGATGTTGAAGGGGGGTCGTGGGGCCAGGAGACCCATGGCAAAGGCGGGGCCGGATCGTCCGGCGGAACCCCACGGCTTTGGCCGTGGGAGTGCGTCAGCACATTCCCATCGATCCCTGGACCCGGGAACGTGGACCGGGCGACCCTGGTCTTCGACGGCCAGTGCCCCATGTGCAGCGCCTGCGCCGCTTGGGTGGGCCGCCGGGACCTGACGCGCCGCATCGCACTCGTGCCCGCAGGTCCCCGGGCGCTGGCCGCCCTCGGGATCCCCGAGGCCAGCGCCGCGAGGTCCCTGCAGCTTGTCGCCGCGGACGGCACGCGCAGCGAGGGCGCGGCCGCCGTGGTGCAGGTGCTGGCACGGCTGCCGCGCTGGCACTGGATCCGCCACCTTCCTCGCGTTCCCGGCCTGATGGCGCTCATGAACTTCGCCTACCGCCAGGTCGCCCGGCACCGCCCCGGGGCCCGCTGATTCAGAAGCCGCGCTCCGCGTCGTCGAGGATCTTCGCCAGCGCCTGCCCGTCGGCGGTGGCCCGCCCCCAGTCGCGCGCCGCCACCGCGCGATTGATGTCCTGGACCAGGGACCGGAATTCGACCAGGGTGGGGGCGGACGCGTCCAGGTACTGGGTCGTCGCCCAGGTCATGCTCTCGCGGCAGTTGGCGACGTCGCTCTGGGCGGCGGCGGCGTCCCGGGTGGAGAGGTCCGTCGCCAGGTTGGCGAGGTCCGCGGTGACGGCGTTGAGGTCCACAGCCGACACTCCGGCCTGGGCGTAGCGGTTGGACAGCGCCGCCCACGCCGTCTCGAGCTGCGCCACCTCCTGGTCGGCCTCGCTCCACGCTCCGGCCTGGATCAGGCGGGTGGTGCGCTTGAGGCCGGTCATCATCGCGCTGGCGGGCCCGGCGCTGCCCCGGGGGACGTCCAGGGTGGTGGCGGCCACGGGCGTCGACGGCTGGCCGCTCAGGTAGCTCGTGAACTGCCCGAGCATCCGCTGCCCGTCGACCCCGTGATAGATGACGACAAGGGCGATCACGAGCAGCGCCAGTCCCGTGAGCCGCCCGCTCCACTCCGGGCCCGCCGCCCGGCGCGGCTCCCGGGACCCACCGGCCACTTCGGCCTTCTGCCAGGGAATCCGCTCGGTTCTCATCCCACAGCACCCTCCCCCGGGAACGTCCCCCGCTCTGGAGCATGCTATGGCCAGGCACACGGGCCTAGAACGCAGGAAGCGAGGGGTTTCCCCCTCGCTCCCGCCTCAGGACGGCCGCTCCTGCGGTCTGGACCCCGACGACCCGCGTTCGGACGACTCGCGGCCCGACGGGTCACGCTCAGAGCCTTCCCGCTGGCGAGCGGCCTCCTGGGCCTTCTTGCGGTCCACGCCGATCTCCTCGGCCACCTCTTCCTCGAAGCGCTGCCGGTTCCACGGTTCGCGAGCCGGCGGCCGATCCCGCCCGTCTCCTGGCACGCCATCACCTCCCGGCCATACGGTTCCCCGATGACCCGACGGGCATGATGCGGGAGGGTCCCGGGGCAACGATGTCGAAGCAATCCGGGATAACACCGGGGAAGAGGCGGGTGACCGTGGAGGGAGTGCAGGCACTGTCGACCGAGGCCCGGACGGCCCTGGCCATCGTGCGCGTGGCTTCCCAGACTCGTCCACCGGCCACGGAACCCTGCCTCGTCCGGCTCAACGCCCTGTACAACCACAAGGGTCGCTGGGCGTACGGAGTGTTCGAGGAACTCGTGGCACGGGGCATCGTGCACGTCGCCCGGCGCGACTACCGCGAGGTGTACGTCCTCGACGCCGGATGGTTCGACGCGGCCACCGACCTGATGCTCGCCGACGTGACCTCGGAGACCTCGCCGCCCTCAGCCTTCGAGGAGGCGGGCGACAGCTTCCTCGAAGACTTGGTCATCGTGGCCGCCCAGTCCCACGTGGGAACGCTGCGGACCACCCGCAGCGGCCGAATGGACCGCCGCTCGGAGGCAGCCGTGCTGGACCACCTCACCCGGTGGCCCTCGACCCGGCTCGACTGGCTCCTGGGCGAGCACGTGTTCAGTTCGCAGCGGCTGGCCTGGCTGGTGGAAGCCGTCCGAGCCCTGGGAGGCGCGGACTCCCCCCGAGCCTTGGTGGAATTCACCGCCGTTCCGAGGGTCCGCTCCCTCGCCGCCGCCGACGCCTGGGGCCTCAAGGCGCTGGACGCTCTCAGCCCGGCGCGCATGGTCCTGGAGATGCTGAGCCGTTCCCCCGAAGGCCGGTTTCTCGCCGTCAACGCCCTGCGCGACAGCGTGGGTCGCCTCTCCCTCGATCCCTTCTGGGCGGGAATCCGGCGGCGGCTGGATCTGGGCCTGAGCCTGGCGTGGTCACTGGGCTGGGTCGCCGCGGCCGGGAGCGGCGCCACCGCCGAGGTGGCCATGCTTCCCCGCGGCCGCCGGGCGCTGGGAGCGTCGGTTCCCCTCTCCACGGCGGCCGGGTCCTTGATCCTCGACGCCGACGGCACCATCACCGCCACCGAGCCCGTGGACCCCCAGGTGCTCTGCGCCCTGGAACTGTGCGCCGAGTGTGTGACGGCGGATCGCGCGCGCATCTACCGACTGACCCGTGCTCGGGCGGCCCGGACCCTGGATCTCGGGCTGGACCTCGAAGCCTTGGTGGACGTGATCGTGGCGGCCGCGGGCGAACCCCTGCCGCGCGCCGTCCGCGAACGGCTGGACGGTTGGCTCGCCCGCCACGGCACGGTGTACCTCTCGCGCGCCATGCTGCTCATGACCGACACGCCCCAGCACTCCCGGGAGCTCGAGGTCGCTCCCCGGCTGCGGCCGTTCATCCGCGAGCGCATGGGTCCGCTGGCGCTCCTGGTCAGCGGAGCCCCCGAGGCCATCCGCGAGGCGCTGGAAGCCGAGGGTGAATTACCGCGACCGGGTGTGGTGGACCTGTCCGCCGACCACGGCGGGAAGCGGGAAGATTTCGAAGAGATCGGTCATGACCCGGTGGGCGCCGGCAGCGAGGAGCTCCGCGGCGCTGGCGGCGCCGGTGGCAATCCCTAGCGCCGCCATCCCGGCCCGGCCCGCGGCCAGCATGTCGGGGACCGCGTCGCCCACGTAGACGGTCCGGCCCGGCTCCACGTCGAGCAGCTTCGCCGCATGAAGCAGCGGCGCCGGGTCGGGCTTGTGCCGCGTCGTGGACTCGTTGCCCAGGATATGCCCGCAGTACGGGTACAGGCCGGTCACCGTCAGCCCCCGCACCGCCAGTTCCCGGCCCTTGGAGGTGACCACGGCGCTGGGTATGCCCAGGGCGCCCAGCGCCTTGAGCGCGAAGCGCGCCCCGGCCACCGCCCGGATGGACGCGTCGTGCTCCGCCCGGTTGACCCGGCGGTAGTCGTCGGCGAGTTGCTCGCGCTCCTCGAGGCTCGTCGCGGGCCACAGTGCGGCCAGCCCGTCCATGAGAGGGATCCCCATCACCATCCGGCACAGGCGCTCCTCCTCGGGCACCGGCAGGCCGTGGGCGGCCGCCACAGCCCTGAAGCTCCTGAGGATGAGCGGAGTGGAGTCGATGAGGGTGCCATCGAGGTCGAAGAGCACCGCCTCCGCCGGCGCGCAAGCCTCACCGGTACGTACAAGCATGGACCCGCCCCCTCTATCC
>JAJZYS010000221.1 GCA_021797925.1 Bacillota bacterium
TAGGGGACATGAGATCTCCCATCGCGCGTCCCGCCCTCCTCCTCCTGCTGGGGCCGCTGCTGGCGCCCCAGGCCGTCGCCCGCGGCGCGGCGCGCCCGCCGGTGTGGACGCAGCTTCTGCCCGCCGTCCCTCGACTTGTGGCCACCGTGCGCCTGCCGGTCCGCCTGCCCGCCCTCGACCCGGATCCCCCGGCCGCGCGCCTGGGCTTCGCGCCGCTCGTAGTGCGGTCGGGCCCGTCGGGCTACCGCCTCGCCTGGATCCCGGGCCAAGCGCGGCTCACGCCGTGGCGCCACCGGTCCCCGGTGAAGAGTCTGCCCCGCGACGGCGCAATCATCATCGCCGGAGCCGCGGCTCAGCCGGGCCCCGCCGCGACCTACCTGGGCCTCGCCCTGGGAGTCCGGCTGGACCCGCTTCCCGGCCAGGCGGTCTCACTGGGCCGGGGCCTCACCGGCGCGGAGCACCTGGGCCGACGGCGCTGCTGGGTGCGTTTTCGACGCGGGGCGGACATCTACGCCGTGGGCGTGCCGCGCGGCCCCGGCGCCGTCCGGGAGGCGATCCGGCTGGCGGCGAGCATGGTCAGGGTGCGCGCCGCCACGGGACACCGCTACCGGTTCGTCCGCCTTCTCGGGCGCGGTCGGGATCTCGAGGAGCTCACCGCCACGGTCGTCCTGACACCGGCCGCCTCGGGGCCCCGCCGCTGGGACGGATTTCGCCACCGCACCCGCGAGACCCGGCGCCGGATCTCCCTGCGCGAGCGCTGGCGAATCCCAATCCCGCCCCCCGCCCGCATCGGCGCGACGCTCTACCTTCGCGGGCGGCTGACCCCGGCGCCACCCGAGGGGCTCACGGTCCGCGCGCGCCTGCTCGCCCGGGGCCTTGCGACCCGCCGGTTCACGTCGCTGGGCGGCGACCCCTCGCCCGGGTGGAGCTTCGCGCCGGCGCTGCCCGCCGCCGAGGCGGGCGTCGACGCCCGGGGCGTCTTCCGCCTGCGCCTTGCCATCCCCGCGGGCTACCGCTCCCGCACCCGGGGGGCCGTGACCGCCTGGCGCGCGCTTCGGCCCGGAGCAGGCCGCGTCGCCCTCACCCTCGTGGGCCCCGGGGGAAGCCTCTCGACCCACACGCTCGCGGTGCGGCTCCTCGCGCCGGCAGCGCCTTCGGCGAGGGCCTGGACGCTCGAGCCCGCCCTGACCTGGGGTCCCGCCCTCCCCGTGGCGCTGCCGGCCTTCCTGCCGTGGGAGCTCGTCCCGGCCCGGGGCCTACGCGTTCCCTTCGCTCCCACCGTCACCCTGCGCCCGGGCCGCGGCGGGATGCTCCTCATGGTGGCGCCGGCCCGCGCGCGCCTGTTCCCGTACGCGGACCGCTCGGTCCTGGCCGCCGAGGCCACCCTCGTGGTCGCCGACGGCCGCGTGGGCCTGGGCCTTCACCCCCTGAGCGTCCCCCGCCCGATGATCCTTTCGGGGCGCTCCGTCACGGTGTCGCGCTCCGACTCGGCGGTCCTCGTGACCCTGACCCTCCCCGGCGCCCTTCCCTGCCGGATCCTGGTGCGCTCCGCCCACCCCCTGGCCATGGCCCGGACGGTCGTCGGCGCACTGCGCCTTTTCACCCTGGGGATGCCCGCGAGCGTCGTCGACCTCGTGGAAGGTTACTGGCAACTTCTGAGCCGGGGCCACCTCGCGTCGGCGTACGCGGCCTGGATGCCCGGCGGCGCCTTCCGCCGGGCCGTCCCGTACGGGCGCTTCGCCCGGGGGTTCGCGGGGACCGCGTCCCTGAGCGTAAGGGTCGGCGCGCCCCACGGCCTCACCGTCCCCGTCGTGATCCGCTCTCGCCTTCGCAACGGCACGCTGCAGCGCTTCAGCGGCACCATGACCGGGGCCTGGCAGAGCGGGACCGGAAGGCTCAGGCTCGTGTCGGCGAGCATCGCCCCGTGCAGCGGCGCGTGCCCCATGCCGCCCGGCTGATCCCGACCGTCGTCATGCTTGCGAGGAGGCGTTCCCGTGCACGCTATTGAGTCGACCAGCACCTACCAGGAACTGACCATCGCCATGGCCCATCGCGGCTGCCCCGTCTGCCGCCTGGAGGCGAGATCCGTGGCGCGCTACCTGGACAGCGTCTTCTACGAGAGCGTCAATGACGTGGGGTTTCGCACCGAGCTTCGCGCCGCGGGCGGCCTGTGTCCCGCGCACGCCCGCACGGCTGTCGACATGGGCGACGTGCTGGGCCTGGCCATCCTGGGCCGCGACCTCCTCCGCGCGTGGGCCGAGCGGGGGTCGGGGGCGTGTCCCGCCTGCGGGGTCCGCTCCCAGACCATGCGGCTCGCCGTCGACACCTTCGTCGAGGGGCTCGGCGGGGAGGCCCTGGCCGCGGCCTGGAAGGGCTCGGACCCCTTCTGCCGCCGCCACTGGGCGCTCGTCGAGCCGCGGGTCGGGAGCGCCGTGGGCCGCGACCAGGCGGACAAGCTGGAGAAGATCCAGCGCGACCTCGACGCGCTCGTCGTGAGCTTCGACTACCACCATCGCTCCGAGCCGGTCTCCGACGCGGCCCGGGTCTCCTGGCGCCTGGTGTGGCAGCTTTTGACCGGCGAGTGGCTGGGGGGTCATCCCACGGACCCGCTCTGAGGTGCCGCCGGCCGGTCCGCCCGTGCCCGATCCGGGGCCCTGCGAACCGCAGCTGGTCCACGTCGCAGACCGGTGCGCACCCGATCTTCGGACCCAGCTTCCGCACACGACATCTGGAAGTTCGTGTTTTTTGACGGGGGCTGGGCCCGGGCCGAGATCGAAGCCGTCCCGGCGCAGTGGGGTGGGAGGCTGGAGGTTGGGAATTGGCCTGTGCGCCGGTGGCGGGGAGAGGTGGTCCTCTTCCCCGGCCGGCGCGGCGTGCTCACCGTGCGGGCGGTCGAATGGCGCTTCGCCCAGCTCCAGCGGAAGGCGGGGGCACGCGAAACCTACCGGATCCACGGCCTGCGGCACACGACCGCACCCACCTGGTCAACCGCGGCGTCGGGCTGTCCGCCATCCGGCGACGCCTTGGACGCCGCAGCATCCAGACCACGGCGCGGTACACCGTGCTGGGACGCCGAGTACCGGATCTGGCGCGGGCGATGCGTGGGTTGCGGCCTGAACGACCGTCCCGCCGTCGACGGAAGGACGTGTATAAGGAGCGCCGTTGCGCCTTTACGGACGGGCGTCGACCCGTGCCTGCGCCGCTTTCAAGAGGTCCTGAAACGCAGCGGCGTTCAGGCACTCACCTTCAATCATGGCGGATGCGCCTGAGCTGGCTGGCGGGGCGATTCGTGACACGAGTCCCGCCCAGCCGTTCGACGCCTGGCGACGTTTGTCAGGTCCAAACAGACCATGGCCCCCAAGCCGGCTGGACATTCAGGCGCCTCCTTCCATGTGACTCGCCCGATCGCCACCTTCCGGGACGGGCGATCGGATGTCTCCGGACTGAGTGATCGGCTTGAGACCGCAATCACGAATCGGCATGTATCCGAATGGGTGATCGGCACGGGCCGCAATCCGCAGGGGCACCACCGCAGGGAGCGGTCGCGGGCGGTGCCGGCGGTCAGCGGCGAGTCCGGGCCTCGGTCCGGGCGATCCCGATGGCGCTGCGGTTTTCGTCCTGGTCACGGTCGGCCGTCTGCACCGGGAAGGCCACCAGGCGCCCGTCGGGCGAGATCATCGGCTCGCCGAGCGGGTGGAAGCGCAGGTCGTCCTCGGCGGCGACGGGACGAGGCTCCGGCGCGGGCCCGCCTCCACATGCTCGTCCTTCCCGATGGCCGGCGCGCTTCCTGCGCGAAACGCGAGACGGCGGCAGCTGCTCTATGGCGAATGACGGGATGTGCGGGAGGGTCGCGGGTGCGGCGGCGGCAGGGGCGGGGGCCGGCGCGTC
>JAJZYS010000028.1 GCA_021797925.1 Bacillota bacterium
GCGCCCCTGCTCCAGGTGCTCGGCGGCCTGCGCTACCGGGCGGGGCTCGTGGGAGTCGCCAGCATCGTGGGGCTCATGTGGGCGGGGTCCTTTCTCTTCGGCAACCTCGAGGAGGCCATGGACCGCATCTACGGCGTGAAGCCCAGGGGCTTTGTCCGCCAGAAGGCCATGTCCATGGGCATGGTGGTCCTGTTCCTCGTGCTGGTGGTGGCCGCGAGCGCCCTGAGCACCCTGCCCACCTACCTCGCGGCGGGGTCGGCGCCGCTGGGTCACCTCGTTCCCGTCGCCCCCCGACGGGTGCTGGTGCACGCGGGAACGGGGCTCTTGGCGACGCTGGTGCTCTTCGCGCTGGTCTTCAGCGTGGTGCCGAACCTGCGCCTGGGCCTGGGGCAGGTGTGGTCCGGCGCCCTGGTCTCGACGCTCCTCCTCGAGGGGGCGGGACTCGCGTTCGGGGTGTACCTGCGCGTCATCCGCGCGGGGCGCTACGGCGTGTTCGCGCTCATCCTGGTGCTGCTCCTGTGGTTCTACTACCTGGCGGAGATCCTGCTCCTGGGCGTGGCGCTGAACGGCACGCTCGCGCGGCGCGCCCGGGAGCGGTCGGGGTCCAGGTGGAAAGGTCCGCCAGGAGGCCCAGACCCTTGAGGCCCAGGCGCGAGCACTCGGTGGTCACCCACGGGAACCCCGCGCCGAGCAGCGGTCCGTCGTCCATGGCGCCTCCCCCCTCCCCCCAGTCTATGGGGCGGGGGCGGGCGCAGCACGCCGGGGCGTCACACGTCCGACCCGCCCCAATCCACGGTGAGGTCCACACCCTCTGTGCGCAGGATGTTCTCCGCCTCCTCCAGGTCGATGCGTCCCAGGTCCTCCTCGCTGAGGTACGCGAGGACCTCGGAGCCCTCGACGCGGATGTCGGGGGCGCTGCGGTCGAGGGAGCTGGCCTCGAGCGCGGTCCGGAGCGAGCGGGCGTCGAGTTCGAGGTCGTCGCTGCGGATGCGGATGACGGCTCCAGAATCGGGCACGTGGCTCCTCCTTCCCGGATCCCTGGTGGGAAGGATGTCCGGCTTTTGTCGGTTCATGCGGGAGGGACACGGCGCCGCGGCCGCGAACATCCCTATCCGACGATTCCCGGTGCAGGATCCGGGTCCAAGCGGGGGAGGGAGCGCATGGCTCGACTGGACGACGAGGCGCTGCAGGCGGCACTGGCCCAGCTGCCGGGCTGGTCCCGGGACGGGAACGCCCTGGCCAAGGAGTTCCGGTTCCAGGGCTTCCGGCCAGGGATCCACTTCGTCAACCGCATCGCCGACGTGGCCGATGCCGTGGACCACCATCCCGACCTGTGGGTCGGATACGGCCGGGTCAGGGTATCGCTTTCCACCCACGACGAAGGGGGAATCACCGATCTGGACGTGGATCTGGCCCGCCGCATCGAGCAGGTCGTCGGAGACTGACGGGATCTGGCGTTGAACCTGGGGCTTGAGGGCAAGCGGGCCCTGGTGACCGGCGGCTCGAGGGGGATCGGCCGGGCCATCTCGCTCAAGCTCGCGGCCGAGGGTGCGCGGGTGATGGTCAACTACCTGCGCAAGAGCGCCCCGGCCCAGGAAGTGGTGGCGAGGATCCGCGCCGACGGGGGCGAGGCCCACGCGGTGAAGGCCAACGTGGCCGACGAGCAGGGGATGGCCGCCATCTTCGCCCAGGTGGACGAGGTGTGGGGGGGCGTGGACATCATCGTGGCCAACGCCGCCTCGGGGGTGCTGCGGCCCATCACCGAAGTCACCCTGAAGCACTGGCACTGGACCATGGACGTCAACGCCTGGCCGCTGGTGACCCTGGTGCAGGGAGCTCTGGAGCGCATGGGCGCCGGCGGGGCGGTGGTGGCCATCTCCTCCTTGGGAGCGATGCGGGGCATCCCCTTCTACAGCCTCGTGGGCGCGTCCAAGGCGGCCCTGGAGAGCCTGATCCGCCAGCTCACGGTCGACCTCTCGCGCAGCGGGATCCGGTTCAACGCCGTCTCGGCGGGGGCGGTGGACACCGACGCGCTCCGCTACTTCCCCAACCGGCAGGAGATCCTCGACGACTTCGTCCGTCGCGCTCCCGCGGGGCGGACGGTGACCCCCGAGGATGTGGCGGACGTGGTGGCATTTCTGTGCTCCGAACGGTCCTCGATGATCCGGGGGCAGACCATCGTGGTGGACGGCGGGTACAGCGTCCGCGGTTGAGCCTCAGGGCCCGATCGCCATGAGCCAGCCCATGAGCGCCAGGAGGACCACCGTCAGCACCGGCAGGGTCAGGACGACTCCCACCCGCATGTACGTGCCCCACGAGATCCTGAGGCCGCGCCGCTCCAGGATGTGGAGCCAGAGCAGGGTGGCCAGGGAGCCGATGGGCGTGATCTTGGTGCCAAGATCCGAGCCCACGACGTTCGCGAGCGCGAGCATGTGCTCAAGCGCCAGGGGCGCGTGGGTGCCCCGGATGCCCAGGGCCACCACCAGCACCGTGGGCAGGTTGTTGACCGTGGAGGAGAGGAATGTCGCCAGATAGCCCGTGGCGAGGATCTCCGGGCCCCGTCCGCCCCGGCCGGCGGCGGCGATGGCGTCGCTGACGACGCGGATCAGCCCCGCGTCCCGCAGGCCGTAGATCACCACGTACATGCCCACGGAGAAGACGACGATCTTCCAGGGCGCGGCCCGGACGACCCGCCCCAGGTCCAGGGCTGCGCTGCGCCTGGCCATGAGGAGCAGCATGGCCGCCGCGCCCACGGCGACGAGCGACACCGGGATGTGCAGGGCCTCGCTGACCAGGTAGCCCGCCATGAGGAAGCCCAGCACGTAGAACGACCGGCGAAAGAGCGCCAGGTCCCGCACGGCGGAGATGGGGTCGGCGAGGATGCCCGGGTCGTACGCGGCCGGGATGCTGCGGCGGAAGTACAGGACGAGGGCCAGGAGGCTCGCGCCCACGGCGACGAGGTCCACGGGCACCATGCGCTGGGCGTAGTGCACGAAGCCGATGTGAAAGAAGTCCGCGGAGAGGATGTTCACGAGGTTGGAGACCACCAGCGGCAGGGAGGCGGTGTCGGCGATGAAGCCGCCGGCCATGACGAAGGCGAGGACCGCCGCCGGCGGCAGCTTCAGGGCCACCACCTCGTCGTAGACGATGGGGGTGAGGATCAGGGCGGCGCCGTCGTTGGTGAAGAAGGCGGAGACGATCGCGCCCAGCAGGATGCTGGAGAGAAACAGCCGGGGCGCGCTGCCCCGGGCGAGGCGCCCCATCCACAGCGCCGCCCACTGAAAGAAGCCCACCTCGTCGAGGACGATGGAGATGAAGATCAGGGCGACGAAGGTGAAGGTCGCGTCCCAGACGATGGCGACGACCCGGATCACGTCCGCCCAGGTGACCACGCCCAGCGCCAGGGCCGCCGCGCCGCCCGCGGCGGCGGGCCAGCCGATGGACAGGCCCCGGGGCTGCCAGACGACGAGGAGGAGGACGCTCGCGGCCAGGACCACGGAGAGAAGCTGCACGCACTGCACCTCGGGTGATCGACGGGCATGCCCCGACGAGAGATTTCGAGCCTGGCCGCCGCGCCCGGTGGCCGCCGGGGCCGGCCCTTAGCGTATGACCGCCGGGCGGTTCCCGCAATAGCCCGCCGGCAGGAGACGGACGACCCCGGGCGAAGGGCACGACGGGGAGGATCGCCCCCGCCCCGATGGCCCCAATGGAGGGATGGCGTCGTTGAAGCTCGCTTCCGTCGAGGTGCTGGCGATCCTGGCGGCGCTCATCGGCATGCTCGTCTCCGGCCGCGTCCGCTCCGACCTTGCGGCCATGATCACCCTGGGGGCGCTGCTGCTGCTGCGCGTCCTTCCCTCCTCCAGGCTCCTCTCCGGGTTCGGCAGCGAGCCGGTGGTGCTC
Organism: Bacillota bacterium; assembly: GCA_021797925.1. Taxonomy (GTDB): domain Bacteria; phylum Bacillota; class Sulfobacillia; order JAJZYS01; family JAJZYS01; genus JAJZYS01. The sequence goes on from JAJZYS010000028.1 coordinate 3,901, forward strand.
ATCGGCAGCATGATGGTGGTCGCCGAGGCGTTCCGGCGCACCGGCCTCATGGACGGGGTGCTCCACGCCCTGTCCCGCTCCGCCCGCCGCTCCGCCACCCGGCTGCGCCAGGGGCTGCTGCTCGCGGCCGCGCTGACCGCCCCCTTCCTCGAGACGACGGCCGCGGTCACCCTCTACCTGCCCCTGGCGGCGGACCTGAACCGGTCCGCCGCCCGCAGTCGCGGCATCTTCATGGTGGTGGCGACCGGAGCGCTGTCGGGCGCCATGATCTCCATCCTGGGCAGCAGCAGCAACGTCATCGGCAACGCGTCGCTCCTGGCGGCCGGACTGCCTGTCTTGCCGCTCTTCGGGATCATGCCGCTGGGGATCTGCCTGGTGGTCCTGGCGCTCCTCTACGTCACGGTGCTGGGGCCGTGGCTCTTGCCCCGAGGCCCCGGGCCCATCGGCCCCGTGGAGCGCAGCGGCGGGTTCGCCAGCGAACTCGAGGTGCTCGCGGACTCGGACCTCGTGGGGGCGGCGCTCTCCGACACGCAGGTGTTCGGCGACTTCGGGATCACGGTGCTCTCGCGCCTGCGCCAGGGCCGCTGGGTGTCCCCGCCCCCGCCCCACGACCCCATCCAGCCGGGGGACCGGCTCCTCGTGAGCGCCCGCGGCAACGACCTACTGCGCCTGGGCGCCCTGCCCGGCATCAAGGTGTTGGGGGAGCTGGATCCCTCGGCCCAGGCCGAGGCCGATGGGCAGAAGCTCGCGGAGCTGCTCCTGCCCCCCGGTTCCCCCTGGGCGGGGCACACTCTGGCCCAGCTGGCGTTCCGGCCCCGTTACCAGGTGAGTGTGGTGGGGCTGTGGCGCCACGGTGAGCCCGTGACCCAGCGACTGGCCCACCTGCCCCTGCGCAGCGGGGACATCCTCCTTGTCCGGGGCGCCACGGCGCGCCTCGCCCAGCTGCAGGACCAGCGGCTGGGGGTGCTGCTCACCGAGGTGGAGGCGACCGGAGCCCGCCGGGGGCGCAAGCTGTGGGCGCTCATGGCCATGGCGGTCTTCATGCTCCTGGCCTTCACCGGGTATATGTCCCTGGGCTCCTCGGCCTTCGTCGCCGCGCTCGTGTGCATCCTGGCGGGCTGCGTGACCCCCGGGGAGGCCTACGAGGCCGTCGAGTGGTCGCTGCTCTTTCTGATCGCCGGGCTTTTGCCCCTGGGCCAGGCGATGACCGCGGTGGGCCTGACGGCCGGCGTCAGCGCCTTCCTCGCCCACATCCTCGCGCCGTTGGGCCCCCGGGCGCTGCTCCTCGGGATCGCCGCCCTGGGCGCCCTTGGCACCCAGATTCTCTCCAACGTTCCCACGGCGGTCCTCTTGTCCCCCGCGGTCATCGCGCTGGCGCAGCGCCTGCACGCCAGTCCCGACGCTTGCCTGGTGACGCTCCTGGCCTCGGTGATGGTGGCCCCGGTGACGGTCCAGGCCTGCAAGCCCACGCTGCTTGTCGCCGGCGCCGGCGGCTATCGCAACCGCGACTACCTGCGCTACGGCCTGCCGTTCGCGATCCTGGCCCTCGCCGTGACCGTGCTGGTGGTGCCGGTGTTCTGGCCGGTGGGCATCCGCTGAGCGGGGCTCACGAGAGGGGTCCGGCGGTGAACGCCAGGACGGCGTAGTCGTCAAGCCGCGTGACGCGAAAGGTGTCCGACTCCGCCTCGCGGCCCCGGGGCAACGCCCGCACCCGGGTGGCGCCGGGCACCCGCACCGAGAAGCCGGCCACGGGGCTGAACGCCGTGAAGGGGCGGTCCGCCGGCGAGGCGTCGTTGACCAGGTGCACCAGGGTGGTGGGGCCGCGCCGGGCGGCCCGCACGGTCACCGCCGGCGGCGCGTCGGTCTGCACCCACGGCGTCACCTCCGCGAGGAGCGCTCCCAGGAGCTGGCGGTACTCGGGAATTCCCCGTTCGAGGTAGAGACGCCCGATCTCCCACGGGAGCCGTCCCCCCGCCAGGCCCGGCGGCCCTCCGGGCGCCGCATCGAGCCACGCGAACTCGGGAGCGTTGTTGATCCTGGGGGCGACGAGATGCAGATCGCCGTCTGTCGCGGCGGGCAGCGTCCAGAACCGCCCCTCGACGGCCAGGACGTCGGTCCCCAGCGCCTGACGCAGGCCCGCATCGCCCACGCGGAGGTAGCCGCCGGTCACGTCCCGCTCCGGTCCCAGCGCAGCGGCGGTGACGATGAGCCGGCCGTCGGCCGCCAGGCCCCGGGGCGGTCCCGGATGGATCACCCAGGGATAGCCGAGCGCCCCGCCCGGGACCACCACGTCGAAGGGCAGCCGCAGCTCCACGAGCGCGGCGAAGAGGCCGCGAAATTCCGCGCGCCAGGCAGGGTCGAGCGGCCGGCACAGGGCGATGGGGCTGGGATCGCTCCTGCCTGCCAGGACCCCCTTCAGCCTGCGGAGGCGGGTGAGGCTCCTGGCGACGGCGCCCAGGGGTCGAGGGTCCTCGGGTCGAAGCGTGCCGTTCACGGCTGGGCAGGGTGCCCCGCCGAACGCGGCGGCGGTGAAGATGTCGTGGGCGAGCCGGTCCCCGGGCTGGGCCATGCGGCGACTGGCGAAGACCGCCGAGACCCCGAGGATGATCAGCGGCGGCCGGTCCGGCCGCAGCGCCCGGCCCCACGCGGCTTCCTCGGCCGCCCAGCGGGCCCACCGCGGTTGCGGGTCCACGGGGTTGACGCTGAAGGGGTTGGTGGCCTGGGCGGCCACGAGGTCGGTGGCGGCCGCCATGCCCGGCTCGTCCCACCCCTCGCGCAGGTGGTGGTAGCATACCAGCACCGCTGGATGGACCCGGTCGCGCAATGCGCTCGTGTAGGCCACCAGCGCCTGCCCGCGATCGAGAGGGAGGCAGCGGGGGCACGTGCAGCGGGCCACCCGGTAGTAATTGTAAAAGAAGCCGTCGACCTCGTAGCGGCCAAGGATCTCCTCGACCATGCGCGGGTGCTCCCGCTGCCAGTAGCCGCCGCTGAAGCAGGTGTCCAGGAGCCCCCAGGTGGTCGTGGGCGCGCCGTCGGGTCCTCGGGCGAACCATTCGGGATGCTCGGCGAACCATTCGGGGTAGCCCTTGGAGATGTCCATGCGGCACAGGACCCTTACGCCGCGCCGATGGGCGTGGCGGATCGTCTCGCCCAGAAGGTCCTGGTCCAGGTACGGGTTGACCCGCTGGCTGGCGAGCTGGCTCGGGTACCAGCACAGGAAGCCGCCGCCGTTGACGATCATGACGTTGGCCCCCATGGCCACCGCATCGGCCACCAGCGCCTCCGGGTCGCACCCGCGGGCGTCGATGGCGCGCATGAGCGGCTGGATGGCCCTGAGCGGTCCCGACCAGAAGTCAGCCACCTCCATCGCTCCCCAGCCGGTGCTCCAGCTGCGCCGCGAGCTCCCACGCGGACTCGAGCCACGGCCGGTTGAGCGCCAGTCGCCGCGCGCCGAGCTGCGCCGCCTCCGTCAGGAGGGCCTTCGCGTCAAACCCTGTGGGCCACCCGTCCTTGAGCACCAGGCGCCCGCCGGCGAACACCTCGCGCACCGCCGCGGGTCCCGCGGCGAAGACGAGCTGGGCCACGGGGTCGGTGAGCGGGACGAAGGCAGGGCGATCGAGATCCAAAAGGACGATGTCCGCCGGCGCCCCGACCGCGAGGCGGCCCGCCCCCCCGACTCCGAGCGCCCGGGCGCCCGCCTCCGTGGCCATGCGCCAGCCTGCTGCGGCACCGAGCCACCGGTGGTGAGGCAGAGCACTGCGCGGGGAAAGGAGCGCAAAGCGCATGGCCGTCCATAGGTCGTGCGCATCGCCACAGGCGGCGCTGTCGGTGCCCAGGGCCACGTTCACACCGTTCTCCACCAGGGCGACGATGGGGGCGAGGCCGCTGCCCAGCTTGGCGTTGGCCAGGGGACAGTGGACGACGCTGGCGCCGCTCGCGGCGATGCGCTCCACGTCCCCCCTTGCGAGCCACACGGCGTGCACCAGGCTCGTGGACGGGCCCAGGCACCCCAGGGCCTCGAGCCGCTCCAGCGTGGGTCGCGCGGCGGTGTCGCGCTGCAGCCGGGTTTCGAGCACGTGCAACTGCAGCGGTACCCCTCGTCGGCGGGCCAGATCGGCGCACCCGGCGAGCAGGGCGTCACTGCACCGGTGCGGTGCCGAGGGCCCGACCGCACCGCCCCATCGGGCCACAAAGGCGTCGGTCATGGCCAGTTGCTCCGCCGCAGGGAGTGGAGAGCGCCGAGCGAAGGCGTTGGGGCCGGGTGTGACCGGCACGGTCGCGGCGAGTGGCAAGTCCTGCAAGATGGGGGCCACGATCCCTCGGATGCCCGCGTCGGCGTAGGCTCGGGCGGCGGCGGCGAAGCCCTCTTCGGACATGGGGTCCAGCTTGAGGTGGTCCAGCACGGTGGTGATGCCGTGTTGCAGGTACTCGATGCAGCCCAGCAGCGCACCTACGTACACCTCGTGGGCACTGCGGCCGATGCGGGCCGCGCTGGTGCGAAGCGACCACAGTTCCAACGGCAAGTCCTGGCCCATGGAGCGCAGGAGATGGTCGTTGGAGTGGGTGTGGGCGTCGACGAGCCCGGGCAGGAGCAGCCGACCGTGGGCCGAGAACACCGCTTCACCCGGGACGGGGGTCAGGTCCGGCGCCATGGCGGCGATGCGGGTGCCGTCGATGCGCAGGTTCATGGGGCCCTCGAGGGTGCGCCCTCCCACGAGGATCACGACGACCCCGTGGGCTGCGGCACGCCCCCGGTCACCCGGGCCAGAAAGCGCCGGGTCGCCTCGTGGGCGGGGCGCGTGAATATCTCCTGGGGCGGGCCCTGTTCTACGATGCGGCCCTCGTGGAACATGAGGACCACGTCGGCAACCTCGCGCGCAAACGCCAGCTCGTGGGTGACCACCAGCATGGTGTGGCCCTCGGCGGCGAGCTGGCGCATGGTGGCCAGCACCTCGCCCGCAAGCTCGGGGTCCAGGGCCGAGGTGGGCTCGTCAAAGAGCATCACCTCCGGGCCCATCGCCAGCGCCCGGGCGATGGCAACCCGCTGCTGCTGGCCGCCGGAGAGCTTGGAGGGCCGGGCGTGCGCCTTGTCCGCCAGCCCCACCTTGGCCAGAAGCTCCTGTGCCAGCTGGCGTGCCCGAGGAAGGGGGAGGCGCTTGACCGTCAGCGGCCCCTCCATCACATTCTCCAGGGCGGTCATGTGCGAGAACAGGTGGAACCCCTGGGCGACCATGGAGAGGTGCTGGCGCTTGCGGGCCAGCTCCCGCTCGCTGTCGCGGACCCACCGACCGTCCGGCTGCTGGTGCCAGCCCATGGCCTCGCCCGCGACCACGATCCGGCCGGCGTCGATGGGTTCCAGCAGGTCGATGCATCTGAGCAGCGTCGTCTTGCCCGAACCGCTGGAACCGATGAACGCCACCACGTCGCCGGCCGCCACCTCGAAGCTGATGCCGTCGAGCACCGTAACCCCGTGAAAGGCCTTGCGCACACCGTCCACCACCACCATGGGCGCCTGGCCCGCCCTTCCCATGGTGCTCACGTGCGCTCCGAGACCCAGGCCTCGATGCGGTGGGCCACGAAGGACAGCGCGTAGCTGATGGCCATGTACACCACGGCCACGGCGGTGAAGATCTCGATGGGCCGGAAGGTGAGCTGGGCGATGTTCTGGGCCTGATAGGTCAGGTCAGGCACACCCAGGACCGACACCAGGGACGAGAGCAGCACCACGGCGATGAACGCGTTGGTGAAGGGCGGGATCATGCGGCGCAGCGCCTGAGGCAGAACGATGCGGCGGAGGATCTGCGACCCGGTCAGGCCCAGCGACTTGGCCGCCTCGACCTCTCCACGGTTCACCGACAGGATGCCGGCGCGGTAGATCTCCGCCATGTTCGCCCCGGCGGACGCGGCCAGGGCGAAGCTGACCGACTCCAGTGCGCTCAGGCGCAGTCCGGTCATGATGGGAATGGCGTAGTACAGCCAGATGAGCAGCACCAGCGCCGGCGTGTTGCGGAACACCTCCAGGTAGACGATCGCGGGGATCCTGAGGACCCTCAACCGCGAGAGGCGCAGTACGGCGATGAGGAGGCCGATCACCATGCCCAGCGAGACGGCGATCAGGGTGACCTCGAAGGTCACCTTGACCCCGGCCAGGAGGTACGGGGCGTACCTGAAGATCACGTGGAAGTCGAACTGGTAGTGCACGATGGCCCCCTCCCCGACCGGGGGCGGCGGGATCCCCGATCCCGCCGCCCCCACAAGGCTGACCGAGCTCGACCCGGGGGAACTACTTGGCGACGAAGGTGCCGTTGAGGCCGGCTTCCTTGAGCAGGTGCAGGAGCAGGCCGTCCTTGCGGCTGCGAATGATCCAGCGGTTGAGGTAGGCCACGAACCGGGTCGCGCCCTTGGCGACCGCGAACGCACTGTAGCTGGGCGCCACCGCGCCATGCACCATGGCGAGCTTGCCCTTGTAGCGGGTCAGGGCGTACATGGCGGTGTCATTGCCGTCGAACATAGCGGTCGCCCGGCCGGAGAGCACCCCCAGCAGTGAGTCGGGTTCGGTCTGCACGGCGCTGATGTGGGCGCGGGGGAACACCTTGGGCGCCAGGGCGTCCTGGGCCGATCCCAGGACCACGTCGATGGTGACGCCCGGTCGGTTGAGCGACTTGAGCGTGGGATAGCGACGGATGTCGCTGGCGCGGACCAGGGCCGTGTTCTCCTTGATCCACACCGGGTCCGAGTACGCGACCACCTTGGCTCGCTGGGGAGTGATGATGATGGGCTGGATGATCTGGTAGCGGCCCGCGGGGATGCCGGCGACGATCGTGCTCCAGTTCGCCTGGACGAGGTGGAGCTTCACGCCCATGTGCCGGGCCAGGGCCTCGCCCAGAGCGATGTCGATGCCGTCGATCCGGCCGTTCTTGACATTCTGGTAGGCATACGGAAAGTAGGCCCCCCACGCATAGTCCAGCACGCCCCGCCGCTTGATGGCCTGCACGGTGCGCGAGACGGGGCGGGTCGTATGGGCGGAGACGGCCAGGGGAGTCAGGGCGCTGGCGCTCAGGGCCAGCGTGCCGGCGACCATGGCCAGGGTGGATCTGCGCATCGTCATTCCGCCTTTCCGGGTCGGATGGGGAGTGGACCGGGGGCCAAGTTGCACGATGTGAGCCCAGGTTTCACCTCCGACCATCGAGAATTCTCGGCCCACGGCGCTTGTCCTGCCGCTTGGCGGCGCGGTCGCGGGCGTCCCCGACTGGCAGGGAAAGGCAGGCGCCTGGTGAATACCGGTGGCGTGAGCAGCATGGTGGGAGACGCATACAGGTGGCGGGGCGCGGTGCCGTGTCCCTGCGTTCCGGAGACCGGGCCATGTACACGCTGAGCACGCTCATTCAGGGTTTCCCAGGCCGGTCGCCGGGTCAGGGCAACTTGGGCTGGAGCAGCGTGACCCTTCTGGCCCGTGGCCGGGAACGGTACGTGGTGGACACGGGGTCCTTCGGGGCGCGGCCCGTGCTCCTCGAGCGCCTTCGCGCCCTGGGGGTCGAGCCCACGGACGTGACGGGTGTGCTCCTGACCCACGCCCACTGGGACCACATGGTCAACTGGACCCTCTTCCCAAGGGCGCAGGTGGTGATCGGCCGGAGGGAACTGCAATGGGCGGCGCAGTCGCGATCCATCCATCTGCCTGAAGCGTACGTGGAGCGGCTTTGCGCCTGTACACGCCTGCGCCTGACCGAGGACGGCGAGGAGGTGTTCCCGGGCATCGTCGCCCACGCGACCTTCGGGCACACTCCCGGGCACATGGCCTTCGAGGCAGCGGGCGCGCAAGGGCCGATCCTCTTGATCGGCGATGCGGCGAAGAACCGGGTGGAACTTTTGACCTGTGAGCTTTCGGCCCCCGAGGATCCCGACGAGGCCCAGCGGTCGGTGGCGGCCCTGTGGCGGCTGTGGCGCCAGGTGGGGGGCGGACTCCTCGTTCCCGGTCACGACGCAGCCCTGCGCCTCGTGGACGGCCGGCCGGCCCTGGCCCAGGATCGCAGGCAGGAGATTCAGGCCTGGCTGGGCGACACGGTGGCGCAGGTCCGGCGCTTCCCGCTGAGCTGACGGAGCCGCGCGGGGCGGTGGACGATGATGGGAGGCGATCGGCGTGAGCGTGAAGCCGCTCGAGGCGAAGGATTCCGTTCCGAGCGCCAAGGGGCCGGGAACCGGCCGGAGCATCCAGGTACTGGGACGCGCGCTGGACGTTCTGGAAGTGCTGGCCGCCCACCCCCGGGGCACCTCGCTGACGGAGATCGCCGCGCAGGTTCACCTGCACAAGAGCACCGTCCACCGCATCCTGCACACCCTGGCGCGTCGCGGATACGTCATGCAGGGACACGACGCATCCTACCGGCTGGGGCTCAGGGTGGTGGGCCTGGGCGAGGCGGTGCTGGGGGGCCTGGACATCCGCGAGGAGGCTCGCGTATACCTGGAAGAGCTGCTTCTGGCGACCAACGAGGTGGTGCACCTGGTGGTGATGGAGCAGGGCGAGATGGTGTACATCGACAAGCTGGAAGGCACCCGGACCGTGCGGACCCACTCGGTCGTGGGCATGCGGGTCCCGGTGCACTGCACCGGGGTGGGCAAGGCCATCCTCGCCCACCTGCCCGAGCCGACGGTCCGTGCGATCCTGGCCGAGAAGGGGATGCGGCGCCACACCGCTCACACCATCGTCACCGTCGACGCGCTGCTGGCGGAGCTGTCCACGGTCAGGACCCGGGGCTACGCCCTGGACCGCGAGGAGAACGAGGAGGGCATCTGCTGCGTGGCGGCGCCGGTGCGCGACCACGCGGGCAGGGTGGTGGCGGCGATCAGCGTGTCGGCGCCCGCCATGCGCATGCAGAGCGACGCCCTGCAACGCTGGATCCCCCTGACGCGCGCCACGGCCGCCCGGATCTCCGCGCGGCTCGGGGCGCCGGCCGCATCCCCGGGGTGAGCGCGCCCGGGAGCCTCGTTCAGAGCCTCAGGAGCCGGCCTCCCCGGGCCACGTGCACCCGCCCGGCTCCGTCCACCCCGATGCGGGTGGCGCCGTCCATGATCCGCTCGAAGGAGAGCGTGACGGGGTCCACGCGGAGCACCGCCCCGCCCAGGCCGTGGTGCAGGGCGACGAGGGTCCCGTCCGCCGCGCTCACGAGGTCGGTCATCAGTCCCCAGTCGTGCACGCGGGGTCTGAGATCGGTCAGCTGTCGCCGCCTTACGATGCGGGCGGCCAGGGGATCCCACTGGAAGATGCTGCCCCAGGCCAGGCCGAAGACCTGGCCCTGGGGGCCCACCGCGAGCGCGTCCACCGCCCATTCGGTGTAGAGGACCACGGGATCGGCCGCGAGGGTGCCGCTGCGGGGATCGAACGCGAACAGCGCCGCCGCCCGGGCCCTGGGGGCGACGCCCAGGCCGCCGCTGATGCTGGTGCCGCCCAGGACGAGGCCGGCGTGGACGACGAGGGTGATCACCGACTGGTCCGCGATGACGGGACGGTGCACCGTGAGCGTGCCCGTGCGCGGGTCGTAGAAGCTCAACGCCCCGCCCAGGCGGCCGTAACCGGGCACGCTGCCGATGGCCACCCGGCCGTCGGGAAGCTCCGCCAGCGCGAACGGCCGGTCCTGCTCGTGCCCCAGGACGGCGACCACGCGGGGGTTCTCGCGCCGGGCCGGCACCCATGTCCAGGCCCACGGCTCGCGGGGGTCGTACCGGGACAGACGGCCGCCGGGATAGGTGCCGTAGTAGATGGTGCCGTCCGAATGCGCCAGGATGCCCTCCGCCTGGCCCGGCCCCTCGTGCTGAACGAGAGTCCCGCTCGTGGCGTCGAGGACGAAGCTGTCCCCCGCCAGGTAGCCCGAGCCCAGAAGGCCCGTGGGCATGGGCGCGAGCCGCTGGATGGGCTGGCTCCCGGCGGGGACGTCGAGCGCCACGAGCGTCCCCTCGCCGGTCACGAGGTTTAGGGCGTAACCCTGGCCGCGGGAGGTGACCCCGTACAGCGTGTCGCCCCGAGCCTCGAGCCGCCGGGGGTTGTCGGCGCCCAGCACGTCGCCGAAGGGAGCCTCGGGTGCCCGCAGGCGCACCGGGGTGCCCTCGTCCAGGTCCGCCGCCCACAGCGCCGCCCGCGACCCCTCGCGCACCAGGTAGAGCACGCGCCCATGCGCCAGGTCCCCGGCGACGCCTCCGGGCAGGATCGGACCCAGGTCCCGAACCAGCCGGCGGCGCTCGGCGTCCAGAAGCAGCAACCGATCCAGCACCGTCACGAGGAGCCGGTTGCCCGAAAGCTCCAGGTCGCGGACGCTCTCGCCTTCCCCCTGCTCCTCGCCCGGGAGCGGGATCCGCTCCCACGGGCCCGTCCCCTCGCGCACCAAAAGGCAAGGCGGGATGCCCAGGCCCACGAACACCCGCCGCTCGTCGGCCGCCACGCTGCGGCCGTAGCTTTTTCCCGCCACCAGCTGGCCGGTGTCGGTGAGGCTCCCGTCACGGGTGTCCACGACGAGGTCGTTGCCGCCGGGATAGCCCACGGCGTGCACCCACGGGCCCTGGGCCGCCACCGCCCAGAGGGTGGAGGAGGAGCTGGCGGGTCCCAGGACCCTGACCGCTCCCGTCCGGCGGTCGTAGCGGAGCACGACGCCCGGCTGGGTGCCGGCGATGTAGACCCCTCCGTCGGCGCCCAGCGTCAGGGCCCAGCTGCTCTCGATATCGGGCAGGGGCTGAGCCGCGAGGCGCTCCCCGGTCAGGGCGTCCACCTCCGCCACGTGAGACGGGTCCCCGCCCGCCACCGTGATCCACCGGGGCCGCCCGTCCTCCTCCACCAGCATGGCGCCGAGCGTGAGGCGCTGGACCATGGGAACGCCCAGGTCGATCACGACCGCTTCACCCCTCGTCCCAGCTCAGGATCGCGCCCACCGCGTCCCGGGCGGCGTAGGCCCGTCCGGCCGTGGCCGGGGTGAAGCGGTGGGTCTCGAAGGCCTGGGGTCGAACCCGCCGGCGGTGCACGAGGTCCACCACGGCCCCGAGGTTGCGTCCCTCGGTCCAGCGCACGTAGGCGACGGGGTAGTCGTGGCCCTGCGCCTCGTGCACCGGATCGTACCGCCCGGGGCCCCCGGCGCGGGAGACGACCACGGACGCCTCGCGCTGGAAGAGGGCCTCGCGATCGAGGTCAAGGGGAAGGTCGCCCACGACCACGAGCCGTCCTCGCAGCGGCAGCAGGGCCACCAGCTGCCGGGCGATGCCCGGGTCCTCGGAGCCCATGGCCGCCAGGACGAGGTCCAATCGCTCGTGGTCGACAAGCTCGTCCCCGAGCGCGTCGAGGGTTCCCACCGCCGCGGCGCCCTGGACACGAGCCAGGTCGATGCGTTCGGGGCGGGGATCCACAGCCAGGACCCGGGCCCCGCCCGCCAGGGCGAGGCCCACCAGCCACTGGCCGATGGCGCCCAGGCCCGCCACCAGCACGCTCGCGCCCATTTCCAGCCGCCCGAGCCTGAGCGCGTGCAGGGCGATGGCGCCGAGACCGGCGCCGGCGTACGCGCCGGGATCCTCTCCGGGCGGCAGCGGCGCCGCGAGGGTCAGAGGCACCGTCAGCCGGTCGGCGTGGCCCGCGTGAGGCGCACCGTAGACGGCCACGCCGCGGCCCACGAGGTGAGGGTCCACCTCCGCGCCCACGGCTTCCACCACGCCCGCGGCGCTGTAGCCCAGCCGCCCCCGGTATCCGGCCGCGAGCATGTGCCGCTCGGTGCCCAGGGAATATCCCGATGCCACCACCCGCACCCGCGCCTGACGCGGCCCCGGCGGCGCCAGCTCGCCGGTGGCGAGGCGCGCCTGGCCATGACCGTCGGCGCGAAGCTCCCGCACCGCGTCAGCCACGGGAGCGCTGCCTTGGCTCCCCCGAGCCCGCGGCCGGGTGCTGGAGGCGATAGACCTGCCGGGGCCGGCCCGGCCGGCGGGGCCGAGGTCCCGGCACGAGCTCCACCTGGTTGCGCTCCATGAGCTGCTCCAGGAGCCGGTGGCCGCTGCGCGGCGTGATCCCCAGCGCATGGGCCACCTCGTGGGCGGTGAACGTGGGCCGGCTGCGGACCGCCTCGAGGAGCCTGTCCAGCGGCGCCGGGCGCGCAGCGTGGCCCGAGCGGGCCATGCGGGTGTGGCGTCCGGCCCAGATCGCCTGCTCCAGCGTCGCGGCGATGGCCGAGCGGGTGGGGTCGAGGAGCACCGCCGGGACGCCGGCGGCGCCGAGGGCCGCGAACACCGACCGCACGCAGGTCATGGCGCCGGCGGTCCGGCCTTCCCGGTAGAGCGTCACGTGAAAGCGCACCATCATCTCCGAGCGCTGTCCCGGCCTGAAGGGGAGCATGTGCAGCCGGTCGGAGCCGAGCCCCATGTCCGCGAAGGTGTAGCGCACCTCCGTGGGCGCGAGCACGTCCAGACTCACCTGGGCCGGATTGCACCCGATCTCCTTCATCTGGTAGATGGCGCGATAGAGGCTCGAACCGGTGTAGGGGACAAAGAGCGCCGGCGCGGGCGGCACCGTGCGCGCCGTAGCCACGTGATAGGGCACCGGCCCGGTGAAGAGAAAGGCGTCCGGGGCCGGTTCGAGGCGCGTGAGCGCGTCGGCCTGGTCCTCACGGCGGTACGGGCGCGTGTCCAGCGAAAGCGTCTCAAACTCCCGGGCCACGCCCGCCACGCGTTCCACCAGGTCCGCGGGCCCGATGACCGCGATCGTGACCGCCCTCACCGCGAGCCCGCCGGACAGAGACCCTGAGTGCGGGTCGTGGGTTGTCGCACCATCGCGCGACCTCCTCGGCCAAGAGTTCAGCCCGTGGAGAATTCGACGTTCCTGTCCGAAACCTTTGTGGCCGACGGTTCCCCACATGGGCGGTGGCGGATGGGGCGCAGGATCGCGGGGGCATCGTGGATCAGCCAAGCCGGGCGCTCGAGGAGCGCCGGGCTGGGAGGGGCACCCTCGCGCACCGCCCGGCTCCGTCGTCGTGGACCAGCAGGGAAAACCGGCGCCGGGTGGGGAATTCCCGCGCACAAGGGCGCGCGGGCGCCGGGAGGAGGCAGGGCGTGTCAGCGTCGGAACTTGGGATCATCGAGGGATTCTATGGCCAGCCCTGGTCCTGGGGGCGTCGTCAGGAGCTCATCGACTTCATGGCCCGCACGGGGTACGAGACCTACATGTACGCCCCCAAGTTCGACCCGTACCACCGGGAGTGTTGGCGCGACCCCTACCCCGCCGACATCCTGGGGCATATGGCCGCCCTCGTGGAGCGCGGCCGGCTCCGGGGCGTGGAGGTGGGCATGGCCATCTCCCCAGGCCTGTCCATCGGCTTTTCCGAAGGGTCCGACGTCGCGCGGCTCGAGGCCAAGCTGGCGACGTGGCAGGCCATGGGCGTGAGGCTCTTCGGACTTTTGTTCGACGACATCGACCGAACCGAGCCCGACGACGTCCGCGCCCGGCACCAGGCGGAACTCGTGAACCGGATGGCCAGGTTCGTCGGCGCGGACACGGGCAGGGCCCGGCTGATCTTCTGCCCGACCGACTATCACGGGACCGGGGACGGCGCGTACCACGCCACCCTGGGCAAGGTCCTCCTGCCCCAGGTCGGGGTGTACTGGACCGGGCCCGACGTGGTCTCGGTCACCATCACCGCCGCGGACCTCGCGGCCGTGACCGAGCACCTCAGGCGGCCGGTGATCCTCTGGGACAACTATCCCGTCCACGACGCGCTCGACATGATGCGCTCGTTGCACCTGGGACCGATCCAGGGGCGCAGTGGGGACGTGGTGCGCCGGGCGGCGGGCTCGCACGTCAACCCCATGGAGCTGAGCGTGGCGTCCAGGGTGCCGCTTCGGACCTATCGGGACTTCTGGCGGGAGCCCGAGCGCTACGACCCTTTCGCCTCCTACCGGGCGGCGTGCCGGGTCGAGGCGCCCGCGATCGCCGACGCCCTGATCCTCCTGGGGGAGGTGGCCGCGGAGTCCCAGGTGGACCACACGCTGGAGGAGGTCGCCTGGCCCGACGCCGGCAGCTTTGACGCGTGGGAGCGCGCCGCCGAGGCGATCCTGGCCGCTCCCGCCGACGGCATCGCCGGCGAGGTGGCTCCCTGGGCGCTGAAGCTGCGGGAGGTGGCGCGCCTGGGCCGGGCGGTGGAGGGCGGCGACCCGGAGGCCATCCGGGCCGCGCTGGAGCGGGCGGAGCTCGATCCCGTGAGCGTCTTCCGCGGTCGCATCGAGGCGAGAGCCCGCGAGCTCCTGGGGGAGGAGGCCCCCGCGCGGCCGCAGTGAGGGCGATGGGGTCGGCGGCTTCGGGCAGCGGGGCGTGAACGCGTCCCCGCTGACCCTGCCCGCCTCCCTGGTCTGGCTCCTGGGGGCGGGGCTCCTCGCGGCCCGGGTCGCGCGCTGGCTGGGCCTCCCGGACCTGGTGCTGTTCGTGCTCCTGGGAGTGGTGCTAGGCCCGGGGATGCTCGACCGGGTGAACCTGCCGGCGACGGGCGGCGTGGGACAGCTCATCGTGATCGGCGGGGCCGTGTTCATGCTGTACGAGGGCGGCCGGGCCGTCGATCTCGCCGTGCTGCGGCGCATCTGGCCCGCGGTGGCGCTTTTGGCGAGCCTGGGGGTGGCGGTGACGGCCGCGGTCGTCGCCGTGGCGTCGCGTCTGGTGCTGGGCGTGCCCTGGACGGTGGCGCTGCTCGCGGGGGCCGTCGTCGCCGGGACCGATCCGGCCACCATCGTCCCCCTCTTCGCCCGGCTCAGGGTGCGCTCGCGGCTCGTGCAGCTCGTGGTGGCGGAATCGGCCTTCAACGACGCCACGGGCGCCGTGTTCACGATGACCGTCCTTCTGGCGATCACCGGCGGCCGGGTCCTCGCGGGCCCGGTGGCGGTGGACTTCGCGCGGCTCGTGGTCCTTGGCGCCGTGGTGGGGGTGATGGTGGGAAGCGGCGTGCAGGCGCTCGTGGCCGGCGACCGCCGCTGGGGCGGCTTTCTCACCGAGCGGGAGGAGGTGACCACCGCCTCCTTGCTGGCGATGGCCCTGGCGTACGTCGTGGCGAACGCGCTGGGGGGCAGCGGCTTCATGGCGGTGTTTGTCGCCGGCATCGTCCGGGGACGGATCCCCGTTCCGCCGGGGGCGCAGCACGAGGCGGCCCACAACGAGTTTCTCACCCTGCTCGGGACCGTGGTGCGCATGCTCGTGTTCGGGGTGCTGGGCGCCAGCGTCAACCTGCGTCTCATCGGGGCCATGGGGCCCGGGGGCGTGGCGGTGGTGGGGGTGCTGCTCTTTGTGGCGCGGCCGCTGGCGGTCTTTTTGACCCTCCCCCTGCATCGCGCCGCCCGCTGGTCGGGGAGAGAACTCCTCTTCACCGCCTGGGTGCGCGAGACCGGCGTCGTACCGGCGGCTCTGGCCGGGCTCCTGCTGGGGGTGCGGGCGCCGGGCGCCGACGTCGTCGCCGCCCTGGTCTTCCTCGCCGTGGTCCTGACCATCGCCGTCCAGGCCCCCACCACTGCGGCCTGGGCCCACCGGCTCGCCGTCTCGGATCCCGACGGGGGCGGGTCAGTAGACCGGGGACGCGGCCAGTAGGCCGATGGTCTCCTCGAGCGGCATGGGCCGCGCGAAGTAGTAACCCTGACCGTGATCGCAGCCCAGATTGCGCAAGAGCTCCACCTGCTCGGCGCCCTCGACGCCCTCGGCGGTGATGGCGAGGTTGAGCGCCTTGGCGAGCGCCACGATGGAGCGGATGATGATGGCGTCGCCCTCGGCTCCGCCCGCGTGCTCCACGAAGGACCGGTCGATCTTGAGGGTGTCCACCGGGAAGGAGCGCAGGTAGCTGAGCGAGGAGTACCCGGTGCCGAAGTCGTCCACGGCCAGGCCCACCCCCAGGGACTTGAGGCGCCGGAGCGCGGTGAGCGCCGACTCGACGTCGTCCATCACGGTCGACTCGGTGATCTCCAGCCGGACCCGCGCCGGCTCCAGCGCCGAATCCTCTAGGATGCGCTCCACCTGGGTGACCAGATCCTCCTGGCGGAACTGCCGGGCCGAGAGGTTCACGCTCACGGACAGGTTCCCGGCCGCGGGGCAGCGCCGCTCGATTTCCGCCAGCGCCGCCGCCGCCTCGCGCAGCACGAGCCAGCCCATGGGCAGGATCATCCCCGTGCGCTCCGCCAGCGGGATGAACTCCGACGGCGGCAAGAGGCCCCGCTGGGGGTGCTCCCAGCGGGCCAGCGCCTCGAACCCGGCGATGCGGCCGTGGCGCAGGGACACGATGGGCTGAAGGTGGACCACCAGCTCGCCCCGGGGGAGCGCACGGCGCAGGTCCGCGACGAGGACCAGATTGCCTGCGGTGGGGGCGTTCATCCCCGGGTCGAACACCCGATAGCCCGCCCGTCCGCTCTCCTTGGCCCGGTACATCGCGATCTCGGCGTTGCGCACCAGGTCGTCGGCTCCGGCGCCCTCCCCCGAGTCGACGGCGATGCCGATGGACACCGTCAGGAAGAGCTCCTGGTCGCCCACGGTCACGGGGGCCTCCATGGCCTGGGCGATCCGGTGCGCCAGGTCCGTGGGCCTGGGCGCGCACGCCTGCTCCACCAGGATGCCGAACTCGTCGCCGTTGAGCCGGGCCACCATGTCGGCGGCGCGCACGCACCGGCGGAGCCGGTCCGCGACCGCCATCAGGGCCCGGTCGCCGTTCTCGCGTCCCAGGTTGTCGTTGATGAGCTGAAAGCTGTCGACGTTGATCCTGAGCACGGCCACCGGCCGACGGGTCACAGACGACCGTTCCAGAACCTCGGTCAGCCGGTCGCGAAACAGCGTGGAGTTGGGCAGGTGCGTCAGCGGGTCGTGGTGGGTCTGGAACGCCAGCTCTTCCACCAGCGCCAGCCGGTCGGTCACGTCCCGGACGACCGAGCGCAGCTGGGAGACCTGCCCGTCGTGGCGGTGCACCGGAGCGATGGCCACCTCCACCCAGGTGGTGCTGCCGGTGGGCATCACCAGGCGCACCGTCACCCGCCCCTCCCGGCCCTCGGCGGCGCCGGCGAGCGCCCGGTTCAGGGCCGTGCGGTCCGAAGGCGAGAGGAAGTCGGCGATCGAACGGCCCACCAGCGCCTCGGGGCGGGTGCCCAGAATGCTGGTGCACGAGGGGGTGGCGTAGAGGATCCGCCCGTCCAGGGCGTGCAGCAGCACCACTTCGCTGAGATTCTC
>JAJZYS010000029.1 GCA_021797925.1 Bacillota bacterium
GGAGCGCGAGGAGGCGATGGAGCCGCTGGAGCGGCTCGGGCTCGTGCTGAGGGGTCCCGACGGCCGGGCGAGCTTCCTGCATCCCCTGCTCTGGCGAGAACTCCACGAGGGACTTGCGCCCACGGAGCGTAGGCGCCTTCACGGGCAGGCGGCGGCGCTCCTGCGCAGCCGGGGGGCAGCGCCCCTGATCCTGGCCCCCCACCTTGCCCTGGGTGCCGAGCGGGGCGACCTCGGCGCCATCGCCGAACTGCGGGCGGCGGCGGCCGCCGCCTTGGCCATGGGCGCGCGCGACACGGCCGCCTTGCACCTGGAGCGCGCGCTGGAACTGGATCCGCCGGCGCCCGAGGCCGCCCGGATCGGTTACGAGCTGGGGTGCGCTCGGCTGGGATCGGGCGCCCCGCAGGCGGCGTGCGTCGCGTTCCAGCGGGCCCTGCGCGGGGCGGTCGACCCGGAGCTTGCCTACCTGCTGCACCGTTCCTGGGCGTTTGCGCTTCTGGTCCACGGCGACCCGGGGGCGGCCCGGGAACGGTTGGAGCACGCGATGGCCGCGGCCCGGGCGGTCGGTCCCAGGCGGTCGGCCGAACTGGCGGTGGGGATGGCGGCGCTGGAGACCCACGGCCGCGGCATGGCGACCGCTCGGCGCCTGGCCCAGGGCGCGCTGGAACTGGCCGGGGCCGCCGGCGATCCGGGGCTCGCGGCCCGGGCGTCGGCGGTGGAGGCCTACGCGGCCTTCGCCCTGGGCGATCCCGCGGCGCTCGAGCGCGCAGAGCAGGCCGCCCGGGCGGTGCCGCCCGGGGAGCCTGACGACATGGAGCGCGAATGGGGCTGGTCCCCGCTGCTGAGCTGGGCCGTCGTGGCCATGCGCGCGGGCCGTCACCGCGAGGCCGGGGAGGCTCTCTCCACCCTGGCGCGGCGGGGCCGCGAGGCGGGCTGCTTTTACGTGGGCGTGTGGGCGGGCATCTTCCAGGCCGAGCTCCACTGGCGCCGGGGCCGGCTGCACGACGCCTACCGCCACTGCTGCGAGGTGCTGGTCCACCTTCCCGACCTGCCCTGGGTGGGCGCGCTGGCCCACAACATCCATGCCCGCATCCTGGCGGAGCTGGGCAATCTGGAGGAGGCGGACGCCGCCGTGGCCCGGGCCGCGGCCGCGGCCGAACTCGGCGATCTCGGCGTGATGCGCGCGGTCAGCCGTTTCACCCGGGCCGTGCTGGCCGCTCGCCGCAAGCAGTACGGGCTTGCGGCGGAGCTCTTCGGCGCCGAACCCGCGCTCGCGGCCGAGCTGTGGGGCGAGGGCCCCGGGCGCTTCAGCTGGATGGCCGAGGCACCCGAGGCCCTGGTGCGCGCGGGCATGACCCGGGACGCCCACGCCCAGCTGACCTTCATGGCGGCCGTGGCCGACCGGATGGACCTCAGCGGGCTTCGCCCCGCCGTCTGGCGCTGCAGGGCGCTGCTCGCGGAGACCCTAGACCCCGCAGAGGCCGAGGCGGTCTACCGGATGGCCCTCGCCCCCGACGAGGCGCAGCCGCTGGAGCGGGGGCGGACCCTGCTCGCCTACGGCTCGTGGCTGCGACGCGCGGGCCGGGTCACCGAGTCGCGCCGGCTCCTCGACGAGGCCTCCCTGGCCTTCGAGGCCGCGGGCAGCCCCCTGTGGCAGCGCGAGGCGGAGGCCGAGCGGCGCTCCGCCGGGGGACGGCGGCGAGCGCGTTCGCTCGCCGGCCACCTGGGTCGCCTGACGCCCCAGGAGTACCGGGTCGCCGAGCTCATCGCCCAGGGCCACTCCAACCGCCAGGCCGCCGCCGCGCTGCTGGTGAGCCCGCACACGCTGGAGACCCACATGCGCCACATCTTCGACAAGCTGGAGGTCACCTCGCGCCGCGAGCTTGGGGCGTACTTCGCCACCCACGCCCCCTCTCCGACGGGCGTCGCCGACGACCGGACCGCCTCGCCGGAGCCCGCCCGCTGACGCCGACAGGGTGCGCCGGACCGGGGTGCGAACGCGACCCGGACCCCCTTGCCCCGCAGAAATCCGGCGCGAACCGCCGGTGCGCGCGAGCCACTGCGGTCCCGGCCTCCCGCTGGTGCCACCTGCACCACGGGACGGCGCCAGGAGCCACTCGCCGACCTGAGGCCGCGCTGACAACCGTCGGCGCATCCCCCGCTCGGCGGGCGGAGGGAAACCGGTGGTTCGTGACGGTTCCCGGCCCTCTCGCCGTCAGAAGCTAATGTGTCCCACACGCTCCTCGGGATGGCCCAAGTGATACTCCGGGAGCACGCTGAGGCCCGCTTCGCGGCTCATCCAGAAGTCAAGGGGCCCACCGCCGAAATGCGTAGTCCAGTCGAGTCCCGCCGCATTGACTTGCAGCATTCGGAACACGCTGGGCCCGGGCCCGAGACCTCCTCCGGTCAGCTGCACCAGGCGGTCGGAGATCGGGCGCTTCGTGGAGGCGTGTACATGGCCACACAGGTACAAGACCACGTTGTCATGACGCCGCATGCACTGCGCGAGCACGGGCGCCGTGGCGGGAATGGACTCGGCAAATCCGAAGGTGGCCAGCACACCCTCGTCGCGCACCCTGACGACGGGATAGTGGCCGCACACGATGACCGGACCCCGCGTTGCCGCAAGGGCGGCGTCGAGCCGCTCCACGGCGCCGTCGGGGTCGCCGTCTCTGACCGCGACGGCGACGACAGTCACGGGCCCGAGGTCACGCGTGACAAGGACGTCCTGCTGGAACACCCGACCGAAGTTCGTCTCGGCAAAGGGCACGTCCTCGTAAAACTCGGTTTCAGGATAGTCCCGGCCCCGCCGGCGGTTGGCCCCCTGGTCGTGATTGCCCGGCAGAGTGAGATACGGGATGCCGAGAGCGTCCAGCCATTCTCGGGCAAGCGCCAGGTTGCCTCTTCGGGCGCTGCCGTGGCTGGTGAGATCACCTGTGCAGACGATGAAATCGGGACGCTGGTCCCTGAGCAGCGGGGCGGAGCGGCTCAGGCTCTCCATGACCCCGGGGCAGAAGCTCTCGGGCACGGTCTCCAGGTGCAGGTCGCTAATGTGCATGATCGAGAGTGCCAAGCTCGTGATCCACCTTCCGCGGACAGCCGTCCGAATGATCTCGTCAACGCAGCCGGTTCGCGAACCGCTGCGACGATTCCTCTCCGGCAACCAGGCGCAGCACGGGGCAGTGACCACGGCGCCCGCGGACCGCCGGCCAGTATGGTGGTTGTCAGTGCGTTTAATGGCAATTCCTCTCACTAGCGACGGTTAAATTATAAAGTATCTGGATCTCGATATCCAGGCAGTTCCAATGTCACCCTACTTGACAGGATGCGGCAGCCCGTCCTATACTCAGGTACTTCTGTGAAAAGGGGGGCGGGCGCGACTCACGCGAACATTCACGAATCAGCCAATGCCACAATGTGTCGAACATCTCCACCATGTCAGCTGCTTCAACTTCGGAGGGGGACAGTAGCAGAATGAACGTTCGGAGATGGTCGGTGGCCACGGGTCTCATGATGCTCTCCGTGGCCGCGTTGTCCTCCGGTGTGGCCGGCGCGAGCGCGAACGCCCCGGTCCAGGTGAGCTACTACTATCCCGTGGGCGTCTCGGGGCCGCTGGCGAAGATCATGACCAATCTGGTGGACGCCTTCAATCGCACCCATCCCCGCATCCATGTTTCACCCAGCTTCGCCGGCAACTATCCCGAGACCCTCGCCAAGGTCGAGACGCTGATCCAGGCCGGCACACCGCCGGACACCGCGGTGGTCAACGCCACGGCCATCTTCGACCTCATCCACCTGGGCGCGATCCAGCCGCTCAACAGCATCGTGAAGGCGGGCGACTACTACCCGGCATTCCTCAAGAACGCCGAGTACAAGGGGCAGTACTGGAGCGTGCCGTTCCAGCGCTCCACCGTCGTGCTCTACTACAACAAGGCCGAGTTCGCCAAGGCCCACATCTCCGGTCCACCCACGACCTGGGATCAGCTCCTCTCCGACGCCAAGAAGCTCACCCATCACGGGCAGTGGGGCATCGAGATCCCGTCGTCGGGGACGTCGTACTGGCAGTTCGCCCCCTTTGTCCTGGAGTCGGGCACCAACCTGATGAACGCCACCGGGACCAAGGTGTACTTCAACGACCCGCGCACCGTGGAGGCCCTGAGTTTCTGGTTGAAGCTGCAGAAAGAGAAGGTCATGCCGCCCGGGGTGATCAGCTGGGGAACCTCCCCGACGGACTTCGCGTCGGGACGCACGGCGATGCTGGTCCACTCCAGCGGGTCGCTCACCTCGATCGTCCAGGCCGCCCACTTCCCCGTCGGGGTCGCCTTCATGCCCAAGAACGTCCGTTACGGCACGGACACCGGCGGCGGTGACTTCTACCTGTTCAAGGGGATCAGCGCCCAGGCTCGCGCGGCGTCCATCACGTTCATCAAGTGGATGACCTCGCCCCGCGTGCAGGCCCAGTGGAGCATCGACACCGGCTACGTCGCCGGCTCCCCGCGGGCCTACCAGGCACCGGTGATGCGCAAGTTCATCAAGAGCCACCCGGAGTACGCCGTCTCGCCGGCGCAGCTCAAGTACGCGTCGCCGGAACTGGCCACGTACGACCTGAACCAGATCTACGACTACATCGACAGCGCGATCCAGGCGGTGATGGACGGACAGCAGACGCCCAAGGCGGCCCTGGACGCTGCGCAGAAGCAGGCCACGGCCGCTCTGGCACCCTATCAGAAGTGACCCGGGACCTGCCATCCGAGCGGGGGGGCGCAAGCGCGTCCCCCCGCCCCCGTGCTGAGCGGTCCTCGCGGGCTCGGCGCCTGGGCAAGGAACTCCTTCCGGTCGCGGTCCTGGCGATCCCCGCCGCGATCGTGGTCACCTTCATCGTCGTGCCCGCGATCACCGTGCTCATCCACAGCCTGTTCGCCGCCAACGCCCTGGGCGACGTGGAGCAGTTCATCGGCCTGGGCAACTACCAAGCCCTCTTCGCATCGCCCACGTTCCAGCTGGTCTGGATCAACACGCTGGTGTACACCGTCCTCGCGACGGGCCTGAGCATGGCGGTGGCGCTGGTGCTCTCGCTGCTTCTGCACCGGCGGCGGATGAACCTGGCCACCACCTTCTCCCTGTTCTCGCCCACGGTGATCCCCATGATCGCCGCGGCGAACCTCTGGCTCTACTTCACCATCCCCGGCTACGGCGTCGTGGATCGCGTGGCCAGGTTCGTCGGGCTCGGCCAGATGAACTGGCTCGGCTACCCCGGCACGGCGGTGCTCACGCTGGTCCTGCTCTTCACGTGGAAGTACGCGCCCTACTACGCGTTTTTCCTCATCGCCGGGCTGCAGGCCGTCCCGGGGCATGTGCGCGACGCGGCGAGGCTCGAGGACAAACGGGGATTCATGACATTCCGCTACGTCATCCTTCCCCTGCTCAAACCCATGCTCCTGTTCACCCTGACCCTGAGCATCATCAACGCGGTGGAGACGATCGACCCCATCTACGTGATGACCCAGGGCGGGCCCAACAACGCGACCAACTTCCTGATGTACTACCTCTACAACCTGGGCTTCAACTACTTCAACTGGGGCCAGGCCGACGCCCTGTCGGTGATCCTCGCGGTCGTGCTCTCGGCGTTCTCCATCGTGTACCTGTATCTCCTGGAGAGAAGGTCGTTCCTGTGGCAGTAGTGCAGCGACTGAGGGGGCAAGGCACGCGGATCGTGATCTTCCTGATCGCACTGCTGTGGGTGGCGCCCACGCTCTGGACGTTCTACGAGACCTTCGTCACCCGCGGCCTGCACTTCACGTGGGCCAACCTGAGCACCGCCTGGCAGTCGGCGCCGTTTCCGGAGTTCGGACTGAACACGCTCATCATCGTGTTCGGCCTCTTCCTCGTGCAGTCGCTGTTCGGCGCCGTGTGCGGCTTCGTGCTGGCCAAGCAGCGGTTCTTCCTGCGCACGGTCTTCTTCGTCATCTTCCTCCTGCAGGTCGTGATCCCCATTTACGCCCTCATCGTCCCGGACTACCAGCTCCTGCGTTCCTTCCACCTGCTCAACTCCCGCACCGGCATCATGCTGCCCTACGCCACCTCCGGCATCGCGGTCCTGGCCTTTTACCAGGCGTTCCGGGGCGTGCCCCTCGAGGTGGAAGAGGCCGGGCGCCTCGACGGCTGCAGCCCGGCCCAGCTGCTGCGCCACATCTACCTCCCGTCGGCCTTCCCGGCCATGGCGGCCTTTGCCGTGGTCTCGGTCAGCTACCACTGGACGGACTTCCTCTGGCCGCTCATCGTCACCTCGACCAATCACGCCCGGCCGCTGGTGGTCGGCCTGGCCATGCTGTCGCAGGCGAGCGAATCCGGAGCGCAGTGGTCTCTCATCGCGGCGGCCACGGTGATCGTCACCCTGCCGATCCTCGTGATCTTCGCGCTCTTCTCCCGGCGGATCGTCCAGGCGTTCTCGACGACCTTTCACATCTAGCGGCCAGTTTAAGAAGTGGAGCACCTGCGCGGAAGGTCGGAGCAACGGAGAGCGGGACGGGAAACCGTTGCCCCGCTTGAGTTTTCCCCTCGCCCATTGGAAAGTTCCGACCCGATCGCGCACCGGAGGTGCCCGAGCACCACGGGCTATTTATTCAACGGTTCGGTGCAGGTGCACGCCACAGTTCCGCAGGCTCTGCTGGTGCTCCGCCGCAAGGCCGCCTGCCCGACCCGCCTGCGGGCGAGGGCCGTGCGGTGGGTGCTGGCGAACCGCAGATGGGCGCCTCGGAAGCGGCGGCGACGATCCTGCAGTCCGCCTGGCCGCCACGCAGGCCCGCGGCCATGGCCACGGGCCCCAATTCACCTGGACACGGCCGGCCGAGGACGGGTCACGAGGCCGCGAGTCCCCGCGCGGACACCTCCAGCTGTTGATGCTTCGTCTCCGGCGCCATGGCCCACGTGATCACGAGCCCGATCACGCCCACCACGGCGAACAGCCACAGGGCCGCGCTGAAGCCCCAGGCCCCGATCAGCACGGGGAAGAGCACCACACCCAGGATCGATCCGACCCGGCTCACCGCCGTTCCAAATCCCATGGCTCCGGCCCGGATGGTGGTCGGATAGAGTTCCGTCGTGTACACGAAGTTCATGATGCCAGGGCCCAGACTCACGAGCAGGATGGCGATGAGGAAGAGCAGGACGATCACGGAAGCATTGACGTGGGGCAGCAGCGCCAGGATCACGATGGGCACGGTCAAGCCCGCGAATCCCAGGATGGTCGGCCGGCGCCGGCCCCATCGATCCACCATGAGCAGGCCGATGATGTTGCCTACGACGTCAGCCACACCGATGATGGCGGCGCCGATGTCCGCCTGCAGTTGGGTCACCAGACCAAAGGTCTTGATCACCGTGGGCGTATAGAGCGAGATGCCGTAGAAGGCCACCACGAAGCAGAACCAGAACACGCTGATGAACACGGTGGTGCGCAGGTAGCGGGGGGAGAAGATGTCACGCCACCCAAAGCGGTCGGACTTGGCCAGCAGTTCCTCGGGGGCGCCGGGAACCGAGGTGACAACGTCCCGGGCCTGCTCGCCTCGCCCCTCCGACTGCAGCCAGCGCGGCGACTCGGGGATGCCGCGGCGGAACGCCAGTACAATCAGGGCGATCACGGCACCGATCATGAGCATGTACCGCCAAGCGTTGGGGCCGGTGTTGATCATGGCGATACCGGCGACGTACGCCGCCAGAGCGCCCACTCCCCAGGTCACGTTGAGGAAGGATACCTGGGTGCCCCGCACGCGCTGGGGGCTGAACTCGGCCACCAGCGTCGTGGAGATGGCGTAATCGGCGCCGATACCGAAGCCCAGGAGGAACCTGAACACCAGAAGCTCCCACACGTTCTGGCTCAGCGCCGCAAGCACGGCGAAAACGACGAAGAAGACAAGGTCCAGAAGGTACATGGTGCGACGACCGAAGCGGTCCGTGAAAGGTCCCATGACCAGAGCGCCCACCAGCAGCCCGACGACGGCCGACGCCGCCACGACGCCCTCGATGCCGGCTCCAATGTGGAAGCGTTTGACGATGAGCGGCAGCGCCACGGCGATGACGGTCAGGTCGAATCCGTCGAGAAACATTCCGCCCGCCGAGAGGATCTTCAGCTTGCGCAGAAAGGGCAAGTAGACAGACTCGTCGCCGGTCGCCGATGCAGTGGCCATGCACATCCCGCCTTCCCGAGCGTCTAGGACTCCTCCGGGCCCCAACAGAACGATCGGCCGCATCCCACGGATGTCCTGTCACTTGTTTGACACCCATGTCAGCATTCCTGCACTCGTCGATGCTGCCTGACCTGAATGTCAATGCCCGGCCCACCGGCGGGGTGACGCCATGGCAAGGCGGAGGACAGGGATCATGACACTCCGGGCTTGAGGGAAGGCGGCGGGCGCCTGGTCAGGGTAGCGTGTCGTCGTCGGGCACACCGGGAGTTCGACGAGCCGAGCTGGTGCCGAGGGAACGTTCTCAGTTGTGCACGGTCGGGCGGCGCCGACCGCTGCGCCCGCGCACCTTGTGCGCTGGGGGCGAGGCAAGGACAACGTCAGGGAATGTGACGAAGAAATCGCGGGCCTGATGACTCGGGGGTGGAAAGCGCGCAGCAACCAACGCAAGTGTCCGCCCCCGCAAGACACTTGACGCTCGCAGGCGCCTGGCGTTGGCCGCACCGTTCGAGACGACGCCCTGGCCACCGCTTCCGGCGCCGGAAGCGGTGGCCAGGATGCCGCCTCGTCATGGCCTCCAGGCGGTCAGGAGATCGGTCCGCTCTACCCGCCCGCGAGCCGCTGCGCCATGTCCCCGATCAAAGGAAGCGCCACGCGCCGGCCCTGGAAGGCGCGGATCATCACCCACAGCCACACCCCGAAAAGGGCCAGGCGGATGATGGCGCCTAGGGGGAAGAGGAGGAACCACAGCCGGATCGCCACCAGAAAGCCCGCCACGATGGAGAAGGCGATCCACACCGCGATCGAGGCCACCGACAGCAGGACCGACTGGGCCGCCGAGAAGCGCACCAGCGGGTCGCGTTTCTCGCTGACGAGGAAGATGATCCCGGTCACAAAGCCCAGGAGATAGCTCAGTCCCGCCGCGGTGGCCGAGGCCATGGCACCGGTGATCGGCGTGCCGGGGCCAGAGAGGTTGTCGCTCACGGACGCTCACTCCTTCGCGATCGGCTGGGAGGGTCGAAGCCACCCCCGGTGGGGCGGCGACCGTCGCCAGGGGCTGGCTGGAGGGCGCCTGGCGGTGGAACCGCCGGATCCACCGCGAAGATCGCGGTCGCGGGGAACCTGAGGGCACCCGCCGTGAACGCCTGTGGCCGGCACCGGATGCCGCGGCCGCCAGAGGCACAGGGTCCACGGCCGACCGCCGCCGCCCCCGTCGGTCCTCGGCAACCGGCGTGCCGCAGGGGGGCCCGGGCCGCGGTACCGCCCGGCATCCCATGCCAGTGTAGGGCGTGCTGAAGCGGGACGAATCAGGGGGCCCGTCGCTCCGCCCGTGATCTTAAGCTCTCCCCCACCATGAGATTAGGGCGCCGCCGGTCAGTCGCGCAGGGCAAACGGCGGGTAGCGGTCGCACAGGCCCCAGCTCCACGCGCCGATCCGCACGTTCCAGCGCACCGCCCCCGCGAGGAAGGCGTGCAGGCCGGGCGGCATCCGCCCCGTGAAGAGCACGATCCAGAAGCCCACCCAGGCGGTGACAGCGGCGGCCAGGTAGACAAAGACGAACACCACCAGCTGGGGTAGGAGGAGCAGATTCTTCAGGGACACGAAGCCGAGCAGCGCCAGGATCCGGGAGCGGCGGGGCGCGCTCTCGACCGTGAGGGTGTAGACGCGCTCGGTGTCGCCCTCGCCGGGCCCGGGGCCCGGCGAGGATCCCAGGACCGGATAGAGGTCCGTGACCCCCCACAGCCAGGCGAGCGACCACGAGGACCACTCCAGCACCTTGCGCAGGAGGTTCTCGAGACCTTCGGGCATCCGGCCCGTGACGGTGACGACGGCGTACGTGATCCACGCCAGGATGCCCCCGAGAAGGCTCGCCACGTACACGATCACCAGCGCCGGCAGGCCGAGGAGCATCTTGAGGGGGAAGAGGACACCCAGCAGGGCCAGGAGGCGGGAACGGCGGCCGGGAGCCTGCACCACGAGGCCGATCGGATACTGCACCACGGCGGCAACCCCCTCGGGAAGGATGGGCCGCCTGGGAGAAGCCGGTCGAAGCCAGGCGGTCGCCGTCAGTGTAAGAACAGTCGGGCCGAACCGTCAATGACTGGTTCGAAAAGTCTGTCATCACGTCGGTCGACGTCGACCCTCCGGCAGCATCTTCCTGCCTCGACCGTCCTCGGGGTGCAGGACCGCGGGATGCGGCACCGAACCTGACATCATGGCCGCCAGGCACCCCGGCCGGCGTGGTCGCGCCGGGCGGGTCGCCGCGGGAGGGGGACCGGCGGGACGTGCAGCCGTGGCCTGCCACGGCAACTCTGGACACAGTCATGAGTTGGGGGTGGTCCCAGACCGTGCCGGCGTTGCGCCTTGCCGGCCAGCGACACGGCGAGAAAAGGCGAATACCTGCGGAGGAGCCGATGAGTGTGCACCACAAGCTCCCATTGCCCGCGCGCTCCCTTGCGGCCGCCCTGGCCACGACGCTGCTGCCCCTCGCGTGTGCGACCGCCGTGGCGGCGCAGACGCCCCCTTCCACGGCGACCTGGTCCATGTATCAGGACAGCCCCGGACACGACGCGGTCTTCCCCGGGCCGGCCCAAGGGTACACCTGGAGCTTTTCCACCCGCGGGAAGATCGTCAGCGGACTGAGCGTCGTCGGCGGCACCGTGTTCGCCGCCAGCTTCGACCACCGGGTGTACGCCTTGGACGCGGCCACCGGCAAGCTCGAGTGGTCGGCGCTGACCGGAAACGTCATCATGAGCGATCCCATCGTCGCCCGCGACATCGTGGTCGTGGGCACCGGCACCAATGACGTACTGGTGGCCACCCCGACCCAGACCCGCTGGGGCAACCCCCACGGCGACGCGGAGTATGGCATCGACGCGTCCACCGGGAAGACGCTGTGGATCCACCGCACCGTGGGCGAGGACATGCCCTCGCCGGCGCTCGTCGGCGATCTCCTGGTGTTCGGCAACGGCAACGACGTCGTCCAGGCGCTGAACCTCTTCACGGGCAAGCCGGTGTGGCGCACGCCGGTGCAAGGCGTCACCACCATGTCGTCGGCGGCGGCATGGCACCACACCGTGTACCTCGTGGCCGGGGAGAGCCCCATCTCGTCCCTCAAGCCCCCGGTCTTCACCTACGCCCTGGACGCCGAAACCGGGAAGATCCTGTGGAAGGCGCCGTACGGCGACGCCGACTGCTCGCCCACGCTGGGAGCGAGCATGGTGTTCGTCGAGGGCAGCACGACCATCAGGGGCGTCGCCCCGCCGAAGAACACGGTCAACACCGTGACCGCCCTCGACGCGGCGACCGGCGCCCGGGTGTGGGCGTACACCTCCCCGCGCGGGGCGCTCATCCACCACGGGGAGCAGGCCGCGGCCGGCATGTTCAGCGCGGGCGTGCTCTACCAGGCCCTTCCCGAGGAGAATCAGTTCCTGGCGTTCTCGGCCGCCACGGGAAGGGCGCTCTGGCGCGTGAACACCCGCGCGCCGGTCAAGATGAGCGCGGTCCTCTGGCACCACCGCCTCCTCTTCGGGGACGTCAAGGGCGACTTCTACACCGTCGACGCGGGTACCGGCAAGGTCCTCGCCGTGCGCAAGTTCCCCCAGGGCTTCTCCTCGTCCTCGCCGGTCGTGGTCGGCGCCACCCTGGCCGTCGCCTCGGGCACCACCGTGTACGCCATGCCCGTGGAGCGCCTGGCGGCCGCCACGCGGTAGGGCCCGGGCTCATGCGCCGTCGGGCCGTGGGACGGGCCCGGCGGCGCCTCAGCGGTCCCGACGCAGCTGGAACGCCTCGCACCAGGCCGGGTAGAGCTCCTCGTAGACGCGCACCCGCGCGGGATCCGGGGCCACGACGTCTCCTGTGGCGGGCCAGTCCGCGACGCTCTGCAGCGCCCCCGTCGTCACCATGGACAGGACGGCGCCGCCCCGCGCCGCGGACTCCACCGGGGCCAGGGTGATCGGCCGGTTCAGCACCGCGGCGGTGATCTCCATCCACAGGCGGCTCCGGCGGCCGCCGCCGCTGGCCACGACCCGTTCCACCAGGCCGCCCCCGGCCGAGGCCGCCTCGAGGATCCGCCGGGTGTCAAAGGCGGTCCCCTCGTATGCGGCCCGCACGAGGTGGCCCTCGCCGTGCGCCAGGGCCAGCCCGCGGATCTCCCCCCGCGCCAAGGCGTCGAAACGGGGGCTTCGCACCCCCTGCCAGGCCGGGAACACCCGGACCCCGTCGGCGCCGGGCGGCACCTCGGCGCCCGCGCGCTCGAGGTCCGCCCAGTCCGCGGCCCGGACCAGGCGCTTCAGCCAGCGCACGAGGCTCCCGGTGGACACCTGCCCCGCCTCGAGGACCGACACCTCGGTGCCGTAGACCCCCGCGAAGGGCCCCCAGAATCCGTCCGCGGGCGCCTCGCTCCAGGCCATCGGGTCCGCGTGCATCAGCTCGCACGTGGAGCTGCCGATGATCAGCGCCATCGAGCCGCTCCGGGTGGCCGCCGACCCCACCGCGGCGGCGTAGCCGTCGATGAGGTGCCCGCTCACGGGAGTGCCGGCCCCAAGGCCCAGCAGCCGTGCCGCCTGCGGGGTCAGCTGGCCGGCGCGCTGGGTCGGCCCCACCGCCTCGGGGGGGAGCAGCCGGCCGATCCTCGCGCCCAGCGCCGCCTCCACGGCCGCGACGGGCAGAGTCCCGTCGGGGTCGCCGTGCCACTTGACGACGGCGCTGGCGCGGCTGCGCGTCACCCGCCCGGTGAGGCGCGCCAGGAGCCAGTCCCCGATCTCCAGGAGATGGGCGGCCTCGGGGGGAGCCTCGGCGGCGAGCCGGGCCGCCTTGGCCCAGGGCAGCTCCGCCGACTCCGCCCGCCCGAACACCCGGGAGAGGACCTCGGCCTGGGCCGCGGCCCTGACGTCCATCCACAGCCACACCGGCGTCAGGGGCCTGAGGTCGGCGTCGGTCAGCATGAGGCTGCACGTGGCGTCAAGCCCCACGCCCTCCACCCGGGC
Source organism: Bacillota bacterium (assembly GCA_021797925.1). GTDB lineage: Bacteria > Bacillota > Sulfobacillia > JAJZYS01 > JAJZYS01 > JAJZYS01. The sequence continues at coordinate 13,166 of JAJZYS010000029.1, forward strand.
CGAGGGGGGCAGCGCGCCGACGGCCGACTGCACGGCGCCGACAAGGGCGCCCCACACCGCCTCGGCCGACTGCACGGCGCTGCCGTCGGGCCCCAGGGTCGTCTCGAGCTCCCGCGTGCCCTCGCCGCGGGTGGTCCCGTCGAGGCTCACCGCCTCCGCCCGGACCCCCTGGGTGCCCACGTCGATTCCCATCCACACCCGCATCTTCGTCCCCCTCCCAGGCGGCGCGCCCGGCGGGGCGGCCGGAGGACTTGCGCGCTCCCCGTCCGGGCGCCGACTCGAGGCGATGGTATCACGGCGCACCGGCGCCGGGCCAGATGAGAGCTCCCCGCCGGCCAAAGCCGGCGGGGAGCTCTCGATCCAGTGCCGGGCGGGTCACCCTCCGAGGCGGCCGGGCCTCACCCCAGGGCGGCCACGACGGCCGCGGGGTCCGGCTGTCCGGAGACCTCCCCCATCCACCGGTACGTGACGACGCCCCCCTGGAAGACGAACACGGCACGGTCGGCCACGTCCCGGATCCCCGCCACCTCCCCCAGCACCACGTCGAAGGCGCGGGCCGCCTCCCGGTTCGCGTCCGAAAGGAGCGGGTAGCCAAGGCCGCTCCGGGCGGCGAACTCCTTCTGCACGAACTGGCTGTCGATGCTGATGCCCACCACCTGGGCGCCTTTGGAAGTCAGCTTGTCCAACACCTGTTGGATCGTCTGCAGTTCCTGCTGTCAGCCGCCCGTGAACGCGAGGTGGTAGAACACCACCACCAGGGGGCCCTGCTGCGCCTGTGCCGCCAGGCTCGTGCGCGTGCCGTCGCCGCCGACCAGGGTCACGTCGGGGCACTTCGCCCCCGGGGCCAGACCCACCGCCACCGCCATCCCTCCCGTGTCGTCGCGCCCCGTCCCGGGGCGCGGCCTTCCTGTCCGATCCACCACCACTGTATCCCAACCCGGCCCCGGATCCAAGCGGGCGCGGCCCGGGATTCAGCTCCGCCCGCCCGCTCGGCCCCCGAGCATCCGCTCCAAAAGCTCCAGCACGCCGAGCGCGCCGGGCCTGTGGCAGCGGATCACCCGCGCCGGCAGGGACCGCGCGAAGGCCGGGTCGGCGTTGGCCACCACCGCCCCGACGACCCCGGAGCCGAGCATGGGCCCGTCGTTGGGCGCGTTGCCCACGGCCCACACGTCGCCCTCGCCCACTCCGAGGCGGCGGGCCACGTACGCGAGGGCGCGGTCCTTCCCCGCGCCCCGGGGGCACACGTCCACGACCCCCGGGTCCGCGGGGATCACGGCGGCCCGCGCGCCCTGGCGCCGCAGGGCCGCCTCCACCTGGGCCCGGTCGGCGGCCACCGTGAACCTGAGCGGGGCGTCTCCGGCGGGAAGGCGCACGAACCCCGAGAGCGCCGCCAGCACCGCGGCCGGATCCCACCCGGCGGCCAGGCGTTCGTGAAAGCGCGTATCCAGGCTCCCGTCGCGCCAGCGGACCTCGGTGCCCGTGGCGGTCACCACCGCGTCCGGGACGGGGATCACCCGCCCCAGGAGCCCTCGGGTGCCCGGCCAGGTGCGCCCGGTCACGTACACCAGGTGGACGTCCCGGACCGTCTCCCACCGCCGGCAAAAGTCCCGGGTCCCCGCCTCGGGCTCGAGCAGGGTGCCGTCCAGGTCACACGCCAGAAGCCGCACGGCGCACGGCCCCCCGCGTCACCGAGGCGTACACCCCGAGCACCCGCTCCACCAGCACCCGCCAGTCGAAGACCTGGCGCGCCCAGCGGGCGCCCTGGACGGCGTAGCGGGAGCGGACCTCGTCGTCGTCGACGAGCCGCTGCATGGCCTGCGCCCAGGCGTTCACGTCCCGGGGCGGCACCAGCACGCCGCTCACCCGGTCGCAGACGCTGGTGCGAAGCCCCCCCACGTCCGAGGCCACCACCGGGCAGCCGCAGACGGCCGCCTCGGCCGCGACCAGGCCGAAGGACTCGTAGTGGCTCGGGACCGCCAGCAGCAGGGCGGACCGGAAGAAGTCGGGCAGCTCCCGGTGCGGCCGGGCGCCCCAGTGCACCCAGCCGGGGCGGGCCGCCTCGTGGCCCGATCCCACCACCCACACCGGGGGCCGCGGGGCGCGAAGCTGCCGATGGGCGGCGACGAGCGTCATGAGCCCCTTGGCGGGGACCGGCCGCCCCACGAACAGGATGGGCCGCTCGCCCTGGACCCCGAGGCGCGCCATGGCCTCGGCGGGATCCCCCGGGGCGAAGTGCTCCAGGTCGATGCCGGGGAGGACGACCTCGACCCGGGCCAGGGCGTCGGTCATCTGCCGGATCTCCGCCGCCTCCACGGGGGAGGTGGCGATGACGGCGCCGGCCTCAAGCGCGATGCGCTCCTCGGCCAGGAGCCGCTCGCTCGCCACCGCCTCCCCGCCGACCCGGCGCTTCACGTGGCCCAGGCTGTGGAAGGTGTGCACCCACGGCAGTCCCAGCCGCTCCGAGAGCCGCTGGCCCACCCAGCCCGACAGCCAGTAGTGGGTGTGCAGGACGTCGTAGGGCCGCTCGGCTTTTGCGCGCGCGAGGGCCTCCTCCAGCATGGCCGGGAGGAACGGGAAGAAGCTCGTCGTGCTGATGGGCTCGAGGCGGCCGCCGTCGATCCGCAGGACCCGGAACCCCTCGGGGGCGATCTCCAGGCTCGCCAGCCGGGGATCGTAGCGGTGGGTGATCACGTCCACCTCATGCCCGCTCTCGCACAGGCCCCCCGCCAGGCTCCGCACGTAGACGTTCTGGCCACCCGACTGCGGGCCGCCGGGCGTCGCCAGGGGGTCGCCGTGAAGGGAGATCATGAGGACGCGCTGTCCCATCCAGTCCACCTCCAGACAACTCATGATTTTATCATAGGTTGTCAGAGCCGGCCAGCCGGCGGTCGCGGCGCTCAGCCGCGAATCCACGTGGGAGGCGGGACCAGGGGGGGAAGATTCCCCCCTGGGGCCCGCCAGCGCCCGCTCTCGGGCTGCGGACAGCAGAGCGTGCGTGCGGTACACTGGTGCTGCTATTCCCCACGCTCCCGGCGAAGGATGGACACGTGCACACACCTGCCACCAGGCCGAGCGCCAAGGCTCGGCGGGCGGCGGCGCCGGCGGCCCGCCGGCGCCAGGGGGACGGGCAGAGGCGGCCGGGTGCGGCCCTCTCGCCTTGAGCCGTCCCCGGCCCGTCACCGAGGGCGAGCGGGTGAGCGCCCGCCGGGTCATCATCGTGAACTCCGCGCTCACCAACTTCGGCTTCTTCGTCATCACCCCGTACCTGATGCTGCACTTCACGCACGCGCTGGGCCTGGGCGCCGCGGTGGTGGGGACGGTCCTGGCGCTGCGGCAGTTCAGCCAGCAGGCCGGCAACCTCCTGAGCGGCGCCTGGGCGGACCGGGTGGGCTACCGCCGGTCCATGCTCATCGGCTACAGCGTGCGCGGGGTCGGCTTCGCGGCCATGGGCTTCGCCCCGTCGCTGCCGGTGCTCCTCGCCATGGCGCTCATGGCCGGCGCCGGCGGCGCGCTCTTCGACGCGCCGGGGCGGGCCGCGCTCACCCGCCTCAGCCGCGGCGACGAGGTGCTGCGCTCCTTCGCGCTCTCGGCCGCCCTGGCCAACGTGGGGGCGATGCTGGGCCCCTTGGCGGGCCTTGTGATCCTCGACGCCGCCGGCTGGCCCGCGGTGGCCCTGACCGCCGGGGGGATGTTCATCGCCACCGGGGTCTACACCGCCCGGGCCATGCCCCGGCACGTGCTCGCGGCCCCGGCCCACGCCCCGCCCACGCGGCTGCCCCTGCGCGAGATCACGGGCAACCGCCCCTTCCTGCTCCTCTCCTCCCTGCTCGTGGGCTACTGGTTCTTGGCCACCCAGCCCAACGTGACGCTGCCGCTCTATGTGGCGCGCCTCGCGGGCAGCCTCACGCCCGTGGGGACGCTGCTCGCCATCAACTCCGGCCTGGCCATCGCCGTGCAGTACCCGCTCCTGCGCTGGCTGGAGCTCAGACGCGCCATGGGCGTGGCCCTGGGCCCGGCGCTGGGGGCCATCGCCCTGGGCTTCGCCGTCATGGCCCTCTCGGGGAGCTTCCCCGGCTGGGTGGTGGCCATCTGCCTGTACTCGCTGGGCAACATGATCATGTCGCCCGCCATCAACGCCCTCACCGCCCAGCTGGCGCCCGCCAGCAAGCTGGGGAGCTACTTCGGGTTCGCCTCGCTGGCGGTCGCCCTGGGCGGGGGCCTGGGCAGCGTGCTGGGCGGCGGGCTCTACGACGCGGCCGTCGCCCGGCACGCCCCCGGCCAGGTGTGGCTCGTCTTCGCCGCCCTGGCCGTGGCGGTCGGGGTGGGGATCAGCGCGCTCAGGCGCGAGGGGCTCGAAGAGCGCGGGTGAGGTCGCCCGGCTCGTACTCGCGGTGCACGAACCGGGCCACCTGGGTGTAGACGGGCCGCTCCGCGGGAACCTCCCCCGCCTCGATGGCGGCAAGCCCCAGCCCGCCGTCGAACCACGCCAGGGCCGACTCGCGCATGTACCCGTACGTCACGCCGCCGTCCAGGTAGCGGGCGAAGCGGCGATGGCGCTCCGCGGCCGAGATGCGCGCCGCCGGCAGGAAGGGGTCGTACTCCATCTCCACCCCCGCGCCGCGGTGGCGGGCGTCGCGGGCGGCCTGCTCCACGGTCTTGCCCGCCGAGGCGCCGTAGAAGAGGTGGTTGGGCTGCAGGAACGCGGCGTCGAAGTAGTACGCCCGGTAGTCGTCGAGCAGGTGCACGTTGTAGCTCGCGTAGAACGGGATCCAGAGGAGCCGCTCGAAGGGCAGCCGGCGCCTGAGCTCCTTGAGCAGCCAGTGGTCGTCCACGTCCCACGCGCGGTACACCGTCTCGAACGTCCAGTAGTACCCGAGCAGCCGCAGGTGGCGGTAGCCGCCCTGGGCGAAGCGCTCGCGGCAGCGGGTGGTGAACCACTCCACCGCCTCGAGGCGCGCCCGCGTGGCGCCGTCGAGGCTCTGGGTCCGGGTGGTGAAGTCGAGTTCGCGCTCGCCGACCCGGCCGAAGCGCTCCTGGCGGGGCGAGGGGTAGGGGATGGTGAGCACCACGTTGCGGGGGGAGGGCGGCGCGCCGAGCGCCGCGGCGACCTCCTCCACCGCGGCGTCGAGCGCCCCGAGGGACCCCGCGGCCCCGAAGTAGGTCTCGAGCACCTCCTCCCAGTCGCGAAGCTCTGCGGGGTCGGGGACCGGGACCGCGCGGAAGTCGCCCTCGCCCGACACCGTCGTGCCGAGGTTCACGTCCGCGTCGATCATCCGGCCCGAGGGGGCGTGGTTGGGCCACAGGCAGAAGCTGTCGAAGAGCCAGCGCCGGGGCGCGTGGTCCCACAGCTCCGCCACGTAGGGGACGAGCGACGAGCGGGCCACGGGGTGGCGGACCCGGCCGCCGCCGATGAGGATGAGGTGGCGCAGGCCTAAGAGCGCGGGGTCGTCGGGGATGAGGTACGCCAAGGTCAGTCTCCTTTCGCGTGCAGCCGGCTCTGCATTCGGCTGGCGGGGGCGTCATCCCTGCGGTAGGGAATGCGCGGGGGCGCGCGGAAGTAGCTCCCTGGAACGAAAGGGGGTCCGGGCGTGGACGAGCGGGTGGAGGCGGTCCGCCGGGAACTCGAGGCGAAGAAGCTCCGCGCCGATCAGGGCGAGGGGGTGCCGCTGTGGAGCGTGCCCCGGGAGGAGGGGCGGTGGCTCTCGCTCCTGGTGCACGCCACCTCGGCCCGGCGCATCCTCGAGGTGGGCGCGTCCGCCGGGTACTCGGGCACGTGGCTCGCGGAGGCGGCCCGGGACACGGGCGGCCGCGTGGTGACCCTGGAGCGCGACCCGGTGAAGGTGGAGATGGCCCGCGCCACCTACCGGGAGGCGGGGCTCGAGCCGTGGATCACGCTGGTGCCCGGCGACGCCCGCATGACGCTGGCGTCGCTCGAGGGTCCCTGGGACCTTGTCTTCCTCGACGCCTGGAAGGACGACTACGCGCTGTACCTGGAGGAGGTGTGGCCCAAGCTCCGGCCCGGCGGCCTGCTGCTCGCGGACAACGCCCTGAGCCACGCCCAGGAGCTCGCGGAGTACCTCGGCGCGGTGCGCACCCGCCCCGACGCCGAGAGCCTGCTCCTGCCCGAGGGCAACGGCCTCGAGGTGACCTTCAAACGCGCCGGGGCGTGAGGGCGCCGGGCCGGGCCACGCCCGACCGGGAGGCGGTCCTCGGCGGCCCCCGCCGTCTCGGGGCCGGGTGGGCCGCCGCCCTCCTCGCGGCGACGATCGTCCTCTTTCCCGGCGCCGCCTCGGCCCACGCCGGGGGCCTGGGCACCGTGGTCGTCACGAGCCCCCTGGCGGGCGGCGTCGAGGAGGGCTTCGGCACCCTGACCGTCCTGAGCCCGGTGTCCGGCGGCGCGACGCTGGGCACCGGGGTGCTCACGGTCTCGAGCACCGTGGCCGAAAACGCCCGGGTGGGGGTCGGCACCGCCACCGTGACCCGCCACGGCGCTGTCGCCGGGAGTCTCGTCGTGGACACGGGCGCGGCGGACGTCCGCGGATCGGTGGCCCGGGACGTGCGGGTTCACGCCGGCACCGTCCGGGTGAGCGGCCGGGTGGGCGCGGAGGTCGAGGTCGCCCGGGGCCGGGTCGAGGTGAGCGGCCGGGTGCGCGGCGCCATCCGCGTGGGACTGGGGTCGGTGACCCTGCTCCCGGGCGCGCGGGTCCTGGGCCCCGTCGACGTGGCGAGGGGCTGGGTCAGCCGCTCCCCGGGGGCCGTCGCCCAGGGCGGCGTCCACGTCGCCCGGCGGCTCTCGCGCGCCCGGCTCGACGCCGCCCTGGGCTCGGGCGCCCACGTCGTCGGCCTCGCCCAGACCCTCGGGGGCCTCTCCCACCTGACCTTCGTGCTGAGCCCCGTCGCCGGCTCCGCTCCCGCCTTCGGGTTCATGGCCTTCTCGCTGACGTGGCTCGGCATCCTGCTCCGGATCGCGTGGATGCTGGCCGGCTGGGTGCTGGGCGTCATCCTGCTGGCGCTCTTCCCCGGAGCCATGGCGGGGATCGACGAGACCATCGGCGGGGAGACCGGCCGGTCGCTGCTGACCGGAATCCTGGCCGCGATCCTCTTCGTCCCCGCCGCGGTGGCGCTCGCCGTCACCCTGGTGGGGGTGCTCCTCATCCCGTTTCTGGCCCTCTTCTACCTCGCGGCGGGGGTGATGGGCGGCGTGGCCGGCACCCGTTGGGTCGGGCGCTCCCTCTGGACCTCCCTGGACCGGGGGCGAGGGCTGCATCCGGCGCTGGAGCTGGGCCTGGGGACCATCTCGCTCCTCGTGGTGGGGCTCATCCCGCTCCTCGGCGCCCTGGCGACCCTCCTCGTCCCCCTGACGGGGCTCGGGGCCGTGCTCCTGAGCCGTTTCGGGACCCACCGGCCGTGGTTGCGCCGGCGGCAGCCGGCCTGAGGCTCACGCCCCCGGTCCGAAGGTGAGTTCCACCCCGCCGGGGCGCGTCGTCACCCGGGCTCCCGCCAGAGCCCCGAGCCGCGCGGCGCCGGCGAACCACTGGCCGTCCCGGAGCACCCCGTGGCGCGAGAGATTGAGCGTCACCGGCCCCCTGGCCCCGTAAAAGCGCAGGAGACCCCCGGCGGAAAGGCTCCACGTCGTCCCCAGCGCCGCCACGAACTGGCGCACGGACACCAGGAGCACCCCGTCGCGCTGAAACGGGGCCGGCAGGGGCGGCGAGGGGGTCCTGGCGACGGTGGTGGTCACCACCACGCTCGCGCGGCTCAGGCGCAGCGTCACCCGCGGCGGGTAGAGCGGCGCCGGGGGCATCGCCCGCCCGTCGAGCCGCTCGCCTGCCACCCCGGCCGTGAACGACACCCGGGCGCTGACGACGGGCGGCGGTGGCAGCGGGGGCGACGAGCCCGGTGGCGCGGATCGG
>JAJZYS010000222.1 GCA_021797925.1 Bacillota bacterium
CCGCCAGGCACACGCCCGTCAACGCGCGCAAGGCGAACGGTCCCAGGCCCCCATGGGCCAGCCCCACCAGGCCCACGGTCGTGAGCGCGGCCCCGAACGCTCCCCAGCCCATCAGCACCCGCGGGCGGAAGCGGTCCGCCAGGCCCAGCGTGGCGCTGAAGAGGGCCCCCGCGACGAATCCCAGCTGGACTGACGCGGTGAGCCAGGTCGCGGCTCCCGCCGAGAGTCCCCACTGGCGACTGAGGGCCGAGGTGACGGCCGAGGCGCTGAACCACACGCTCATGGCCAGAAGCTCCGCCAGGGTGATCCACCCCAGGGCCGTCCACCGGGTGGGAGACGGCCGCTCCCGGGCCCCGGGATCCTCCCGGGGCCGTACTCCGCTCTTTTCGGCCATTCCCGCCGCCTTTCCGGCGGTCCCGTCCGATCATGCGGCGCCGCCCCGACGTTGCAATGCTATCCAATGTATAGCATTGCGGCCCGCTCGTCCAGCGAGGGGGATTGACAGGATCCTGGGATCCAGTTACTCTGCTGTACAGAGTACTTTGGGAGGTTGAGGATCATGGACGTCGACGAAGCCCTGAACGACCTCAGGCTCATCAAGCGTCTCCTCTCGGACGCGAGGAGAGGCGCCACCACGGGAGGAGCGCCGTTCTTCGCCCTGTGGGGCGCCATCTGGGTCGTGGGCTACCTCTTGCCGGCCGTGGGGACGCCCAGCGGCCGGGTGGGCCCGCTGTGGCTGGGGCTCGACGCCGTAGGCGCCCTCGCCAGCGCCTGGATCGGCGTGCACCTGGGCCGCTCCCACGGTCAGGTGCCCTACCTCGTGCGCAAGTGGTTCTGGTCCGGCCTGATCCTCCTCGGGTTCGGCCTCGGCGCGCTTCTCCTCGCCGCCCGCGGCCAGCTCGCCCCGCCCGGCCCCGCGTTCTTCGTGTGGCCGCTGGCCGTGGGGACGTGGTACGCGGTGGGCGGCCTCATGTTCGACGCGCCGGTCTTCCTGGCGCTGGGCCTGTGGATCGCCGCCGTCTCCGTCGCGGCGCCCTTCCTCGCGGTCAGCCCGGCGCTGCAGCAGGCGCTGGTGGGCGTGCTCGCGGGCGGCGCCACGATGGTCACGGGGCTCGGCGGCCTGAGGCGGCGCGAAGGCCGTGGATGAGGGCATCCTCCACGGGATCGACGACACGATTCACGCCAAGGCCAGGCTCGGGATCATGTGCATCCTCGTGGCGCAGAAGTCGGCGACCTTCACCGCGCTGAAGGACGCCCTGGGCCTCACCGACGGCAACCTGGGCAGCCACGTGCAGGCCCTGGAGGACGCGGGCTACATCACCGTGCGCAAGGACTTCGTGAAAAGGCGCCCGCGAACCACGTGCCAGGCCACCCCGGCGGGCCGCAGCGCGCTCCTGGCGTATGTCGACGCCCTGGAGCGCATGTTCCAGGCCGTGCGCGCGGGCGAGGACGACGGCCCGCGCACCGGTGCGCGAGACCCTACACCGCCCTGAGGGCCGTCAGGAGCCGGCGCACCGCCTGGGGGTCCACCCACGCCACCGGGACGCCGTGCTCGCCGCCCGGCCCGGTGCATGTCGCGAGCTCATCGCGATCCTGCGGCTTTCGGAGACGATCGGCCTGCTGGCGCCGCGTCTCGCCCTGCAGGCGACTGAGCGGCACAGGGCGCGTTGTACCCGCTGCTGCGCGAGCCCGCCGCCGCGGAGCATGTGGCGGTCCATCGGCGGGGTGCGCACGGCGCTACAGCTTGCGAAGACGTTTCTCGAAGGACTGACTGCCGCCGACCCTGCGGGCTGCCCATGAGGGCGCCTTTCGCGCCAGACGGCCGTAGACGTGTGGGCGGCACGTCGACCCCAGGGCCCACCCCGTATGCGGGGTCGGAGAAACCGGAGCCATCCGCCTGCGAGTATAATGGCCACAAGAGGTGAGATCATGAAGGACATGCAGGAGACGATCCGCATTCCCGTTCCCATGGAGGCGGTCGCCGACTTCTGCCGGCGGCATCACGTGCGGGAGCTTGCGCTGTTCGGCTCCGTCCTGCGCGATGATTTCGCCGACGAGAGTGACGTGGACGTGCTCTTGGAGCCTGGCCCAGAGCACCAGCGTAAGATCGCCGAATTTGTCGCCATGCAGGAGGAGCTTGAGGCCATCTTAGGCCGCAAGGTCGACCTCGTGTACAAGCATCTGCTCAGGGAGTACATTCGTGAGGACGTTCTGCGGCGCAGGCGTGTGCTGTATGTCGCTCCACACTGACCGTCCGTACCTTGCCGACATGCGCGACACCGCACGCAAGGTCCTGCGGTTCACTGAAGGCGTCGACCATGAGCGCTTTCTCGCCAATGAAGAGAAGCAGTGGGTGGTCATTCGCGGCATCGAGGTGATCGGGGAAGCCTCGACCAAGGTGAGCCCGGAGCGCACTCCGACCTGCCATGGGCCCAGATGCGCGGCATGCGGACCCTCTTGATCCACGGCTGAACCGAAGTCGACCTTGAGATCGTTTGGGATGTGCTCCGGAATGACCTTCCTGGCCTGATTGAGAAACTGGACCAGGTGCTCGGCGAAGGTTAAAAGTTCAGCGAGAAAGTGGGTTGAGTAATCGAGCGAGCGACTTGGGCGAGGAGGGAGTGGAGCCAGTGGGAGGGACACGCCAGGCTGGCAGAAGGGAGCCTGGCTTCGCCCGCTCCTGCGGTCCGGTACGTCTTGGCCAGCCGCCGGAGGTTCTGGACGGTGGCGGTCAGGAGTGCCTGGATGTTCATCATCTGGAGCCCGATGCCTCTCGCGCGGTGGAGTCCATGAGATTCCTTGGCTTCGGCGAAGAGGCGTTCTATGCGGGTTCTGGCGCGAGCGAGTTGTGGCGGCCGGGTGCGGTTGCGGACGTGCTGCGCTGCCAGCGCGGCCCGAACGTGGCGACGATGGGAGCGGGCCAGTTCAACCGGGATCACACGCTTGCGCAAGGGGCCTGGGATAGCCGCCTTCGACAGCGTCTTCGTCGGCACCACCGGCTCGAGACCACGTGCCAGGACATCGGCCAAGAACGCGGCCGACGTGTCGTTGGCATCCATCAGGAGGTATCGCAGAGCAACTCGGCCGCCATGGACCTTGGCGACGTTGTCCACCAAGGCGAGCGCAGCCTCCCGTTCCAATGCACCATAGGCCCGCGATGCCGTGGTGTCGAGGATCACTCCCGACTTGAGGTCCATGAGATCATGCACGAGGTAGCTGAGCTGGGCGCCAACGCGATCGCCCTTGCTGAACAGCCGGGCGTCGGGATCGGTCTTGGACCGGTGCGTCCGATTGGAGAATCGCTCCCCATGGAAGTCAGGGTCTCCAGCCTTGCGTGCCGTCCCAGATCCCCCATTGGAGGAATCATCGTCGGGCGGCTTCTGCTCCGCGGCGGCCTGCGGCGGATCCTCCTGCGCCAACCGGTTGCAGTACTCCTCGATCGACTGAACCGGCTCGATCGCCTCCAGACTCGTCACCGCTGCCCGGGCCCGCACCTGAGAGCCGTCCACCACCGCTGCCTTCCCTTTCACCGCCCTGCCTCGATGCACTGCCCCACGATGGCCTCCATCACCTGCCGAAAGACCTTCTCGCCCCACGTGTGCCGACGCAGTTTCACCAGCGTGGTCCGGTCCGGCACCGACGAGTTGAAGTCCAGATCACAGAACCAGCGGAAGCCCGCGTGCATCGCCACTTCCTCGCACATCCGCTTCTCCGACAGGTTGTAGAGGTAGCCCAGCAGGATCATCCGGAACGCCACCGTAGGGTCCACCGACGGCCGACCCTTGTTCGGGCTGTAGCACCCTTTCGTCGCCTCGTAGATGACCTCAAGCTTCAGGGCCCGCCG